>NZ_JBNNJJ010000005.1:0-245672 GCF_050269995.1 Hyphomonas sp. NPDC076881 | reverse complement strand
AGAGGGGTTTTCACCGCGCCATTTCTGGATCAGCCAGGCTGGACGCAACTAGCTCCTCTCCCTCCGGGAGAGGAGGGGCCTTGAGGCCGCCCGGAGGGCGTGGGAGGTGAGGGCGGTTACCTTACCAGCCGCAGCTTTGCCCGGCGTTCTGTTCCTTCAGGTAAACCATCAGCGGGTCGAAATATTCGATGATGGCGCTGCCGTCCATTTCGCGGGTGCCGGTGAATTTTTCCAGCGTGTCGGGCCAGGGCTGGGACATGCCGGCTTCCATCATTTCCTCGAAGCGGCGGCCGACTTCCTTGTTGCCATAGATGGAGCAGCGGTGGAGCGGGCCTTCCCAGCCGGCCTGCTCGCAGGCGGCCTTGTGGAACTGGAACTGCATGATGAAGCTGAGGAAGTAGCGCAGGTAAGGCGTATTGCCCGGAATGTGATACTTCGCGCCCGGATCAAACGCATCGGCCGGGCGGGGCGCGGGCGGGATGATGCCCTGGTTCTTCAGGCGAATGTCCGTCCACGACTGGTTATACTGCTCCGGCGGGGTTTCCCCCGAAAGGACACCCCAGCGCCAGCTATCGACCGACAGGGCGAAGGGCAGGAAGGCGATCTTGTCGAGCGCGGTTCGCAACAGCAGGGCGGTATCGGCGTCCGCGCCGGGTTTTTCCGCTGCCGAGATCAGGCCGAGCTGTTCGAGATATTCCGGCGTGATGGAGAGGGCGATGAAATCCCCGATGGCTTCGTGGAAGCCGTCATGGGCGCCGTTCTTGTAAAGGTGATCCTGATAGCGGTAGGCGAGCTGGTAATAGTTGTGGCCCAGTTCGTGGTGAACGGTCTGGAAGTCTTCCGCATTCACCTGCGTACACATCTTGATACGGACATCTTCGAAATCGTCGAGATCCCAGGCGGAAGCATGGCAGACGACCTCGCGGCCTTCCGGCTTGGTGATCATCGAGCGTTCCCAGAAGGTTTGCGGGAGCGATTGCAGGCCAAGCGAAGTGAAGAAGGCTTCACCAGTCTGGACCATTTTCAAGGGCGTGTAGCCCTGTTCGTTGAGACGGGTTGTGAGATCATAGGCCGGGCTGGGCGTGTCTGTTTTCAGGATGTCATACACGCCTGACCATTGCTGGGCCCACATATTGCCGAGCAGGTCTGCGCGGATCGGGCCGGTGGCGGGCTGGACCGCATCGCCATAATAGGTGTTGAGGCGGCCGCGCGCATAGCAGTGCAGTTCCTTGTAGAGGGGCTCTACCTGCGTCCACAGGCGCTGAACTTCGGCCTCCATCTCAGCCGGTTTCATGTCGTAGTTCGACAGCCACATCTGATCGAGGCTGGGATAGCCCAGCTCGCGGGCGCCTTCATTGGCGATGGTGACCATGCGGGCATAATCCGGCGCCATGGGTGCGGCGATGGAATGCCAGCCTTCCCAGACGGCCTGAAGCTCGGCCGGGTTGCGGGATTTCTCGATGATGCGGGAGGCTTCCAGAAGGTCGATCTCGCGGCCCTGGAACATGAACTTGCCGGTGGAATAGGTCGCATCGAGCTTTGTCGTGATGTCGGCGAGTTCCTCGGCAGCGCCTTCTCGAGACGGTGCAGGCAGGGTGATGCCGCTGCGCAGGATTTGGATCTTGCGGGCCTCTTCCGGCGGCAGCGTCTTCACATCGAACCGTTTGGAGGCATTGGCGAGGCTGACGACCAGCTTGGTCATCTCGGCGCCCTGCTGGGCGGCCGCGGCATTGGTTTCCGGGGTGATGTTGGTGGCCTGCTCCCAATAGGCCTGCGCGGCCAGATGGCTTTTCGCGGCGATCTGGCTTTCGGCATCCTTGAGGAAGGCGCGGGCCTCAATGGCACGTTCTTCCATCGCGATGGCGGCAGGGTCGATCCGGGTTTTTGCGGGGCCGCAGGCCGCCAGCGCAGCCGCAAGGGCCAGCAGGCTGGCGGATATGGCGGCAGGTTTGAGGAATTGACGCATCATTGACGAAGCCCTCCCAGGCAATGCGGGGGCAGGAGACCGCGAACCGGCCCTTACGTCAATTGTCTCTGTTGCGGGGCTTCAGGGCGCCCGCGTTTTCAGGGCCAGGGCGTGAAGAACGCCGCCCATGTCGCCCTTCAGGGCATCATAGACCATCTGATGCTGGCGGACGCGGGGCACCCCGGCAAATGCGGCGCTGATGATCTCTGCCTGCCAGTGATTGTCGTCGCCGGCGAGGTCGGTGAGGGTGATTTCGGCGTCGGGGAATGCTTCGGTCAGGTATTTCATCAGCGTGTCGCGGCTCATGCCCATGGCAGGTCTCCGGGGTCATTCAGGTGACTAGGCACATGCGGCGGCACACCTTATGGGTCAAGGCATGAGCGACACGAAACCTGCGACACCTCACGGGCCCTTTTCTCCCCGAAACCTGCTGATCGGCGCTGTTCTGGCGATTGCCCTTCTGCTTGGCGGCTGGCTGCTGTGGCCGAAAGGGGGGGAGGATCTGCCTGGCGTGACCTACCGGCCGGTCTATGTGGATGCCGGGGAGATGCTGCATCTGGCGCAGGTGCTGTCCTCCGACGCGCTGCAGGGGCGGGCGAGCGGCACGGCAGGGAATGAGGCGGCGCGCGGCTTCATCCACAAGCGGTTTGAGGAGATCGGCCTGCTGCCGCTGCCGGGGTTTACAGCTTACACGCATACCTTCCCGATTGTGCCGCGCGAGGCGGACGCGGCGCCGATCGTGGGGGCAAACCTGATCGGCTATATTCCGGGTAAGACGCCGGGCGTCGGCCCCGCGCTGCTGGTGACGGCGCATTATGATCATCTCGGCGTGCGCGAGGGGGAGATTTATAATGGGGCGGATGACAATGCCTCGGGCGCTTCGGCGCTGGTGGCGGTGGCGGAGTATTTCGCGCTGCACCGGCCAGAGCATGACATGGTGATCGCCGCGCTGGACGCTGAAGAGATCGGCCTTCTGGGCGCGCGGGCATTGGCGCGGATGGAGGGGTTTGATCTTTCGCGCGTGGCGCTGAACCTCAATTTCGACATGGTGGGCCGCTCAGAAGCCGGCGAACTTTATGTGGCGGGCACCTATCACACGCCGGAGCTGGCCGGGATCATTTCGGGGATTGCCACCGGCGCGCCGGTGACGCTGCTGATGGGGCATGACCGGCCGGAAGATGGGCCCAACGACTGGACGCTGCAATCGGACCATGCCGTGTTCCACCGGTTGGGTATTCCGATCCTCTATTTCGGGGTGGAGGATCATCCGGGTTACCACAATCCGTCGGACGATTTCGAAAACCTGACGCTCGACTTCTTCGTGCGCGCGGCGGACACGCTGGTGATGGCGGCCCGGGCGGTGGACGCAAGACTGGCAGAGATCAACACGCTGCGCCGGGAACCGGCCGGCGAAACGCTTCAAACGGAAGGAAACGCGCAATGACCACCACCACGGTCTCCCATATCCTCAAGGCTTCGACCCAACAGACCATCGGCGCCCTGAAGGGCATTCTGATCAAGGGCGAGGCCTATGCCCGCCAGATGAATGTCGAGGACAGCGTGCTGCTCTCTCATCGTCTCTATCCGGACATGTTTGACCTGACGCGCCAGGTGCAGATTGCCTGTGATAGCGTGGCGCGGGGCGCGGCGCGGCTGGCGGGGCTGGAGATGCCGTCATTCCCCGATACGGAGCAGACCTTCGGTGAGCTGATGGCGCGCTGCGACAAGGTGATAGCCTATGTGAACGGCGTGGACAGTGCAAAGATCGACGCCAATACCAATGTCACCCTGCAGATCCCGATGGGCGCCAACGCGATGCCCATGGAAGGCAAGGCCTACCTTTCGGGTTTCATTCTGACCAATCTGCATTTTCATGCGGCGATAGCCTACGCCCTGCTGCGGTCGCAGGGGCTGAACATCGGCAAGCGGGACTATCTCGTGCCGGCCGAGTGACATTTGCGTCATTAATCAGATTACGGATTATACAGATTTTGAAGCGGCGGGCCGAAAGGTTCGCCGTTTTCCGTTTTGATACAAGGCCGACGGGGAAAATAGCATAAATTCAGAGGTTTCTGAGGAACCGTGATGCTGTTGCAACAGCTGCAGATTTCGAAACATTCACTGGAACTTCTTTCCCGCCGGCGCCGTTGTTTGTGTGCTTCGCCCGAATGGCGTGCATCAAACTCAGGTAGCGTTCTTGAAGGAGAAAACATGTTCAGATCCCTGCTTATCGCGACGGCTGCAACTGGCCTGGCCGCCGCTGCCCATGCACAGGATGCCGGCCCCTATCTGGAAGGCGGATACCAGTATTTCGACATCAAGCCCGACGGCGCAGAAAGCGGCGTTGACACCCATGGTATCGCGGCGCGCGCCGGGTATCGTTTCAACAATATCTTCAGTCTTGAAACCGAACTCGCCACCGGCATCGACGACGGTGAGTTTGACTTCAATGTGGATGAGGATGAATTCAATTTCGACGACAACAATGACGGCGATCTCAGCGATGTGATTGCGGCGTCCGGCGACATTGGCCTCAACTACCTTGTCGGCATCTATGGCAAGGCAAACCTTCCGCTGACGGAGCGCCTGAACGCCTACGCCCGCGCAGGCTATGCCTATGTCGACCTTGATGCCTCACTGGAGACACCCGGCGGGAATTTCATCAATGTGGAAGATTCTGCCGATGGCCCAGCTTTCGGTGCCGGCATGAGTTACGACCTCACCGACAATCTCTACCTCAAGGGTGACTACACTTATTACTCGTTCGACAGCACGGACACGAGCGGTGTGATGCTGGGTGTCGGCTACAAGTTCTGATCGGAGCAGTAGCCGCGAGGGCGCCCTTTCCCACTTCCCTGGGAAAGGGCGTTAGCCGTTCAGGCGGGGCGAAACCGGCGGTGGCCCAGCGTGGTGATATTTGCTGCCAGATGAGTTGGGGAAGTGGTGGTCGTCAGGACGATGTCGGCTCCGGCTTCGTCATAGGCCCAGTTGAGCGCCCCGTCCGGCGTGCCTGTGGTGATGGGTTCTGGCGCGGGGGCGCGCATCGCAAGGCGCTTGGCGGTTCGCCATAACTGCCCGCGCGTCATCTTTCCATGAGGGCGAAGCCCGCCCAGAACTTCTATGGCAAAGACCGCGCGGCCTTCAGCCCGTGCGCGCTGCGCCAATTCTGGACCGGGATTACCGGGTACCCTGTTCAGCGGCAGCATGACGGCTTCGAAAACGGGATCATCCAGAGCGGTGAGCGCATCTTCCGTGCGCCCCGCAATTCCGAAATGATGGACCAAGCCGCTTGTGCGCATATCTGTCAGCAGGCAGATGACCTCTGCCGTGACCTCGCTTCGGGCGGGGCCGTGGAGCCATAGAAGATCAATGGCGGGGCGCCCGAGACGCTGGAGCGAAGCCTCAATGGAGGCGCGCAGGCCGGCTGGCGAGAAATCTCTGGAGCGTTTTTTCAGGCCGCTGGAAAGGAGGCCTGCCTTGGTCATGACGAAGGCATCTGCGCGGCGGGCCAGCGCCCGGCCCAGCCGGATTTCGCCAAGACCGCCGCCATAGGATGGGCCGGTGTCGAAGATGGCGCCGCCCCCCTCCAGCATCTGATGAATGAGCGCGTCACAGGCGCGATCCGGCACCAGAGGTGTAGCAAGCGGGCCGCTGACACCGAAGCCGAAGGCAGGTAGACAGGATAGCCGATCTGCCAGGGTCATCGCGCGGCCCCCGTTCAGTCTACAGCGCTCATATAGCCGGGCAGCCAGCCTTCGTGTGCTTCGCGCAGGGTTTTCAGTGGCAGGACGGTTTTCTCGCCCTTGCGGACATCATGGAGAAGCGTGATCGCACCGGTATTGTCGACGCTGCCGACGTAAAGCGCGGGGACATCCCCGATCAGGTCGAACACGGCGTCTTCGCTTCTGGCGGCGACGAGGTAGCGGCCCTGGCTTTCGCTGAAGAGAGCGGCGAGGGCGCCGATGCGCGCAAGGCGGTCGCCCAGGTCCAGCGTGACGCCGACATTGCCGGCGAGGGCCATCTCGGCAGCCGCAGCAGCAAGACCGCCATCGCTGACATCGTGGACAGCATGGACGGCGCCGCTGGAGATGAGGGAGCGCACGGCGGCAGCGTTGGCGATCTCCGTTTCAAGGTCCACCGGCGGGGGCGGGCCGAGATCGTCCCCCTTCAGGCCGAGCCATTTGCGGGCATAGAGCGAGGCGCCGAAATCTACCTCGGTTTCGCCGATCAGGACGAGTGCATCGCCCGGCTGGGCGCCTTTAAGGGTTGCGATCTTCGAGAGGTCATCAATGAGGCCGACGCCGCCGACGACGGGCGTGGGCGGAATGGCCTTGCCATCGGTCTCGTTATACAGCGACACGTTGCCGGAGACGACGGGGAAGTTCAGCACACGGCAGGCTTCGGCCATGCCTTCGATGGCCTTGACGATATAGCCCATCGTGGCGGGCTTTTCGGGGTTGCCGAAGTTCAGGTTATCGGTGATGGCGATGGGCGTGGCGCCGACAGCGGAGAGGTTGCGGTAAGCTTCGGCCACGGCCTGCTTGCCACCTTCATAGGGATCGGCGGAGACATAATGCGGGTTGCAGTCCGAACAGATGGCAAGGGCCTTGTTGGTGCCATGGACGCGAACGATGGCCGCGTCGCCGCCCGACTGGGAGCTGTCTATCGTGTCGTTCATGACGTGGCGGTCATATTGTTCCCAGACCCAGCGTTTGGAGGCCATGTCTGGTGTCGACATCAGCTTCAGCAGAACGTCTGCATAGTTGGCGGGGGCGGGGTGTTTTGCAATGTCGAAAGCCGGACGCTTTGGTGGCTCCGTCCACGGACGGTCATAGTTCGGAGCATCTTCGCCAAGCGGCGCAACGGGAATGTCGCACACCACTTCGCCGAACTGCTTGAGCACGAGGCGGCCGGTTTCAGTGGTGATGCCGATCACTTCGGCGTCGAGATCCCACTTGTCGAAGATCGCCTTGGCCACGGCTTCCTTGCCGGGCTTCAGGATCATCAGCATACGTTCCTGGCTTTCCGACAGCATGATTTCGTATGCCGTCATGCCGGTTTCGCGCTGGGGCACTTTGTCGAGGTCCATCTCGATGCCGACGCCGCCCTTGTCGGCCATCTCCACCGAAGAGGAGGTGAGGCCGGCCGCGCCCATGTCCTGGATGGACTGGATCGCGTCGGTGGCCATCAGCTCAAGGCAGGCTTCGATCAGGAGTTTTTCGGTGAAGGGGTCGCCGACCTGAACGGTGGGGCGGTTGTCTTCCTCGCCTTCGGTGAATTCGGCTGAGGCCATCGTGGCGCCGTGGATGCCGTCGCGGCCGGTCTTGGAGCCGACATAGAGGATCGGCAGGCCGGGCAGCGCGCCGCGCGCATAGAAGATCTTGTCCTGATCAGCGAGGCCGACGGCCATCGCGTTGACCAGGATGTTGCCGTTATAGCCTTCGTCAAACTGGGTTTCGCCGGCCACTGTGGGCACGCCGACGCAGTTGCCATAGCCGCCGATGCCGGCCACGACGCCGGAGACGAGCTGGCGGGTTTTCGGGTGGCCCGGGTCTCCGAAACGCAGGGCGTTGACGAGGGCTACCGGGCGGGCGCCCATGGTGAACACATCGCGCAGGATGCCGCCGACGCCTGTGGCTGCGCCCTGATAAGGCTCAATATAGGAGGGGTGGTTGTGGCTCTCCATCTTGAAGATGGCGGCCTGGCCATCGCCGATGTCGATCACGCCGGCATTCTCGCCGGGGCCCTGGATGACGCGCGGGCCTTTGGTGGGGAATTTCGACAGGTGGCGGCGCGAGGATTTGTAGGAGCAATGCTCCGACCACATGACCGAATAGATGCCGAGTTCGACAAGGTTCGGATTGCGGCTCAGGCGGCTGACCAGCCGCTCCCATTCATCGGCCTTGATGCCGTGCCCGGCGCCGGAGGCGGCGTCCTGCTCGGCTTTGAGATGGGAAAGAATGGCAGCGGTATCAGTCATCGGTTTGGCCCGTGAGGTAAGATTTGGCGCAGCGCTATTCGGGTTCGCGGCTGGGTTCAACCCGCGCGCTTTAACCTGCGGCGGCGCGCTCGGCCAGCCTTGTTGTGTCATCGGCGCGGGGCAGGGTGGACAAAACGTGACGCATGCGTCACTTTTGTGGCGGGAGGAATTGAAAATGGTTGAAACTTTGCCCGGCTTTGCGGGCGAGATGATCGCGCGTGTTCGCGCGCCGTTGGCGCAGGCGTGGACCTTGCCGGCGGCGGCGTACACTTCCGGGGAGATTTATGCGCGCGAGGAGGCGCGGATTTTCCGGCGCAGCTGGTGGCCGCTGGCACGGCTGGATCAGGTGGGTCAGCCTGGGGATTACCTCTCGCTCGATCTGGCAGGGCAGCCGGTGATGGTGGTGCACGGGCATGATGGCAGGGTGCGCGTACTGTCGCGCGTCTGCCGCCACCGGGCGGCGCTGGTGGCCGAAGGGACGGGAAACCGGAAACTTTTCACCTGCCCGTATCATTCCTGGAGCTATGATACGGGTGGGGCGCTGGTGCGCGCGCCGCTCATGGAGGGCGCAGAAGGGTTTGACCCGGCCGCTTGCAACCTGCCTGAAATCCGCAGCGAGGTTTGGGAGGGGTTCATTCTGGCCAACCTGGACGCCGAAGCGCCGTCCTTTGCGCAGCAGGTGGAGACCTACACGCGCTATTTCGAGAATTTCCGCCTGTCTGACCTGATCGTGGCGCGGACGCTGGACTTCGAGCATGGCTGGAACTGGAAGGTGCTGGCCGAGAATTTCATGGAGGCTTACCACCATATCGGCGTGCATCCGGAAACGTTTGAGCCGGCCTTCCATGCCCGCGATTCCCGCGTGCCGGAGAGCGATGGGCCATGGTCTATCCTGCACATGCCCTCGGCCCATCCCGATGAGCCCTCCATTCTGCCGCCGCCGCCGGGGCTGGAGGATTGGCAGGACAAGGATCTGTTTGCCTCGGCCGCCTTTCCGCATTTCCTGCTCGGCATCCAGGGCGCGTCGGTGCTCTGGTATCAGCTCTTTCCAAAGGGCCCAGACAGGCTGAGCCTAAAGATCCATATCTGCCTGCCCTTCTGGCTGAAGGAAGCCGAAGGGTTTGAGGAAATCGTTGAAGGCACAGCGCAGTTTGCCACCGCGATCCATATGGAAGACATCGCCGCCAATGACAGCGTCTGGGCCGGGCTGAGCGCGCCGCTGACCGGGCAGGGGCGGCTATCCCCGCTGGAGAAATCGATCTGGCAGATGAACCAGTGGTGGCTGGATCAGATGACGGGAGTGTAACGCTCCGGCGGCTTGGCGGAAGGCGCGGCGCACGGCTAGAGAGGACGGGCAACCACGGAGCCCCCCATGCCACAGCTTGCCCGCCGGACCGTTCTTCTGGGTATGGGGGCAAGCGCGCTTGCCGCGTGCGCCAGCCAGCCTGTGACGATGCCGGCGGCGCCGCTTGCGCGGCCCTTTCCGAAGGTGCTTTCCCAGCGGGACCGGATTACGCGGACGGTGGTGGGCCTGCGCCCGTTCCGGCCTCAGGGGTTCCGGCTGGAGGCGGAGCGCTTTGGCGACAAGACCGTGATCCACAATTACGGCCATGGCGGCTGCGGCGTGACCCTTTCCTGGGGCACCAGCCAGCGCGCGGCTGTGATGGCGGGAGAGGCCGGGCGGCTGGATGTGGCGATCCTTGGCGGCGGGGTGATGGGGCTGACGAGCGCGCTGATCCTGGCGCGGCGGGGCCACGCCGTGACGGTGTATGCGGAGCTGATGCATCCGAACACGACCTCAAATATTGCCGGCGCGCTGTGGCTGCCCTCAAGCCTCTATGACCGGGACGTGGCGAGCGAGGAATTCCTGCGGCTCAACTGGCAGGTGACGCGCGAGGCGCATCGCGGATTTCTGCCTTATGTGAACCGGCCGGGCTATGGCGTCAGCTGGGTGCAGCATTCGGAAGTGTCCAACCGGGTGCGGGATCCGCGCTGGGCGCTGCCGGGCGGGGATGATCTGTATCCGGATCTTGACGTGCGCACCACGGAGACGCGGTTTGGCTTTCCCTATGAGGAACGCTATCACGCGATGATGATCGACCCGGACTATTATCTCGACATGCTGATGAAGGATGCCCAGCTTGCCGGGGCAAAGTTCGTTGCGCGGCGGTTTGAAACGCTTGAGGAAGTTCTCGCCCTGCCGCAGCCGGTGGTGGTGAACTGCACGGGGCTGGGCGCCGCGAAACTGTTTGGCGATGAAACGCTGATGCCGATCCGGGGGCAGCTGTCGCATCTGCTGCCGCAGCCGGAGATCGACTATTCGTATACCGCGCCGGGGACGGGCGGGGCGCTCTACATGTTCCCGCGCAAGACAGGGCTGGTGCTTGGCGGCAGCCATGGGCGCGGGGATTTCTCGATGGATGTGAGCGAGGAAGAACTGACCCGCATGATCGATGGCCACGCCGCGCTGGCCGAGCGGGCGGCGTTTTCGACACGGACCTCAAACTAGGCCATTTCTGGGCAATTCTGCGGCGGGCGAAACCTGCGGCTTTCTGATGCGTTGGCCATTTCAAGTGACGCACCAGAGGAGCTAAATCATGCGGAACCCATTGATTGCCCTTATTCCGGCCGCGCTGATTGCAGGCGCTGCTTATGCCCAGACTGAGCCGCAGGCGACTGACCCTCAGCCGGCTGAAGCGATTGAAGCAGACGTTGACGAGCAGGCAGAGGAAGAAGAGGAAGCTCCGCCCCCGCCGGAAGCAGTGGTTGTTGAGGCGCAGGGAAGCTGGGGCCGCTCGGCCACGGCGGGCCGCGATACCGTAACCTATACGTCTACGGACGGTGAGGAACTCTTTTCGGCGACGTGCATGACGGCGGATACTGAAATGGGTGACCGGATTCTGCAGATCAAGGCAGTTTCCGCTGAGGACACGGTGGGGGCCATCGACATGTTCACTTCGGCCGGCAATGCCCGCCTTCCCGCTACGCCCGGCATGACGCCGGATACGGCAGAGGGCCTGACGGAAGCGGTGAGCCATCCGGCCTATGTGCTGGCGTCCGGCGCCGGGGAAATCAAGATCACGTCTGGCGCGCGGGGCATCGTATTCGAGACCGACCCGATGCTGAAAAGCGTGATCCGCGACTGCTACCCTGATTTTGCCGCCGGTTTTGCTGCTGCTCCGGAGACGGAGGAAGAGGCAGAGGATGCGCTGGCAGAAGAGGCCGAGCCGAACAGCTAAGCCGGCGACAATCCCCAAATATTACGGCCGCCTGGGATCAGGCGGCCGTTTCTATTTCGGAAAGGTGGCGCTGTTTGTCCGCCTCCGGAAGGAAGCTGGCGGTGAAACTGTTGCGGGCGAGTTGGATGAGCTGCTGATCCGACAGGCCGAGCGCGGCGGCAGTCTGCTCATAGTTGCGGCCGATATAGCCGCCGAAATAGGCCGGGTCATCGGAATTGACGGTGACGAGAAGGCCCGCTTCGAGCTGGGCCTTGACGGGGCTCTGCTTCAGATCGTCAATGACGCAGAGCGACAGGTTGGACAGCGGGCAATTGGTCAGCGGGATCTGCATTTCACGGATCATGCTGACGAGTTCGGGATCTTCCATACAGCGGTTGCCATGGTCGATGCGGTCTACGCCGATATCCAGCAGGGCTTCGCGGACATAAGAGGGCGGGCCTTCTTCGCCAGCATGCATGCAGAGTTTGAAGCCCATCTCCCGGCAACGCTGGTAAAGGCGCTCGAACTTCAGCGGCGGGTGGCCCATTTCCGAGGAGTCCAGGCCGACGCCGATGAATTTGTCGTGCCAGGGCTCGGACTCCACCAGCAGGTCAAAGCCGTCTTCTTCAGAAAGATGCCGCAGGAAACTCATGATGAGATAGGAGCTGATGCCGAGTTCCTGTTCGCCCTTCCGGATGGCGGCGAGGATGCCATCGGTGACGACGCCGAAGGGCACCCCGCGCTCGGTATGGGCCTGGGGATCGTAGAACATCTCGACATGGCGCACATTGTCGGCCTTCGCGCGCTGGAGGTAGGCCCAGGTCAGGTCGAAGAAGTCCTCCTCGGTGCGCAGCACCTGCATGCCCTGATAATAGAGATCGAGGAATTCCTGCAGGTTTGAGAAGTTGTAGGCGGCTTTTGCGTCTTCCAGCGTCTTGAAGGGCAGGGTGATCCTGTTGCGCTCGGCCAGCGCCATCATCAGTTCCGGCTCGAAGCTGCCTTCGATGTGGAGGTGAAGCTCAGCCTTGGGCAGGCGGGCGATGAGGTCTGTCTGTGTCATGGCTTGCCTTCGGCGCTTCCTGAGAGAAACAGATTCCACATAGCAGGCCTAACCGGCAACCGCCTGGCCATGATTGGCTGCGATGAATTGCAGTATTGCGGAAATCAGGCCGCCGCCATCAGGCTCTTGAACAGGGCGATGCCGTCGGTGCCGCCTTCATGGCCGCCGATGGCGCGTTCGGGGTGGGGCATCATGCCGAGGATGCGGCCGTTTTCCGAGAGGATGCCGGCGATATCTCGCGCGGCGCCGTTGGGGTTTTCGCCCGCGGCATAGCGGAAGGCGACGCGGCCTTCGCCTTCCAGGCGGTCCAGCGTAGCGTCATCGGCAAAGAAGTTGCCTTCGGCATGGGCGATCGGGATGACGACTTCGCTGCCGCCGGTATAGGCGCTGGTGAAGGCGGTGTTGCTGCTCTCGACTTTCAGTTTCTGTGGGCGGCAGACGAAGTGGAGCGAGGCATTGCGGACGAGCGCGCCGGGCAGGAGGCCCGTCTCGGTGAGAATCTGGAAGCCGTTGCAGACGCCGAGGATATAGCCGCCGCGTTCGGCATGGGCTTTGAGCTGCGAGATGATGGGCGAGTTGCCCGCCATGGCGCCGCAGCGCAGATAGTCGCCGTAGGAGAAGCCGCCGGGTACCATCACAAGGTCTGTTCCGGCGGGGATTTCCCCATCCTTGTGCCAGACCATGGCCGGGGCCTTGCCGGTCAGCTTGGCCAGCGCATCATGCGCGTCACGATCACAGTTCGAGCCGGGAAAGACGATAACAGCGGATTTCATGGGCGCTCTTTAGCAAAGAGTCGGAGCGTTTGGAAACGGGAATGACGCTGGCCCGCGCAGTGAGGCAATTAAGCCACATAAGGCGTTGAAAGGATTGGAAGAGGCTTGCCCGAATGCCGGCTCCGGGCCATCTTCCTTTCACCACACACAGGAGAAATCAGATGAAAAAAGTGATGATGGCTCTGATCGCAGTCGTTGCCCTGCCGGCGCTGGCAGCCTGCAACACGATTGAAGGCGTTGGCAAAGACGTGAAGGCCGGTGGCCAGGCTGTCGAAGAGACTGCCAAGGAAGTCAAAGAAGAGATCACGAAGTAAGATCTTCCGGCAGGCGGCGGGGCGCGATGCCTTGCCGCCTGTTCCTATTTGCCCTGGAAGATGAACCAGGCGCCCAGCGCGATGAGGCCGAACCCGATGGCGTGGTTCCAGCCGAGCGGCTCTTTGAGTACCCATACCGAAAATCCGGCGAACACGATCAGGGTGATGACCTCCTGGATCGTTTTCAGTTCCGCCGCCGAATAGACCGAATGGCCCCAGCGGTTGGCCGGCACGGCGAAGATGTACTCGATCAGCGCGATGCCCCAGCTGGCCAGGATCACCAGCACCAGCGGTACTGTCTTGAATTTGAGGTGGCCATACCAGGCCAGGGTCATGAAGAGGTTGGAAATCGACAGAAGGACAATCGGCAGGACATGCGGCGGCATGAGGGGCTCCGGAAAGCGGGCGAGGGTCAGTCTTCAAATGTGGCGATCACCGGCACATGGTCTGACGGTTTCTCCAAGGCGCGGGCCTTCCGGTAGATTTCGATGCCTGTGAGCCGGTCGGTCATGCGGGGGCAGGCGAGGATGTGGTCGATCCGGATGCCGTGATCTTTCTGGAAGGCGCCGCCCTGATAATCCCAGAAGGTGTATTGGTGGGCGCGGCCATCGCAGGCTTTGAAGGCATCGGTGAGGCCAAGATGCTTAAGCCGGCGCCAGGCAGCGCGGGTTTCCGGCAGGCCGAGGGCATCTGTGTTCCAGACGGTATCATCCCAGCAATCTTCCGGGGCGGGAATGGCGTTATAGTCCCCGCAGAGCACGAAAGGCTCCTCCGCTTTCAGGAGGCTGCGGGTATGATCTTCCAGCGCGGCGATCCATTCCAGCTTGTAGTCATATTTCTCGCCGGGCGCGGGATTGCCGTTGGGCAGGTAGAGCCCGCAGACGCGCACGGGCCGCTCTGCCAGCACGGTGGCTTCTATATATCGGGCTTGATCGTCCTTCAGGGTGGACATCTCCCGGGTGACATCCTGCAGGGGGAATTTCGACAGGATGGCCACGCCATTATAGCTTTTCTGGCCATGGACGGCGCAGTTCCAGCCCATTTCCTCGATCTCGAGATAGGGGAAGGCATCCGTTTCGCACTTCAGTTCCTGCAGGCAGACCACATCTGCCTTGATATCGTTCAGCACCTGCAGAACAGTCGGCAGGCGGGCTTTCATCGAATTGACATTCCAGGTCGCTATACGCATGCGGTAACCTCTTAAGCAGCTTCGCGCCATTGTTCCAGCAGCGGCGGGGCTCTATACTCGCATAAACCTGAGGAGTCGCGTTCATGGCGCCAAGCTGGATTCAAATTCTGATCGTGGTCGTCATCGCCCTGCTGCTGTTCGGCGGCCGGGGGCGCATTTCGTCCATCATGGGCGACATGGCCAAAGGGATTGGCGCCTTCCGCAAGGGCCTCAAGGATGAGGAAGCCAAGCCGGTGACGAAGGACGAGATGGTCGACATCACGCCCAAGAAGGACGAAACGAAGACCTCGTCCTGATGACGCAAGCGGAGGGCGGATAGCCATGCTGCCCGGCATCGGGTTTTCCGAATTATTGCTGATTGGCCTAGCGGCCCTGATCATCATTGGTCCCAAGGACCTGCCGATGATGATGCGCAAGCTTGGCCAGATCATGGGCAAGGGCCGGCGCATGGCGCGCGAGTTCCAGGCGGCGTTTGACGATATTGCGCGTCAGAGCGAGCTGGACGAGCTGAAGAAGGAAATTCAGGAGCTGCGCAAGTCCAACACGCTGACCTCCGCGCAGGATGACCTGGCCGCGTATGAGGCGGATGTGAACTCCGCCATCATGCGCGAACACCCGGCTACGGCCCCGCCGCCGCCCGAAGAGCCGGAGAGCAAGCCGGACGAGCTGCCGGATGCGGCGCCGGCCAGCAAGGGCGGCCCCGCATGAGCCACGCCACCCCCAAGGACGAGCAACCCGAAATCCTCGACGATGAGGTGGAATCCAGCCGCGCGCCGCTGCTGGACCATCTGATCGAGCTGCGCGGGCGGCTGATCAAGATGCTGCTGGCGCTGGCCGTGGCGACGATTGCGGCCTTCTTCTTTGCCGACCAGATATACAATCTTCTGGTGGCGCCGTTTGCGTCGGTTGCCGAAGACGTGCGCGGCTCGAAGCTGGAGTTCATCTTCACCGCGCCGATGGAATTCTTCTTCGCCAAGCTGAAGCTGGCGCTGTTTGCGGGCGTGTTTATGGCTTTCCCCGTGATCGCCTGGCAGATTTATGCCTTCGTTGCGCCGGGGCTTTACAAAACCGAGCGTGGGGCGTTCTGGCCTTATCTTGTCTTCGCGCCGATCCTCTTTTCGCTGGGCGCGGCGTTTGTGTATTTCATCATGCTGCCGATGCTGGCGCGCTTCACCGTTTCGATGGAACAGGTGGACGCCGCGCAGACGACCATCAAGATGATGCCGCGCGTGGGGGATTATCTGTCTCTCGTGATGTCGCTGATGCTGGCGTTTGGGATTTCGTTCCAGTTGCCGGTGATCCTGACCCTTCTGGGAAAGATTGGCCTCGTATCTTCATCGGGGCTCGGCAAAGGGCGCAAATACGCCATCGTCGGCATCCTTGCCTTTGCCGCCGTGTTTACGCCGCCGGACGCTATTTCACAGCTTCTTCTGGCGGCGCCGGTCTACCTTCTCTACGAGATTTCCATCTTCTGCGTGCGCATGATCGAGCGGAAGGCGGAAAAAGAAGAAGCGGCGGCAGCGGCCGAATGATTTTCCCTGCAGCGGCAGCGTTGCAATTTGCCTTGAGGTGTTGAACCTAGGCGCCGGATAGAAACCCCATCGTCTCCCGAGAAACGAGGAGCCTGCCCGAGTGTCGCGCGTTAAAAGCGTCCTGCTGGTCGATTTCGACAATATCTACGGCGCGACCAGTGAAGAGGTTGTCAGCGGACTGTCCAATTGGCTGCTCTGGCTGGAGGATGGCGCCTTCTCGCCGAAGAATCGCCGCCGCCGTTTCATCGACAAGCGCGTCTACTGGAACCTGCAATTCGACAAATACCGACCGGAATTTGAACGGGCGGGTTTCTCTGCCTTCAACTGCCGGGCGCTGGCCAAGCGCAAGATCAGCGCGGGCAAGAGCTCTGCCGACATCGTGCTGACGATGGACGCGATTGAAATCGCGCTGGTGAATGAGGATGTCGAGGAGTTCGTCATCCTGACGACCGACTCAGATTTTGTGCCGGTGGTGAACCGTGTGCAGGCCGGGGAGCTGAGGGTGGTGACCTGCGGCAAGGAAACCGACCCCACCTATGAGCTGTTCAGCCAGTATGCCGATGCCGCGATCCATATCAGCGCGCTGAAGGCGGCTTTCGGGTATGAGCGCGCCAAGCGCAAATGGTATGCCCTGCGCTCGCCCCCGCCGGAGATTGCGCCGCTGACGCTGGTGAGGGAGCGCCGCTCGCCGCTGATGGGCCGGGTGCGCGCCGCGCTGGAGACGAGCGAGGCGCCCAAGGACGGGCCGGCGCCAGAACTGCTGCGCGCGGCGGCGATCATCAAGGAGCTGGGCGAGCGGATGCCGGATCAGCCGCTGTCCAAATCGCGGATCGTGCGGGCGCTGAGCCTCATTCAGGAGTTCACGCCCACCTATCAGGCGGGCCTGCGCCCCTGGTTTGGCCACAAGAACTTCGCCGCGATGATGCGCCGCCTGTCACAGATACAGCCGGCCATCGAGGTGACCACGCTGGGTAAGAACAAGGTGGAGACGGTTTGGCGCGAGCCTGCTGAGGCGCCGCCGCCGAAGCCCAAGGCGCCCCCGCCTGCGCCTGTGGATGATGAGCCCGAGGCCCGCCTGCTGCCGCGCGAGCGCACGCCTCTGGCGCTGCTGGCCGAGGCGGCGAAGGATGTGGACCTGCCCGATCCTGTAGAGGACACGGCAGAAGAGGCCCCCGAAGAGGACGCCGAGGCCGAGGACTCCGAGGCCGAGGGGATGACCAGCCGGGTGTGACCTGTGGACAGGAGGGGGCGGCGCGGATTAGAGCCTTCCCATTACCCACTGACCCCAGAGCCTGAGGCTTCCCAATGTTCGATATCCGCGCCATTCGCGAAAACCCTGACCAATTCATCCGTGCCTGGAACCGCCGGAAAGAAGGTCTGGGCTCATCGTCCGTCGCGAAGATACTGGAGCTGGACAGGGCCTGGCGCGAGGCGACCACCGCCAAGCAGGACGCCGAAAGCGCCCGCAATGCCAATTCCAAGCTGATCGGTCAGGCGAAAGCCAAGAAGGACGAGGCAGAGGCCGCGCGCCTGATGGCGCTGGTGGCCGACGCGAAGACCACCATCGAGCAGGCGAGCGAGGCGGAAGAGACCGCGCGCAAGGCGCTGGACGATCTGCTGATGGGCCTGCCGAACCTGCCGCTGGACGAAGTGCCTGAAGGCAGCGACGAGCATGGCAATGTCGAGCAGCATACATGGGGCGAGCCGAAGCTGATCAATGATCCCAAGGACCATGCGGACCTCGGCGAAGCCCTGAAAGGGCAGGGCGGGTTTCCGTTGATGGACTTTGAAGCCGCCGCCCGAATGAGCGGCGCGCGCTTCGTGGCCCTGCGCGGCAAGCTGACCCGGCTGGAACGGGCGCTGGCGAACTTCATGCTCGACCTTCAGACGACGGAGCATGGGTATGAGGAGGTTAGTCCTCCGTTCTTGGTCAAAGATCAAGCTTTGCTTGGTACAGGTCAGTTGCCAAAATTCGAAGAGGACTTGTTCCGCACCGCTGCCAAGACTCAAGAAATATTTCGACAGATGGACAGATTGTCTAACGAGTTCGAAAAAAATGAAGATTTTGTAGCGGCAATTAAACAAGTACCTACTGGTCCAAATCGTTTGTTGGATGCCATTAAAACCGCTCAGGTGGTGTTTGGCGAATACAATTCTATGCGCCTTAAATTTATGCTGGATAAAACGGTGCAGGATTGGCCATTTGTTGGCTACCTCATCCCAACCGCAGAAGTTCCCCTCACCAATCTCGTCCGTGAACAGATCCTCGAGGCTTCGCAGCTCCCCCTCCGCTTCACCGCCCACACACCCTGCTTCCGGTCCGAAGCGGGCAGCGCGGGGCGGGATACCAAGGGCATGATCCGGCAGCACCAGTTCAACAAGGTGGAGCTGGTCTCCATCGTGGCGAATGAGGAAGAGGGGCTGAAGGAGTTGGAGCGGATGACGGGGTGTGCGGAGGAAGTTCTGAAGCGCCTTGAGCTGCCCTTCCGCCGCATGCTGCTGTGCACCGGCGATATGGGCGCGGGCGCGCGCAAGACCTATGACCTCGAAGTGTGGCTGCCCTCGCAGAACACCTATCGGGAGATTTCCTCCTGCTCTTACTGCGGGGACTTCCAGGCCCGCCGCATGGACGCGCGCTACCGGCCTGAGCCGAAGGCGAAGCCTGAATATGTTCACACGCTGAACGGATCGGGCCTCGCGGTTGGCCGCACGCTGGTGGCCGTGCTGGAGAATTATCAGAATGCGGACGGCTCGATAACGGTGCCCAAAGCGCTGGTGCCTTATATGGGCGGGGTAGAGGTTATCAACTAAGCCCCTTCTCCCTTGGGGGCTTACGAGGATATGAAATCGCACTGCGATTTCCCGAGTAAGGGGTTGGGGATGAGGGGGCGAGGCAGGGAAATGCGGCTGACGCCGCAGCCCTCACCCCCAGCCCCTCTCCCGCAAGCGGGAGAGGGGAGTTAGAAGGGTGATATGAGAATTCTCCTGACCAATGATGACGGCATCAATGCCCCCGGCCTCTCCGTGCTGGAGGAGATTGCCAAGGAGCTTTCCGATGACATCTGGATTGCTGCGCCAGAGGAAGAACAATCCGGCAAGGGGCGGGCGATTTCGCTGACGCAGCCTGTGCGGGTGCGCAAGGTGGGGGCGAAGGCCTGGGCGGTTGCGGGATCGCCGTCGGACGCTGTTCTGCTGGCGCTGCGCGATCTGATGCCGGAGATGCCGGATCTTGTGCTCTCTGGCGTCAATCGCGGGCAGAACATTGCCGAGGATACGAGCTTTTCCGGCACCATTGCGGCAGCGATGTTCGGGATGCAGCTCGGCGTGCCGTCGATCGCGCTGAGCCAGGCGCAGAATTTCCGCGAGCGCGGCTCCCTCTCCTGGGAAACGGCCAAGGCCTGGGGCGCCAAGGCGATCCGCCCGCTGCTGGAGATGGGCTGGCCCAATGACGTGGTGATGAATGTGAACTTCCCGGATGTGGAGCCCGGCGATGTGCGCGGCATCCAGATCACCCGGCAGGGCTTCCGCGATGAGGCGATCATCCATACCGACCGCCGCGAAGACCTGCGCGGGAATGATTATTACTGGATCGGCTATCGCGGGAAGCTGTCCAAGCCCGATGAAGGCACCGACATCCGCGCGATCTATGACGGCTATGTCTCCATCTCTCCGCTGCATGTGGACTTGACGCACGAGCCGTTCCTGAAAACCCTGAAGGAGTCATGGCAGAGCTGATCGCCGATCCCTTCCGCGCTGCGCGGCTTCTCCTGCATCTGCGGCAGGAGGGGGTGACCGATCCTCTGGTGCTGGCGGCGATGGAGACCATCGGCCGCGCCGCCTTTGTGGACGCGCCGGGGCTGGAGGCGTTGGCGTTTGAGGATGCGATGCTGCCCATCCCGTGCGGGCAGGTGATGCTGCGCCCCTCTGCAACCGGTCATCTGCTGCAGGCGTTGGGCCTGACGCGGGAGGGGGATGCGCGCGTGCTGCTGGTGGGGTTTGGCGCTGGCTATATGGCGGCGCTGCTGGCTCAGCTCGCCGGGCATGTGTTTGCGGTGGAGCGGTTCGGGCGGCTGGCTGAGGAAGGGCGCGCGCGGATGGCGCGGCTGGGCATCGCGAATGTGTCAATCGCCCATGGCGACGGCCTCCATGGCTGGGCTGAGCAGGGGCCGTTCGATGCTATCGTGCTGGCGGGGGCGGTTGAGAGCGTGCCCGAGGGCCTGGCTGCGCAGCTGACCCGGCAGGGACGGCTTATTGTGCCGGTGGTGGCCGGGACGGCCCAGACCAGCCTGGTGCGCGTTGCCGCAACGGGCGAGGTAATCGGGCGCCAGCCCCTCTTCCAATGGATGCCCCGGCTTGTCGAAGGGCGCGCGCAAGTGCTTTGAATGCAGGGGGAATCGCCTGCAGGGGTAGTTTGCCAAGCTGGGGTTGCCCCGCTATACGCCTCAGTTCCCTTTTCCCGCCGCAGAACTATCTGGAGAATGCCGACATGTCCGCCCGCTTCCTGACGCTCGCTTTCATTTCGGCCACGCTGGCTATGCCTGCGATGGCGCAAGGCGCCCCCGCTTCTCCTGGCGGCGGCCTGATGATGCAGCTGGTGATGTTCCTGCCGCTCATCTTGATCTTCTACTTCCTGCTGATCCGCCCGCAGCAACAGCGCGCCAAGAAGCACACCGAAATGGTGAACAATATCAAGCGCGGCGATACCGTGGTCACCTCCGGCGGCCTGATCGGCAAGGTGAACAAGGTCAGCGATACCGAGATTTCCCTTGATCTGGCAGAGAATGTCCGCGTCCGCGTCATCAAGTCGATGGTGATTGAAGTGCGCAACAAGGCTGAGCCGGTTCCCGCGAACGACTGATCGCCCGGTCTCCTCTCCAAGCAATAGGATAGCGCAATGCTTCAGTTTCCGGCGTGGAAAGTTCTGGTGGTATTCGGGGTGCTGATCTGGGGCGTGATCATGGCGCTTCCGAATGCCGTGAACATGTCGAATGCGCCGGGCTTTCTGCCCAAGAAAGCGGTCAATCTTGGCCTCGATCTTCGCGGCGGTGTGTATCTCGAGATGGAGATCCCCGCGACGGAGGTGATCAGCAGCCGGCTTGAGGTGTTTGCGCGCGATGTGCGTTCGGCCTTTGCCCGTACCTCGGAGCGTGATCCGATCTTCTTCCAGCCGGAACTGCGCGGCCGGAGCATGCTGATCAAGCTCAGCCGGGCCGATGCAGACGGCAACTTCCCGGTGGAGGATGCCCTGCGGCGCCTCGACCGGATCAACAGCCCGATTGAAGGCGGCCTTGGCGGCGGCAAGACGTTCGACATCTCCCGGGCGGGGCCGGACAGCATCCTTGTGGGTGTCTCCTCGGCGTCTGAAACGGCGATGTTGCAGGACGCGCTGAACAAGACCATGACCATCGTGCGCCGCCGGGTGGACCCGGACGGCGTGGCCGAAATCTCGCTGACGCCCTCGGGCAGCAACCGCATCGTTCTGGAAGCACCGGGCGAGCCGGACCCGGAACGCCTGAAGGATCTTCTGAGCCGCGATGGCCGGATGACATTCAACCTGGTCGAATCCAGCCCGGCAGAGATTGCTTCGGCCCAGGCCGGTGTCCTCAAGCCGGGCTTCCGGCTGCTGGAAGGGCCGGAGACAGGGCCGCTGCTGGTGCGCGAGATCCCTGAAGTGGTCGGCTCAGATATTGCCACGGCCAGCCAGGGCAATGACGAGGCCAACCGCCCGCAGATCAACTTCCGCCTCAACGCCAATGGCGCGCGCAAGTTCTACGAAACGACGCGGAACAATTCGGGCAAGCTGTTCGCCATCGTGCTTGATGATGTGATCATGTCAGCCCCGCGCATCAACGAGCCGATCCCGGGCGGCAATGTGCGTATCACCGGCTCTTTCACCATCGAGCAGGCACAGGACCTTGCCGCGATCATCGCGGCGGGGGAGATGCCGGCCAAGGTGCAGTTCCTCGACCAGCGGGTCGTCTCCTCCACGCTGGGGGAAGACTCCATCGAGTCTGGCTTCCGGGCGGCGGTCGTTGGCCTCGCGCTGGTGGCTGTGTTCATGGTCCTGGCCTATGGCCTGCAGGGCATGTTTGCGGTGTTTTCGCTGATAGCGAACGTGATCCTGATCTTCGCGGCGTTGTCGCTGGTTGGCGCCACGCTGACCCTGCCGGGGATCGCCGGTATCATCCTGACCATCGGTATGGCGGTGGACGCCAACGTGCTGGTGTTCGAGCGGATACGCGAGGAACAGAATAACGGCCGGTCGATCTGGACGGCGGTGCAGGCGGGCTATGAGCGCGCGCTGGTCACCATTCTGGACGCCAACGTCACGACGCTGTTTGCGGCGGTGATCCTCTACACGCTCGGGTCTGGCCCGGTGAAAGGCTTCGCCGTGACGCTGGCCTTCGGCATCGTGACCTCTGTGTTCACTGCTTTCGTGTTCACGCGGATGCTGACGGTCTTCTGGATGAAGGCATTCAAGACCAAGAGCTTTGCGGTTTAGGCGGGTAGGAGCAGAAGAGATGCTGATCAAATACTGGCCTAAAGAGACCAACATCCCCTTCATGCGCTATCGCTATGTCGGCGTGGTGCTGTCGGTTCTGATGATGATCGCCTCGGTCTATCTGGTGATGACCAGAGGGCTCAATCTCGGCGTAGACTTTGCCGGCGGCTCGGTGATCGAGCTGCGGCAGACGGAGCAGGTGACGGTGCCCGAAGTGCGCAGCCGCATTCAGGGCAGCCTGACTGTAAACTCGGCCACCAATGCCAATGGAGAACTGGTGGTCATCCGTTTTGGTGATCTCGACCCGTCTCTGCTGGGCCCGGAGTTCCAGGCACTCTCGGACGAAGACAAGGCGGACCGGCAGTCTGCCGCGTCCAACACCTATGTCGTCAATGCGCTCAAGCAGGAGTTCAATCTCACCGACGCAGACATCCTGCGGAACGATTCGGTGGGGCCGAAGGTATCCGGTGAACTGTTCCGGGAAGGGATGATTGCGCTCGGGGTGGCGACGATCATGATGTTTCTCTACATCGCCTTCCGGTACACATGGTCCTATGCCGTGGGCGGCATTGCTGCGCTGGTGCACGACGCGGTCGGCACCATTGGCCTCTTCTCGCTGCTGCAGCTGGAATTTGACCTCACGACGATTGCGGCGCTGCTGACGATCATCGGCTATTCGGTGAACGATTCCGTGGTCGTGTTCGACCGGATCCGGGAGATCCGGCGGAAGTATAAGCAGATGCCGGCCACCGAGGTGATCGACATTGCCACCAACCAGACACTCTCCCGCACATTCCTGACGGGCGGCACGACGATCATCGCCGTTCTGGCCATCGTCATCTTCGGTGGCCCGGTGCTGCAGGGGATGAGCGTGGCGATGATCTGGGGGATCGTCATCGGCACCTATTCGTCGATCTATTTTGCTGCCGCGATCGTCCTGATGCTGGGCGTCGACATCAACCGCAAGCCGGTGGAAGACACGCCGGGCTTTGAGGCGATGCCGTAACTGGCGGGTATCCAAGACAAAGAAAAAGGCCGGACCCTTCGCAAGGTCCGGCCTTTTTCTTACTCGGCGTGATGTGGTCTCAGACGTTGAAGCGGAACAGCATCACATCGCCGTCCTGGACGATGTATTCCTTGCCTTCGGAGCGCATTTTGCCGGCCTCCTTGGCGCCGACTTCGCCGCCGCAGGCCACGTAGTCGTCAAAGGCGATGGTCTCGGCGCGGATGAAGCCCTTTTCAAAGTCACCATGGATGACGCCGGCCGCTTTCGGGGCAGTCCAGCCCTTGTGGATGGTCCAGGCGCGGGCCTCTTTCGGGCCGGCGGTGAAATAGGTCTGCAGGCCCAAAAGCTCGTAGCCCGCGCGGATGAGGCGGGTCAAGCCGGCTTCTTCCAGGCCGAGGGTTTCGAGGAATTCCTTGCTCTCGGCATCGTCCAGCATGGCGAGTTCGGATTCGATCTGGGCGGAAATGACGACCGCGATGGCGCCTTCCTGCCGGGCGCGCTCTTCAACCTGTTTGGAATAGGCGTTGCCGGTGGCCGCGCTGGCTTCATCGACATTGGCGACAAACAGGATCGGCTTGGCGGTCAGCAGCTGGAGCATGTTCCAGGCTTTTAGATCATCGGTGGGGACCTTGGCCTTGCGGGCAGGGCGGCCCTCCTTCAGCTCGTTCAGCGCCAGATCCATCAGCGCCACCTGCGCTTTGGCATCCTTGTCGCCGGAATTGGCTTTCTTGATGAGGTTTGCCTTGCGTTTTTCCAGGCTGTCGAGATCGGCCAGCATCAGCTCGGTTTCGACCACTTCGAAGTCGGCAATCGGGTCTACCTTGCCGCGGACATGCGTGATGTCGTCATTCTCGAAGCAGCGCAGCACATAGATGACGGCGTCCGTTTCGCGGATATTGGCGAGGAATTTGTTGCCGAGGCCTTCGCCCTGGCTGGCGCCTTCCACCAGGCCGGCAATGTCCACGAAGTTCATGCGGGCCGGAATGATCTCTTTCGAGCCAGCAACCTGCGCCAGTTTGGTCAGGCGCGGCTCAGGCACGGCGACTTCGCCCACATTCGGCTCGATGGTGCAGAACGGGTAATTGGCGGCCTGTGCGGCTGCCGTCTGTGTCAGAGCATTGAAAAGGGTGGACTTGCCAACATTCGGCAGGCCAACGATACCGCATTTGAAGCCCATGGGGCGAATACCTCTAAAATTCCTGAAAGGGCGCCTTAGCCCCTTTCGCTCCTGAAAAACAGGCACAAAAATCGCTAGGATGCAGCAGGACTGGCGTTCAGGCGTTCTGCAGTTATCCTTACGGTCAGGCCTTATGCGAGGTAGAGTACGATGAGTTACGACGTCTTTCTGGTGTCTGCTGTAGCAGACCGGGACATTGCCAAGCTGGTGGTGCGCCGTTTGCGGTCGCTGAAGTTCCGCGTGGCGTTCAATCAGGCCCAGGTGGACGAGACTTTTGACCCCAAGGACGCCCGGGATGCGACCAATTCGCAGTCTGTGCTGGTGCTGTGGTCTGAGAATGCCGTGAAAAGCGACTGGGTGAGGGCAGCCGCCTCGGTGGGCAATTCCCGTCCCGGCACACTTATTCAGGCAGCTATCGACAAGACGATCCCCTATGAGCCGTTCCGGCAGGAGAAGCGTTACGCCATCGAGGGCATGACCTCCCGCAAGACGCCTGAGGGGTTTTTCCAGTTAATTGAAGAACTTGGCCGCCGGAATGGACGCACCGATCTGCGCCAGTGGCTTAACTTCGGCGCCAAGGATGATGACAAGCGCGCGGACTGGATTGCGGCCCACCCGGCTGATCCGATTGCCGAAGACGCGCGCAAGAAGCGGGAGAAGGATCTGGGCATCAAGCCCGCCCCGGCGCGCGACGCCATTGGCGCCGCCGCCCTGGCGGCGGCCTCGCTGAAGACCAATGGCACCAAGGCGCCTGTCATGCCGGTTGTGACCGCGCCGGTGGCTGGCGCGCTGCCCAATCCGCTGACCGAACTGGGCGCTGGCTGGGGGGCTGTGGCGGCGGTCTCTGCAGCGATTGCGGGGATGCTGGTGATGGCCTGGGTATTCCGCTCGGAAAGCTCCCCGGAGATGGCAGCGGCCTCTCATGCGATTGCCAATTCCCGCATGGCGACGGTGACGTGCCCGGCCGGGACGGTGCCGCAGTCATTGCTCTCGGTGCTGGAAACCGGGCCGATCATTGATGACACGCAACCGCAGATCATTGACGACACAACCGTGCCAGAAGAGGGCACAGACACGCCCGAGTAAGGACGCGCCCGGACAGGGCGTGGACAAATCCGGACATTTTCGGACAATCCCGGACACAAAAAAGCCGCCCCGAGGGGCGGCTTTCTTTTGGCCTTGAGACGCAGAGCAGATCAGCTCAGAGCGCGCTCGATTTCGCGGGCGGCCGCCTCGAACTGGTCGACCGACTTTTCCTCGGCGAGGATGCGGCGGGCGGCAGCGGTGGCGGCGTCAGCGGCCGCGCGGCGAACTTCGCTGGCAGCGTCCGCTTCTGCGCGGGAGATACGCGCAGCGGCCTGAGCCTCGCGGCGGGAAATCTTCTCGGCGAGGTCACGGCGGGCCTCTTCGAGCATTTCCTTGGCGTCGCGCTTGGCCTGTTCGATGATGGCCTCGGCTTCCTTGTCTGCGTCCTGTGCGCGGCGTTCGGCCAGCGCCAAGGCTTCAGCAGCCTGCTCGCGAAGGCTGGCAGCCTGTTCGAGTTCCATGCGGATGGCGGCAGCGCGGCCATCGAGGCCGCCCAGGACGGCCTTGAACGCCCCCATGCGGGCGGCGATCAGCAGGAAGACGACCATGCAGAGGAAGGCAACGAAGGTTACCGGATCCTTTGCGGCATATGCCAGGCCGCCGACGAAACCACCTTCGGCAGCGTGCGCAAGCGGCGCAGCGGCGAGGGCAGCGATCAGGAAAGAAGCTGTCTTCTTCATCATGCCTGTTCCAGAGCCGCCGAGACGGCTTTCTTGAGGTCTGCCGGGGAAGCCTTGACGCCAAGACGTGTGATCATGGCGTCTGCAGTGTCCACGGCAATCTGCTCGACATTCGTCATGGCATCGGCGCGCAGCTTGGAGATGCGGGCGTCAGCGGCTTCGAGCTTCTTGGCGAGGTCGGCATCGACCCGTGCGGTTTCCGAAGCAAGTTCTGCCTCGGTCTTCTCACGGGCCTTTTCAGCCGTTTCGCGTGCCTTGGCGCGGGCCTGCGCCAGGCGCAGTTCCAGAGCCTTCTGGGCTTCAACGGCCTGATTGTTCAGGCGCGCTGCTTCGTCGAGATCGGAAGCGACGCGATTGGCGCGCTTCTCGATCGTGTCCGACATCTTCGGCAGGATGAACCGGGACAGGGCGAGATAAAGCGCCGTGAACAGCACCGCCAGCCAGAACAGCTGGGACGGCATGTGCCAGGTTTCGAAGGGCGGGAAGGCCGCCGCTTCGCCGCCGTGGCCGGCAGTCTCAGCAAGGAAAGCGATCATCATGGCAATATCTCCGTCGCGGTCAGAACCAGCCGAATCCGGCGGATGATTAGGCGACGAACAGGATCAGGATGGCGATCAGCACCGAGAAGATACCCAGAGCTTCTGCGAGCGCCATACCGATGAAGAGGTTACCGGTCTGTTGCGGAGCAGCCGACGGGTTGCGCATGGCGGCGTCCAGGAAACTGGCGAAGATGTTGCCCACGCCGAGTGCCGAACCGATCATGCCGAGCGTAGCAAGGCCAGCGCCGACATACTTCAGGCCGTCTGTGATGTTACCTTCCATCAGGTATCTCCTTTGAGGGAAAAGGGGTTAGGGGTATTTTGACGCCCGTGAAGCGTGTTCGCTGAGCGCCGTCAAGCAGTTTGATGCGGGGTATCGTGACGCACTCCCGCGGGGCCTCCTAGTGGGCGTCCGCGTGAAGCGCGTCATTGAGATACACGCAGGTGAGAATGGCGAAGACATAGGCCTGAAGGCCGGCGACCAGGAACTCCAGCGCGTTGAGCGCAACGCCCATCGCAAAGGCCAGAGCGGCAATCGGAACATACACCGCGCCAGCGCCGATCAGGGCCACCACGAAGCCGGCGAACAGCTTCAGCATGATGTGGCCGGCCAGCATGTTTGCGAAGAGACGCAGGCCAAGGGTCAGCGGGCGCGCCAGGAAGGAGATGATCTCGATCGGCGTCAGGATGATGTAGATGTACCAGGGGGCGCCCGAGGGGGCGAACAGTTTGAAGAAGCCGAGGCCATTCTTCATCAGGCCGACCACGATCACCATCAGGATGACCGTCAGTGCGAGGGCGCCGGTGACGATGATGTGGCTGGTGGTGGTGAACGCATACGGCACCATGCCGATCATGTTCGCAAAGAAGATGAAGAAGAACAGCGTGAAAACGAAGGGGAAGAATTTCAGGCCTTCTTCACCGGCGGCGCTGCGCACCATGTCTGCGATGAAGCCATAGCCCATCTCCGCGACCGATTGCAGGCGCGAGGGCACGAGATCACCCTTACGGGAAGCCATGCCGAAGAAGGCAATGACCAGCACGACGCCGAGGAGCATGAAGCCCGAAGCGTTCGTGAACGAGATGTCGATATTCCCCAGGCGCAGATCGAGCCATTTGGTGACTTCGAACTGGTGGATCGGGTCAAGCGCGATGGCCGGCATCAGGTTCATGCGTCTTTCGTTCCGTCGTCGGGGGCCTTGTCCGGCCCCGGTGAAATCTTTTGAGCCCGAGCATTCAGCTCATGATAGGCCCGGATGACGGCGCGGATGCCGGCTGCGAGACCAAACATGCCCATCACCAGGAGACCCCAGGGGTGGGTGCCGGCGAACTTGTCGATCCAGAAGCCCAGAAAGCCACCGACAAAGACACTCGCGACAAATTCGATCCCGAAACGCAGCGCATACGCTCCGGCCGAGACGCTCACATCATCTGATGCCTGTTTCCGCCGTTTCGCAGCAGCCTTTGCCTCACGTTCTTCCAGCGCCTTTGCGATACGCTCGCTCAGATCATCTGGTTGCTCGCTCGACATGGGCCTTAGCGCTCCGTGTACGCGAATCCGCACCGATGGGGAGCCCCCCGGATTGCGGCGCAAACTATGGGCGCCCCCTTGGCAAGTCAACGGGGAATGGCAAAAGATATTGCTTTGTTTTTATTTGAAAAAATAGAGCGCGTGGTGCGCTACTCCGCCGCAACGAGTTCTTCGGCTGCAGCAAGGTCTACAGAGACGAGCTTCGAGACGCCTTTTTCCCGCATGGTTACGCCAAAAAGCCGGTCCATCCGGCTCATGGTGACGGGGTTGTGGGTAATGACCACGAAACGGGTGTCGGTGCGCTGGCGCATTTCGTTGAGCATGTTGCAGAAACGGTCGACGTTGGCGTCGTCCAGCGGGGCATCCACCTCGTCCAGCACGCAGATCGGGGCGGGGCGGGAGAGGAACACCGCGAAGATCAGCGCCGAGGCGGTCAGGGCCTGCTCGCCGCCGGACATGAGATTGAGCGTGCCAAGCTTCTTGCCGGGCGGCTGGGCAAAGATTTCGAGGCCGGCATTCAGCGGATCATCGGCATCGATCAGGCGCAGTTCGGCCTGGCCGCCGCCGAAGAGGGCGGTAAACAGGGCCTTGAAGTGCTCGTTGACCGTCTCGAATGCCTTCACCAGACGCTCGCGGCCTTCGGCATTGAGGGCTTCGACGCCCTGGCGAAGCTTGGCGATGGCGCCGGTGAGGTCTTCCTTCTCGGCGAGTTGGACACCGAGACGTGATTCGAGTTCCTCGGCTTCTTCCTCGGCATTCATGTTGACGCCGCCGAGTTGGTCCCGCTCGCGGCGGAGGGCGTCGAGGCGTGTTTCGGCCTCACGGGGTGTGAAGGCGCCCAGCGTGTCAGCGTCAAGATTGGCCTCCGCAATCGCCAGCAGGCCTTCGGGCGTGCGCTGGAAGGTGTTGCGGGCGACTTCAACAGCCTCGGCCAGGCGGATTTCGGCGTTTTCGAGCTTTACCTTCCAGCCGGCGAGTTCTTCGCGCGCCTGGGAGGCTGCGGCGGAGGCGCGGCGGGCGGCCGTGTCCGCTTCGCGGATGGCGGCTTCCTTGACGGCTAGAGCGTCGGCAGCGGCCTTGCGCGCATTCTCGAAGGTTTCAAGTTCTCGGGAGAGGCCGGCGATCTCTTCGGTGAGGGCAGCGGGGCGTTCCCGCGCACTGAGCGCGGCGGCGGCCACATCGGCGCGGCGCTCCGTAAGCCGGGCGAGGCGTTCGTCAGCCGAGACAAGACGTGTGGTCCAGCTGTCGAGATCGCGTTGCAAGGCGGCGCGGCGGGCAGCGGCCTGTTCGCGGCCACGGGTGAGGTCGGTCAGGCGGCCGCGCGATTCGGTTTCGGCGGCGCGGGCGGCGGTCAGCTCATTGCGGGCGGCGCTGAGGGCCACTTCCAGACTGGCTTCCTCACCAGCGGCCAGCGGGGTGGCGAAAGACATCGCTTCGGCAATTGCCGCGAGTTCGCTTTCAGCGCGGGCGAGGGCATCGTTGCCGGTATCGCGGCGCAGACTGGCGCGTTCGGCGGCCTGAACTTCCTCAGCAGCGAAGGCGCGGGCATCGCTGAGGGCTTTCTGGGCGGGGCCGACCAGCTGGCGCACATGGCGAAGGGTCTCCTCGGCCTGCTGGCGCGCCTTGCGGGCGGTCTCCAGCGCTTCGGTGCAGCGGGTCAGCTCTGCCTGCTGGGGCGCGAGGTCGGCGCGCGCCGCTTCGAGGCGGGCCTGCTGCTCCAGCCGGGCAGCGGCGCTGACGGGGGCCTGGGGCGTGCGGGTGAAGCCGTCCCAACGCCAGAGATGGCCCTCGCGGGAGACAAGGCGCTGGCCCGGCTGAAGCTCTGCCATCAGGCGGGCCCCATCGGCCGCGCTGACAAGGCCGCACTGGGCGAGGCGGGCGGCAAGTTCGCCGGGCGCGTCAACATAGGCGGAAAGCGCTTCGGCGCCCGCAGGCAGGCTGAGGGCAGCCACATTGGCGCCGCCCCAGTAAAGCGCGGCGGCCTTGTCCGTCGAGGCAGAAATGTCGTCACCGAGGGCAGCGGCGACCGCCTTCTCATAGCCATCGCGGGTGCGGATGCGCTCGACCACCGGCGGGGCACTGGTGGCGGCATCGGCGCGGCGCAGAAGCTTTTCGAGGCCGGCGATTTCCGCTTCGAGGGCGCGGACATTGTGGCTGGCCTGTTCCTGTGGGGGCTGGGCAGCGGCCTCGGCGTCACGGGCGCGGAGGATCTCGGCCTCGGCGAGTTCCACGGTGCGTTCGGCATCATTCAGCGCGGCTTCGGCTTCGGCCTCGGCATTCTTGGCCTGGCGGACGCGCAGCACGTGGATCGCGGCATCCTCAAGACCGGTCATCTCGTTCTTCAGGCGCTCGACTTCGGCGGTGAGCTGAGTTTTGCGGCGGGCCTGCTGGGCGGCAGTTTCCTCGGCGGCGCGGCGGCGGGCGCGCACTTCGGAGAGTCGGGCCTGGGCTTCATCGGCAGATGATTCGGCAGCCGACAGCCGGGCGCGGGCGGCGGCGAGGGCCTGCTGGGCTTCTACTTCCAGCGCCTGATTGGCAGCGTCATCTTCCACCGGGAGGGCGGAAAGCTCGCTGCGGGCATGGGCAAGGGCGGCATCCGCCTCGGCGCGGGCGGCGGTTTCGCGCTCAAGGTCTTCCGCGAGGCGGGCAGCTTCGGCGTCGAGGCGCTGCTCGGCTTCGGCGGCGATGCGGTGTTCAGTTTCCAGTTTTGCGAGCGTGATGCGGGTCTGCGAGAGGCGCCCGGCGGCGGCCATCTCCGCTTCCCGCAGCGGGCCGACGCCTTCTCCGGCCTCTATGCGGGCGCGCTCACACAAGGCATCCTCACGGGAGAGGTCCTCGACCTGGCGCTTGCAGACTTCGAGCTGGGCCCGGCCGGTTTCGGCGGTCTGGCGTGCATCGGCCCAGCGCAGATGGGCGAGCAGCGCTTCGAGGCCGTGGATTTCTTCCGACAGGCGGCGATAGCGGCGGGCCTTGCCGGCCTGGCGCTTGAGGCTGGTAAGCTGGCGCTCCACCTCGGCGGAGACTTCGGCGAGGCGCTGGAGGTTGGCCTCCGCCGCGTCCAGCTTCAGTTCGGCTTCATGCCGGCGGGTGTTGAGACCGGCGATGCCGGCGGCTTCCTCAAGGATGCGGCGGCGGTTCTGGGGTTTCGATCCGATCAGCTCGGAGATCTGGCCCTGACGGACAAGAGCAGGAGAGTTGGCCCCGGTTGAGGCGTCCGCGAAGAGGAGCTGGATGTCCTTGCCGCGTACGGTGCGGCCATTGATGCGGTAGCTGGACCCGGCGCCGCGTTTCAGCTTGCGCTCGATCTCCAAGAGGTCTGCGCCGTTGAATTCGGGCGGTGCGGTGCGTCTGGAATTATCCAGGACAAGGATGACTTCGGCGGTCTCACGCGCCGGGCGCGTGGACGAGCCGGAGAAGATGAGATCGTCCATCTCGCCGCCGCGCATGGCCTTGGCGGAGTTGGCTCCCATGGCCCAGCGCAGCGCTTCGAGCAGGTTGGACTTGCCGCAGCCATTGGGGCCGACAATCCCTGTCAGCCCTGGCTCGATCGGGACAGTCTGCGGGTCGACGAACGACTTGAAGCCGGCGATGCGGAGTTCAGTTATCTGCATGCCAGACCCTCATGGCTATTGCGCGCCTTTAGCGGCGAGCTTTGCCTCGATCTGCTTCACGAAGCCTTCAGCCGTCGTGTATTCGCCCTGGAAATTCTGTTTCACGCCATCAATGATGAAGGTTGGCGTGCCCTCGACACCCCACTTTTCAGACGTGGCGTAGACATCTGCGAGCTGTTTGCGGATGTCGCTGTTGGAGAGGCAGGCGTCGAACGCGGCCTTGTCGGCGATGCCGTGGCGCTGGCCGATGGCGCTGAGCGTGGTTTTCACAACGCCGTTCTGGGCCGCGTAGCGCACGCCATCCTGATTTGCGAAGAGATCGTCGAGCACGTCGAAGAATTTGTCCTCACCGGCGCAGCGGGCCATGGCATAGGCGGCGACGTCGATCTCGTTCAGCGGATATTCGCGGAACACGAATTTCACCTTGCCGGTGGAGATGAACTTCTCCTCGAGCGCCGGCTTCACATTGTCATGGAAGTATTTGCAGGCCGGGCAGGTGGGTGAGGCGTATTCGATGATCGTGATCGGGGCGTCCACATTGCCCTTCACATGGCCGAGTTCGCCATCTGCATTGACGGCGCTGCCAGCGTTTTCAGCGGAGGATGTGCCCCCGCCCGCCGCGCCACAGGCAACAAGTGCCAGGGCGGAGAACGCCACTGCTGCGAAACGCCGGGTATTGGTGAGCATGATCATAAGCCTCGCGTTAAGGGATGGGGCGCGCCGGTTTCAAAAGGGTTAACCAACCGGGGCGATCCTGTTTACTCTGTGGCGGATAGCACAGCCTCGCCCAGCGCAACAATTGCCGCGCGCAGACGCGGATTGTCGATAGGGTCTGCATGGGCGGCGACTTCGGCCTTCTCGGCCGGGGTAAGCGCGCGCGAACGGCGCCGGAATTCACTTGGGCCGGTGCGGCGGACCTGGCCCTGGATAATGCGGATGGAGGTGATGTCTCCGCCTGCGGCCACGGAGACGCGCTGGCGGATGATTTCCGACTGATGCTGGATCATAGGGGCCGCCTGGGGCACCACCATCAGCGTCAGGACGCGGCCCTCCTTCGACGCAGTGATCTTCTCCGGCTGGCACCAGCGCCAGATCTGCTCACCCACGATCTGGCGCCAGTTGAGCTGGATCTGCTTCAGGGGCGGCAGTTTCGCCGTGCCCGCCTTGCGGCCCACGCGCTCTGCCATCAGCCCCAGCGGCTTCATCGGCGCACGCACGGGCCGGGCCCGCGAATAACGCAGCTTCACCTGCGCGCGCGCTTCTGCAATGGGATCAAGGCTCGTAAACTGGACCATGAGCGGCACATTGCCCGGCTTCGGGTGTGAGGGGAAGTTACACAGGTGACCCGGCGATCAGATTTCCGTGAACTGCCTGCCCGGCTGCTCGCCTGGTTTGACCGGCATGCGCGCGTGCTGCCCTGGCGGGCACCGATTGGCGTGGCGCGCGACCCCTACCGCGTGTGGCTCGCCGAGATCATGCTGCAGCAGACAACCGTGCCCCATGCCGCGCCCTATTTCGAGGCGTTCACGCAGCGCTGGCCCCAGGTGGAGGATTTGGCGGCGGCGCCCGACGAGGAGGTGATGCGGGCGTGGGCGGGGCTTGGCTATTATGCGCGGGCGCGCAACCTGCTGAAATGCGCGCGGGAAGTGGCCGCGCGGGGCGGGTTTCCGGAAACATCCGCCGGTTTGCGCGAGCTGCCGGGGATTGGCCCCTATACCGCTGGCGCCATCGCGGCGATTGCCTTTGGCGAGCGTTCTGCCGCCGTGGACGGCAATGTGGACCGGGTGTTTGCCCGGCTGATGGCGCTGAAGGGGGCGTGGGCCGAAGAGAAGAAACGCCTGGCGGCAGAAGTGGCGCGGCTGGTGCCCCAGGAGCGGCCCGGAGATTTTGCCGAGGCGATGATGGACCTTGGCGCGACGATCTGTACGCCGGCGGCGCCCAACTGCATGATCTGCCCCCTGACGGATATGTGTGCGGCACGCGCGGAAGGGGCGCCGGAGCGCTATCCCGTGAAGCCTGCCAAGGTGGCCAAGCCTGTGCGTTATGGTCATGCCTGGGTGTATCGCAGGCGCGGCAAGGTGTGGCTGGTGCGCCGCCCGCCGGAGGGCTTGCTGGGCGGGATGCTGGCTTTGCCCTCTGCGGCCTGGCAGGAGGGGCCGCCGCCTGCGGCAGAGCCGCCTTCGGATGCAGACTGGCAGGCGCTGGGCGAAGTGCGCCATGTGTTCACGCATTTTACCCTGCGTCTCAGCGTTTGGCAGGCGGAGACGGCGCGCAATCCGGCGGGCGAGGGGATGTGGGCCGATCCGGAGGCGGAAGCCGGCCTGCCGACCGTATTTGCCAAGGCGCTGGCGCTGGCAACGGGCGGAAAATCTAAGCGCCGGTAAAAGCTGCGATCTGGACGAAGCCTGCGATGTTGATTGCAACGCTCATCCAGAACAATGTGCGGAAGGACAGTTTTTTCGTCTTATGACGGAACAGTTCCTGGGCGATGATGGCGCCGGGCCACCCGCCGGCGAGCCCGAGCATCAGCAGGATCGTTTCCGAGATGCGCCACTCATTGTGTTCGGCTGCCCGTTTGTCCAGGGCATAGCCGATGAAGGTGACCACGCTGGCAATTCCGTAAACGGCAAGCCAGAGCGGGGATATCTGCGTACTGAGGGCGACAGCCGTGGCAATAAAAAGAAATGCCGGAATGACCATCAGGCGCGGGGCACGTCCAGCTATCTTTTTCCAGAGGGGAACCTTCGGCGGGGCGGGGCGCACCGGGCGAATGTCGCTGGCCCGCACGCGGCCCTTCTCGTCCGCTGTTGCAGTATAGATATAGAGGTGGCCCTCTTCGATGTGACGATCATCTTTCGCAAAAGCATGAATATGCGCGAAGGCGTCAGGGCCACCCGCTACAGGGATGAGGAATCCGAATCCGCGGTCTCCGTTCCAGCGAACAAGCCGGCCCTCCACGCGGATGGGCTGGCTGTTTCCGGAAGGAGGCTCCGCAGGCTTGGTCACGCATCCTGATCCTTGTTGACCGACGCGGCGAGCGCGGCAGACAGGAAGCGGTCAATATCCCCATCGAGAACGCCGGACGTATCGGAGGTCTCAACTTCGGTGCGCAGGTCTTTGACCATCTGGTAGGGCTGAAGCACATAGGAGCGAATCTGGTGGCCAAAGCCGATCGCGCTCTTGTCGGCATACTGAGCATCAGCCACGGCTTTGCGTTTCTGCAGTTCCAGTTCGTAGAGCTTCGAGCGCAGCATCCGCCAGGCTTCATCGCGGTTCTGGTGCTGGGAGCGGCCGCTCTGGCACTGAACCACGGTGTTGGTGGGGATGTGCGTCAGGCGGACGGCGGAGTCGGTCCGGTTGACGTGCTGGCCGCCGGCGCCAGAGGCGCGGTATGTATCTGTACGGACGTCTGACGGGTTGATCTCGACATCGATCTTGTCGTCGATAACGGGCGAAACCGCGACTGAGGAGAAGGAGGTGTGCCGGCGGGCCGAGGAATCGAAGGGCGAAATGCGCACCAGACGGTGGACGCCCTGTTCGGATTTCAGCCAGCCATAGGCATTCTCGCCCTTGATCTGGAGGGTTGCGGACTTGATGCCCGCTTCCTCGCCTTCGCGCTCGTCCAGCAGCTCCACCGAATAGCCGCGCTTCTCGGCCCAGCGGACGTACATGCGGCGCAGGATGGAGGCCCAGTCCTGGCTTTCCGTGCCCCCTTCGCCCGCATTGATCTGCAGGTAACAGTCGTTGCCGTCGGCTTCTCCCGAGAGGAGGGCGGCGAGTTCTGCTTCGGCGGCGCGCTCTGCAGAGCGGCGCAGGGTGGATTCAAGATCGGCCAGCATTCCGGCATCGCCCTCGGCGAGTTCCATCAGCTCGGGCGCGTCGGCGATGTCTTTTTCCAGCGTCTGGACCAGGGCGATGCCGTCAGCGAGCTTCTGGCGCTCGCGCATCATGGCCTGGGCTTCCTGCGGATCGTCCCAGAAGTCAGGGCGCTCGGAAAGGGCGGTCAGCTCATCAAGGCGTTTGGTGGCTGTATCCCAGTCAAAGACGCCTCCGTAGCAAGGTGGAAGACTGGCGGATCTGATCGATCAGCGAACGAATTTCTGCGGACATGATAAACCTCGTGTAACCTTTAGTAGAAAGAAGCAGGCGTCTGCAGACCCTATAACCGGGCTGCCGCATGGGGTCAAAGCTGCGATTTTTACGTCAGAAGACGTCGCCCAGATCTGCGTCGGCCGTGTCGTCCTCGAGGGGAGAGACAGGGTCTCGCGATGGGCCGCAGGAGCCGGAGATCGACAGGCAATCGTCGGCGCCGTTGAAGGCGGTCAGGCCAGGCTCGGTGCCGGGGCGGAAGGCTTCATCGATGACCACTGCCGTACCGGGCGTTGCCAGGGCGCCGGTACGCGCATCGATCTTCACGAGGCGGACGCCGGGCGGGATACGGAACGGCGTAGGCGGTTCCTTCTCCAGCGCTTTTTCCATGAACTCGGTGAAGATCGGCACGGCGACCGAGCCACCGGCTTCACCCTCACCGAGCGAGCGGTTGTCGTCGAAACCGATGCGGATACCGACAACGAGATCCGGCGAGAAGCCGACGAAGATGGCGTCCCGGTAGTCATCCGTGGTGCCCGTCTTGCCGGCGAGCGGCTTGCCAACGCGAAGGGCCCGGCGGGCGGTGCCGCGCTCAACCACGCCTTCGAGCATATGGGTGACCTGGTAGGCCACGATGGGATCGAGCACCTGCTGGCGCGTGTCGGGCAGGGCAGGCGGCTCGGCGCCATTCCAGTCGTCCACATTGCACCCTTCGCAGGCGCGTGTGTCATGCTTGTAGAGGGTGCGGCCATAGCGGTCCTGCACACGATCCAGCAGAGTTGGCGTGACGAGGCGCCCGCCATTGACGAAGGCAGCATAGCCCCGCGTCAGGTCGATCATCGTCGTATCGCCTGCGCCCAGCGACATGGCGGCATAGGGCGGCAGTTTCTGGTAGACGCCGAGGCGTTCGGAAAGGTCGGACACGGCGGGCATGCCGATATCCTGCGCAACGCGGGCGGTGACCATGTTGAGCGACTTCTCGAGCGCCACACGCATCGTCACCATGCCGGAGGACTGGCCGGCCGTGTAGTTTTTCGGGGTCCAGTATTTTTGGGTCGATACGTCGAACGAGACGAAAGGCGCGTCCAGCATACGGCTGGCGGGGGTGTAGCCTTTCTCCAGCGCAGCGGCATAGACGAAGGGCTTGAAGCTGGAGCCCGGCTGGCGCTTTGCCTGGGTGACGCGGTTGAAGCTGGATTTGAAGAAGGAATAGCCTCCCTGCATTGCCAGGATGCGGCCCGTATGCGGGTCGAGCGCGACCAGGGAGCCGTCAACTTCGGGCACCTGGCGTAGCGTGGCATTGCCGACGGGCACCATGACAGGCTGGGGCGGCGCTGCTTCTTCGGAGGCTTCGCCGCCTTCCCCTTCTGCAGCTTCTTCGGCCACAGCCGTTGCGCCGTCCTTGGACGCCTCGCGTTTGAATTCCGCGAGGATGACGTAGCCTGCCTGAAGGCCGGGTTTGCCCTCTGCCGGCTTGTAGGTGGCGGCCCATTTCACTTCTTCGGCGGGCAGCTTGATCTTGGCCCCGTCGGTCAGCAGCAGTTCGGCGCCATTGGCCGAAACAGAGGTCACCAGCGCGGCTTCCCAGGCGCCATAGCCGCCGGGCAGTTCGACTTCCTTGAGCGCCGCAGCGGCGTTTTCATCAACGGGAAGGGTGGCCAGCGGCCCGCGCCAGCCATGGCGGCGGTCATAGGCGACAAGACCGTTCTGCAGAGCCTGCTGGCCGGCGAGCTGCAGGCGGGTATCGATCGTGGAACGGATCGAGAGACCGCCTTGCTCCAGCGTGTCCTCGCCATAGGTCTTGATCAGTTCACGGCGCAGTTCCTGCACGAAATAGGTGGCGGCGGCATATTCCGGCCCGCGCAGGCGGCGCGTGGTGGTCAGCGGACGCTCGCGTGCTGCGGTGGCCTCTTCCCGTGTGATGTAGCCATCTTCGACCATGCGGCCGAGCACATAGTTGCGGCGCTCCAGCAGGCGGTCAGGGTTGGTGTAGGGGTTCACAGCCGACGGCGCCTTGGCCAGCGAGGCCAGAATCGCGGCTTCCGACAGGTCCAGCTCAGGCAGGGATTTGTTGAAATAGTTCAGTGCGGCAGAGGCGACGCCGTAGGATTGGCCGCCCAGATAGATTTCGTTGAGATAGAGTTCGAGGATCTGCGCCTTCGTGAACTCTTTCTCCATGCGCTGGGCAACGATGGCTTCCTTGGCCTTGCGCTCGATATTCTGGTCGCGCGTCAACAGCATGTTCTTGGCGACCTGCTGGGTGATGGTCGAGCCACCCTGCATCCCGCCCGAACCGCTGATCTTGTTCTTGGCTGTATTGATACCGCCCCGGGCGATGCCGGCATAATCGAGGCCATCATGGGTGAAGAAGTTCTTGTCTTCCGCGGCGACGAAAGCCTGGATCACATGCTCGGGAATCGACTCGTAGGGCACGAAGACGCGGTGCTGGCTGGCAAACTCCGCGATCAGGGCGCCATCGCCGCCATGAACACGCGAGGTGATCGGCGGCTCATACTGCTTCAGCTTGGCAATCGAGGGAACGTCCCGGCCCAGCGCGGCGAAGTAGACCCAGACCACAATGATGCCGATAACCCCCAGCACCAGGCCGAGAATGACCAGGCGGCGGAGCCATTTCCACAGGCCGGCATACTTGCCGGGTTCCCGGTAGGGATCAGGCTTCCGCGAGGGTTGGAAGGTCGGGGGGGCATCTGTCATCTGCAAACCTTGCGGCGAATCGTGGACCTGCGGCCACAGTCTACTCTACGTGCGAGCGAGGTCGCACGCATTTCCGGCTATACTAAGGCGCGCCGGTGGCGGGCAAAAGGGGCCGGTGTCAGATGTCGCGGCGGTTGATCTCGCCATCATCGATGCGGATCTCCGGCAGCGGCTTCTTCTTGGGAGCCGGTGTCGTCAGCCCATCGGCCAGCTTTTGGGCAATCGCATCCCGCTCAAGCTGCGGCGGATGATTGTCCAGCGCGGCCTGCCAGGCAGTACGGGCCTCATCCTGTTTGCCCTGATGCCAGTAGATGTCGCCCAGATGGTCTTCGATTTCCCAATGCCGGTGGGGTAGCAGGTCTTCCCGCGAGCCTTCGATCAGGCGCTGCGCCCGGTCGAGGTCGCCATACTGGTAAAGTGCCCAGCCAAACGAATCGGCGATGTAGGGATCGCTATCGGCCAGCAGCATGGCGCGGGCCAGAACCTTGTAGCCCTCATCCGTACGGTCTGTCCGTGTGACGAGGAAATAGCCGAGGGAATTCAGCGTGTAAGGATCATTCGGGCGGGCAAGCCGCTCGCTGCGCAGGATCACCAGCGCGTCATTGACGCGGCCTTCACGGCCAAGCAGGTCTGCCAGCGTCATCCGGCGCTCATGCGTATCGTCCAGCCGGCGCGCCTCTTCAGCGTGGCTGACGGCCTGCGGGATTTCCCCGAAATGATTGTAGAGCGAGCTCGCCAGCCCATTGGCCGCAGCCTGCTCGGCCGGATTGACCGCCAGCTGCATCAGCTCCGGGAGCAGCTTCATGGCTTTCTCGCGGTCGTTCAGCAGGGCGCTAAGCTGCAGCGCGCCATAGAGGGTCTGCAGCTTCTGATCGTCATTTGAAAGGCTCAGTGCCTTGGAAATCGCGGCGCGCGCTTCTGCCTCATGATCAGACATGATCAGGGCCTGGGCGGCTGAGATTTGCAGGGCAGGTGTCGTTTCAGGCGCGGCCAGCGCGACATGCGCGGCCCCGTCAAACAGGGCCTGCTCATAGAGGGCATCGACCACGCCGCTGCGGACAGCTTCATTGGAAGGGTCAATTACCAGAGTGACCAGATCAAAACCCGCCCGTTCAGTGTCCAGGCCGCCAAGGTCGCGGCCTGCCAGCGCGGCGGTGATGTAGCGCTGCTGCTGCAACGCGGTGGCAACATCCGAGAGGGACTGCGAAAAGCCGGTCGCGAAGGTAAGCGGCTGATTGTCGAGGTTCTTGCCGGTTTCCAGGCTTTCTATGGCGGCGGCATAGCTGGTGGCCTGTTCAGGCTGCGCGGCGGCAAGCTGTTCGTAGACGGCCTTGGCCTCGTCAATGCGCCCCAGCCGCTGCAATAGCAGCGCATGGCGCACGACCACCGTGCTGACATGCTGGAACACGATGCTGCGCGGATCGAATTCATGCTCGGGGGCTTCGATCCGGGACGGGGTGAGGGCCTCATAGACGGCGAGGGCTTCATCTGTGCGTCCGGCAGCTTCCAGCAGGGCGGCCAATGAAAGGTCTGCCGTAATGCCGGGCATGCTGCCGGCTACATCGCGATGGCGCTCGATGGCGGCGTCGCCATTGCCTTCCAGCGCGATCAGCCAGGCATCCAGCCAGAGATAAAAGCCCGGCAGGTCCGCCTCGGTTTCCGGATCGCCGGTGACGCCCAGATAGCTTCGGGCACCGGCAAAGTCGCCATCTGCGGCGCGGTCCAGCGCGAGATAGGCATTGGCGAAATTATCCACCTCCCGCTCGTTCTGGGGCATGGCCGCCAGCAGCGTCAGCAGGCCAGCGGTGTCGCCTGCGCCGATGGCATCTTCAGCGCTGGCATATACAGCGCCCGGGATGGCCGTTGCCTGCGCGGCAGGCGAAAGCCGGGTGGGCGCGCGTGCGTCCGCAGCGGCTTCCTCCTGCTGCGGGGCCGCCAGATGCGGAATGTTGGCGCAGGCGGCCGGGGAAAGGGCCAGCAGAACGGCAAGTATACCGGCCGGGACGCGGGAGGTTTCGAGCATGGGGATTCGCTCACTCCTGAATGGGAACGCTCAATCAAGCAGTCCCTTGGGGCAAGAGCAAGGCGGGCGCAACTCTAATGACGGTAAGGTGACTGCGCCGCCCTGAATGAGGGCGGCGCAGCGGAATTCTTCAGATCAGGTGTTGGGATAGGCGGGGCCGCCGCCACCTTCCGGAACCGTCCAGTTGATGTTCAGGTTGGGATCCTTGATGTCGCAGGTCTTGCAGTGGATGCAGTTCTGCGAGTTGATCTGGAAGCGCATCGTGCCGCCATCTTCCTTCACCCATTCATAAACCCCGGCCGGGCAGTAACGCGCCGAAGGGCCTGCATAAACGTCGTATTCGGACGATTTCTGCAGGGCGAGGTCAGCCACTTTCAGGTGAACCGGCTGATCTTCCTCGTGATAGGTGTTGGTGAAGGACACGTTGGTCAGCTTGTCGAAGCTGAGCACGCCGTCCGGACGCGGATACTCGATCGGCTTGAAGTTCTTCGCCGGTTTCAGCGAGGCCGCATCGGTCTTGCCGTGGCTGAGCGTGCCGAAGAAAGAGAAGCCGCCGAGCAGGGAGGTAACCCACATATCGAGGCCGCCGACCGGAATGCCAAGCGCAGTGCCGAGTTTCGACCAGAGCGGTTTCATGTTCCGCACGATCTTCAGTTCCTTGTAGACCGAGGAACCGGCATAGGCCTCTTCATAGTTTTCCAGGGTGTCGCCGGCGCGGCCTTCACGGATGGCTTCGAAGGCGGCTTCAGCGCCCATCATGCCGGTGAGGATGGCGTTGTGGCTGCCCTTGATGCGCGGCACGTTGACGAAGCCTGCGCCGCAACCGACCAGCGCCCCGCCCGGGAAGGCAAGTTTGGGAACCGACTGGAAACCGCCCTCGGTAATGGCGCGCGCGCCATAGGCCACGCGCTTGCCGCCCTTCAGGAAGTGGGCAACGGTTTCATGGTGCTTGAAGCGCTGGAATTCGTCATAGGGCGAAATGTAGGGGTTGGCGTAGTTCAGGTGGACCACGAAGCCGACCGTGATGAACGGCTCGCCATTGTCGCGGAAGTGGTAGAGGAAGCTGCCACCGCCGGTATTGTTGTCGAGCGGCCAGCCCATCGTGTGCTGGACATAGCCTTCCTTGAAATTCTCTTCCGGAACAGACCAGACCTCTTTGAGGCCGATGCCGTATTTCTGCGGGTCGCGGCCTTCATCCAGATTGAACTTCCGGATCAGCTGCTTGGTCAGCGAGCCGCGGGCCCCTTCGGCGAAGAGGACATATTTGCCGAGCAGTTCCATGCCGGGTTGGTAGTCGTCCTTCGGCTGGCCATCTGCGCCAATACCCATGACGCCAGCGACGATGCCTTTGACGGCGCCCTTGTCGTCAAACACGAGTTCGGAAGCGGCAAAGCCGGGGAACACTTCCACACCGAGCTTTTCGGCCTCTGCGCCGAGCCAGCGGGTGACGTTGGCCAGCGAACCGGTGAAGTTGCCGTGGTTCTTCATGAAGGGGGGCATCGGCAGCCAGGAAATGTCGGCGCTGCCGCTAGGGCCGAGGAAGATGAACTTGTCATCGGTCACTTCGGTTTTCAGCGGCCGGTCATCGCGGGTCCGCCAATCGGGAATCAGCTGGTCGAGGCCAACCGGGTCCATGACCACGCCGGACAGGATATGCGCGCCGATCTCGCCGCCTTTTTCGATGACGACCACGGAAAGGTCTTCACCGGCTTCATTTGCGAGCTGTTTGAACCGGATCGCAGCGGACAGGCCTGCCGGGCCGCCACCAACGATAACCAGGTCGAACTCCATCGACTCGCGCTCAGGGGTCTCCGCCATAAGCTGCTCCTTGTTTGCGCTTTGCGCTTTATATCTGTATCCGGGGTAGCACTTACAGCCTGTTTCCCGAAGGTCCAGCCTGTCCGCAATGTCATCCCCTGCGTCAAGAGCGCCGATTTCTGCACTCACCGAATGGTGGACTGCAATGGGCGTTACTGTTGACGAGCCTCTGGTGGAGGCTCTGCTGGCTGCGGCGCCTGCCGTTGCGGAAGCCCCTGCGGCTGCCGAGCAGGCCGAAGTGCCGGTGGTCCGCCGCCGGGGCGCCCGCAGCGTTACGGACTGGATTCGCGAGGCCGAGCGCATTGCCGGAGAGTGCGCCACCATCGATGATCTGGCCTGCGCCATCGGCGATTTTGGCGGCAGCCCGCTCAAGGCAAGCTGCGAGAATACGGTGGTTTATGATGGCATTCCGGGTGCCAGCCTTATGGTGATCGGGGAGGGCCCGGGCGCCGAAGAGGACCGCAGGGCCAAGCCTTTCGTGGGCAAGGCAGGCCAGCTGCTGGACAAGATGCTGGCTGCCATCAACCGCCACCGCACGGAAAATGCGCTGATTTCCAACGTCAATTACTGGCGCCCGCCGGGCAACCGGAACCCGGAACTGGATGAACTTGCCGTCTGCCGGCCCTTTGTGGACCGGATGATCGAGATTACCCGCCCGAAGCTGATCGTGGCCGCAGGCGGCGTTCCGGCCGTGTCGCTGCTGGGTAGCCGGGACGGCATCATGAAGCTGCGGGGCAACGAGTATACCTACCGCACGCCGGGCGGTTACACTGCGGCGCTGATCCCGATGCTGCATCCGGCCTATCTGCTACGCCGCCCGCAGGACAAGAGCCGGGCCTGGCGGGACCTGCTGCTGATCGAAAAGCGGCTGGGGGAACTGGAAGCCTAGTCCTCCAGCGACTCTTCGGCTTTCTTGTCCACCAGCTTGCGTTCCTGCTTTTTCCTGCGGACGAATTCTGCCGCGATCTCACCGCTCTTGTCGGGGCCGATCACGTCTTTTGCCACCGGGAAGATATCTTCTTCCTCTTCGTCGATATGGTGCTCGTAGCGGTCTTTCAGCGTCTTGAAGCGCGTCAGCCAGCCGGGGGAGCTCATATCCATTTCGTTGAGCTCCTGGAGGATCTCGTCCAGCTCGTGATGCTCGGCCACCGAATGGCGGCCTTCGGGCTGGCCGTCAGATTTGGCGATCAGTCCGCTGTAGAAGCTTACTTCCTCAGCCGCCGCGTGGGCGCCGACATCGTAATAGAAGGTGTGCCAGAGCGCGCGCCGCGCCTCCGAATCGCCACTGGTATCCTCCAGCTGCGCCAGCAGTTTGCGGTGTTTGTCATGATCAGACTTCAGCTCTTCATAGATCGTCGCCATCTGCGGACTCCTTGACTAAACTGCCGAATGAACGCCTCAGCTGGCCTTTGCGTTCCGCCCTTGCGAAATCTCACCGGAAACACTGATGCCTGCGCCGCTCTCCATCATCATTCCGGCACTGGACGCGGCGGCAGACCTGCCACTGTGCCTGGAAAGCCTGATGCCCGGCCTCGAAGCAGCCCTGATCCGTGAGGTGATCGTTGTGGATCAGGGCTCGACTGACGCGACGGTGAAGATCGCCGAGGCCACCGGCGCCCGCGTGGTGACCGCTGTGGGCGAGCCCGTCCCGGCAGGCGTAGCAGGGGCGCGCGGCGACTGGTTGCTGATCCTGCCAGCGACCACTGCCCTGTCGCGGGAGTGGACCGAGCGCGCCGGCGACCATATCGACACCCGCCCCGGCAAAGCGGCCTTCTTTGAACTCCGCTACAGGTCAGACGACCGCCGTGCCCGGGCCCTGGAAAAAGACGCGGCCCGCTATTCGGAAAAGCTGGGCCAGCCTCTGCCGGAGCAGGGGCTGCTGCTCTCCCGGCGTCTGTACGCGGACGTATCTGGCGCAGGCGCCCTCGACGGCCCCGGCCTTGTCCGCGCGCTGGGCAGGGGGCGGCTGATCCAGCTTAACGCGCAGGCGCGGGCTTCCGCCACAGACTTGGAAAAGTCTGGCTGGAAGCGCCCCCGGCCATCGGGCGGTGGTTATTGGCGCACCCTGTTTGCGGCGAAAGGAAAAGGCCGATGAGCGACCCGGAAAAATCCATCGAGCTGTTTCGTCAGGAGGGGGAGGAATTCCGCTCCGTTCGCGCGTCGCTCCGGAACGGCGAATTCGTCATCGATACGCAGGACATGGGCAAAAGCGTCGAGGAATGCTGGGGCGACAGCGACTATGAGTTCTGGACGATTGTGCCGAAGGAGGCCTGGGGTCAGCTTCTGATGGCGCTGTCCATCGAATTCCTTGCCAACGATCCGAAAGCCACTGATCGCCTGCGCGACATCTGCCTCACCCATGGCGTGCCCCACACATGGGATCGCTGGACCTAGCGCGCCTCTGCCCACCACGCATCGCTGGCAAAATCATCGGCGTGGCGCGTGCGCAGATATTCGGCGAAGGCATCAAGATCGGTCACGCGGCAGCCATAAGGCCCGTCCTTTTCAAGGCCATACTGGATGAGCTGGGATGAGCTGGCCTGGCTGCAATCGGGCACAGCGACTTCATATTCCCGCATGCCAAGGTCGGTATCCTTGAGTTTGCGGGCCACCACATAGCCCCATGCCTCCTGATCGCCCTCACCGGACAGATCGGCCTCGCCCAGCCAGATCGTCTCACCGCCTGCCTTCATCAGAGGGCGGAAGCGCACGGCGATCGGCTTTTCATCCTCGCCATCCTCAGGATTGGGCAGGATCAGATAAGCATCCTCCTGAAGCGTTGTCTGATGGCAGGGTTCATTCGCATCGAGGCAAAAGGTCAAAGGTCCGTCATGGATGTGGATCCCTTCTCCGATCAGCGGCTTGTCGGAAAGGAAACAGCCCGCGAGCAGCAAGGCGGCGCAGCTGGCGGCGAAGACCCTGAATATGCTGAGCATGAAAGGTGTGTCCATGTTTGCAAGCGCAGTATCAGCTTCTATTCCGGCAAAACAAAGGCTCCTCCGGGTGAGGGCCTATCTATCCGGCGGCAAATCCCACAGAAAGCGATCTAAAAGTTCTTGATTTGTTCTTTTTTCTCTGGCTTTGTGGCGGGTATGCGTACGGGACAGAAACTGAAGAAATCAGGACGGGTCACGCTTCTCGACACAACGGGCGTGGCAGAGCGTTTCGAGCATCGGGGGCGTGGCGCCATCTCGAATCAGACCGGGCGGTATGAACGGGAAACGCGCCACGCCTTTGACGATGGCTGGGACACGATAGAGGACGGGGCAGAACGGCTGGATACGCAGGTGTTCGATGAGGTTGCCCGCTCCATCATCACCTTCAACAAGTCGCCGGACATTTCGTTTGACCGGACGGTGAACCCCTATCGGGGCTGCGAGCATGGCTGCATCTATTGCTTCGCGCGGCCCACCCATGCCTGGTCGGGGCTCTCGGCCGGGCTGGACTTTGAAAGCAAGCTGTTCCGCAAGACGAATGCGGTGGACCTGCTGGTGCGGGAGCTTTCCCGCCCCGGCTATGTCGTGCGCCCGATTGCGCTGGGCATGAATACCGATGCCTACCAGCCGATCGAGCGGGAACAGCGTCTCACGCGCCAGCTTCTGGAAATCCTCTCGGCGCATAACCACCCCGTCAGCCTGCTGACGAAGTCTGCCCTGATCCAGCGCGATATCGATATTCTGGCCCCGATGGCGGAGAAGGGGCTGACACGGGTGGGGGTGTCGATCACGACGATGGACCGGAAACTCGCCCGCAAGATGGAGCCGCGCGCGGCCACGCCGGAGCGGCGCCTGGAAACGGTGAAGGCCCTCTCCGAGGCCGGTATTCCGGTGGCTGTAATGACGGCGCCGATCATTCCCGGCCTCAATGATCACGAGATCGAAACCCTGATCCAGGCCGCTGCCGATCATGGCGCGCGGGGTGTTGGGTATGTCGTGCTGAGGCTGCCTTTCGAGATCAAGGATCTCTTCCATGAATGGCTGGCCCAGCATGCGCCCGACAGGGCCGCGCGCGTTATCAACACGCTGCGCGAGATGCGCGGCGGCAAGGATTATGATGCCAATTGGTTCGAGCGCGGGGTGGGCCGTGGGCCGGTGGCGGAACTGATCCGTAACCGGTTTGTCCGCGCGGCGTCCCGGCTCGGGCTCAACCAGCCAAGGCCGCCCTTGCGAACCGATCTTTTCCGTCCGCCCGGCGCGCCTTCCAGTCAGCTCAGCCTAGATTTCTAGGTTTCCTCAGATGGCGCGGTCTCCACCCGGCCGGAGGCAACCGGTGCCCAGGGGCAGAGACGCCGCTCCGCCTTGAGCGCGGCTTCCGCCACGCGCCGCATGCGCCGCGCCCGCAGGAGCGCCGCTTCCATCGCATCGACACTGATGCGCCCGGCAGCGGCGCTGGCCAAAAGGTTTTTCTTGATGCCCTCATACGCTTCATCGACCTCATCCATTTCTGTGTCGAATTCAGTCTTGAAGGCGTCGGGGTCCCCTGCCGTTGTTTCCAGTGTGGCGAGGACGCCGGCTCTCAGCCGGTCCCAGGCTGGTCCGCTCGTGAGGGCTTCGGGCGGCTGCGCCCCTTCGGAGATGGCAGCGCCCTCGGCCACGGTTTCCTCGACATGATGGATGGAGCGGATCAGGTCCGGCAGGGCGTTGACGACATCGGAAGGCAGGGGTTGGCGGCTGAGATCGGCGATGAAATCCCGGATGGATTGGCCGAGCGCCAGAATGCCTGCATCGCCATTTCCATTAAAGGATATTTTCGTTGCCGGAGACAGGCGGGCTTGGGTACTCGCAAAGGCGAGCGTCATCATCCGCTGGATTTCCAGCACCAGGCCGCGCAGAGCGAGTGCGGGCACGGCGGCCAGCGTCGGGTCCAGATGCGCCGGGCGCCCGATGCTTTCCTCCGGGGCGACATAGCGTTGCTGCAGCCAGTCAACGAGGCGTCCTGCGAAGGGCCAGATAAGCACCACACCCAGCACGTTCAGCAGGGTGTTGAAGATCGCCAGCGTCAGCGGCTCATCCTTGCTGTCCGCCAGAAGAATATCCGCGAGCCAATGGCTGGCGGCAACCAGAGGGTAGAGGAGCAGGAAGGCCGCGATGCCGGAATAGATGTTGAACACGATATGGGAGAGGGCAACACGCTTGGCCGCCGGGGTGGCGCCTGCCGAGGCGAAGATGGCGGTGGTGGTCGTGCCGATATTGGCGCCGATGATGCCGGCGGCGGCCAGCTCCAGTGGCAACCCGCCCCCGGCTGTGGCTGTCAGGATGATGGCAATCGCCGCGCTTGAGGATTGGGCGAGCGCGGCCAGCACCATCCCGAACACAAGAAAGGCGAAAGGCGCAAAGAATCCTGCCTGCGACAGATCAAGCGTCTCGAACCAGGGGAGAAGCGTCTCGAACGCGCCCTTCAGAATGCCGATGCCCAGGAAGAACAGGCCAAACCCGGCCAGCGCCTGGCCGGTTCCGGAAATACGCGGGCGCTTTGTGCCCAGCATCTGCGCCAGAACCCCGAAACCGATGATCGGCAGGGCAAAGGCGCCGATGTCGAGTTTCAGCCCCACCAGTGCCACCAGCCAAGCGGTCATCGTGGTGCCGATATTGCCGCCGAAGATCACCCATACGGCATGGCGAAGCGTCAGAAGTCCGGCATTCACGAACCCGATGGTGGCGACGGTCACCGCGCTGGAAGACTGGACAAGGCCTGTCAGCAGCGCGCCGGAGATGAGCCCGCGGGCCGGTGTGCGCGTCCAATTCCGCAGGATGGCGCGCAGGCCGTCGCCGGCGGCCAGCTTCAGCCCTTCTGTCAGCATCGACATGCCCAGCAGGAACAGGCCAATCCCGCCCAGCAGTTCCAGCGCCAGCATCATCTCAAATCCACTCCTCACGCGCCGCCGGTGACACGCTTTTGTAACCGCTGACCCTAAGGACGAATATGGCAGCGGAGCAAGAGACCCCGCATTAACCCACAAAAGGCAGTTGGTAACTTTCCGGAAGGTTTTCGTACACGCGCTGGTAACCGACGCGATTCAGGGTCGCCTGTAACAGTCACAGTAGAGTCGCGGGGCGAACGATCCATGACCATCCAGCGTAACACGATCATCCAGGGCGATTGCATCGAGGTCCTGTCCCGTATTCCGGACAAGTCCGTCGATCTCGTCTTTGCTGATCCGCCCTATAACCTCCAGCTTGGGGGCGGGCTCACCCGTCCGGACCAGTCCGTGGTCGATGGTGTGGATGATGAATGGGACAAGTTCGCCAGCTTTGACGACTATGATCTGTTTACCCATCAATGGCTGGAAGAATGCCGCCGTGTGCTCAAAGATGATGGCGCCATCTGGGTGATCGGCTCCTACCACAATATCTTCCGTGTCGGGACGGTGCTTCAGGATCAGGGCTTCTGGATCCAGAATGACGTGATCTGGCTGAAATCCAATCCGATGCCGAACTTCAAGGGCACCCGCTTCCAGAACGCCCATGAGACATTGATCTGGGCCGGCAAGTCCAAGGACAGCCGCGTCACCTTCAATTATGATGCGCTGAAAACCTTCAATGAAGACAAGCAGATGCGGTCTGACTGGACCATTCCGCTCTGCACCGGCGGCGAGCGCCTGAAGGACGAAGCCGGCCGCAAGGCGCATCCGACGCAGAAGCCGGAATCGCTGCTCCACCGCGTGCTGCTGGCCACCTCCAATCCGGGCGATCTCATCCTCGACCCCTTCTCCGGCACGGGCACCACGGCCGCTGCCGCCAAGCGCCTTGGCCGGGATTTCATCGGTATCGAGCGGGAAGAAAGCTATGCGCGTCTCTCCCGCGCGCGGATCAAGGCGATCACGCCGCTGGAAGGGGAAGTGCTGGAAACCGAGCGCAGCAAGAAATCCCTCGCCCGCGTGCCCTTTGGCGCGCTGATCGAGACCGGTTGGCTGAAACCCGGCGACCGTCTCTTCTCGCCCCAGCGCCGCCACCAGGCGCGCATCCGTGTCGATGGCTCGTTGACGACCGGCGCTATCACCGGCTCGATCCACCGCCTCGGCGCGCAGGTGCAACAGGCGCCCGCCTGCAATGGCTGGACCTATTGGCACTATGAAACCGAGAAGCGCGACCTGGCACCGATCGACCTTCTGCGCCGGCGTTACCGGGAAGAGATGGGCCTCGCCTGAGGCCCTCCGTTCACGAATAGCTTGTCAGGATTTCGTCAATGGCGCGCTCAAGATCCTTGAGCGTCGCCACATGGCTCATCTGGTTGCAATAGGGCGCATAGCGCGGGATCACGCTGTCGCCCGTGCCCCAGAGGGCGGGGCCTTCGGGGTTCAGCCAGATGGTCTGTTTGGCACGGCCCGCAAAGCCGCTGAACAGATCCAGCCGCGGATCGCCGTAGTTTGAACGACCATCTCCCAGGACGATGATGGTCGTGCGCCGGTCAATCACGGTTTCATGGTCTGTCTTGAAGTCCGACCAGGCCTGGCCATAGCTGGTCGAGCCGAGGCCGAATTCCCGCAGGATTTTCTTCATCGCGCCGTCAAATTCATTCTCTTCCAGAATGCCGCTGACATCGCCCAGCCGGTAGGAGAACGCATAAGCGTGCAGGTCCGGGATCACTTCTTTTAGAGAGTAAAGCAGCAGCAGAAGGAAGCGCACATAGGCGGCCACTGATCCGGATACGTCGCAAACGGCAACGATCTTTGGGCGGTCTTTTTTCTTCTGCCGCCAGATCACATTGAACGGCACGCCGTCATAGCCGGCATTGGCGCGCATCGTGCGGCGCACATCCAGAATGCCGCGAGACGTTTTCTTCCGCCGCTGGGAGTGCTTCACAGCGAGGCGCCTGGCGATCTTGGCGATCAGCAGCTTCATCCGCGCCATGTCATGGGCTTCGAGCGCGGTGAGCCGCTTGGTGGCGGCCACATCGTCGCGGAATTTCTCGGTCTCGCCCGCGCCGAACACTTCAAACGCTCGCTCAGCCCGCTCCCGCGCCGCCATGGTCAGGGCCCGGCGTGCATCGATCATGCGCTGGGCGTCCGCATCGGCCTCTGCGCCAGAGCGTTGCAGCGCCTCCAGCAGCCGCGCCTGCAAGGCTTCCCCACCCATGGCCTTTACCATTTGCTGGGCGTAGTAGGCCGTCTGCGTGGAAAAGCGGATGTCGTTGAGGCCAGCGGCTTCGGCGGCGCGTTCCACGGCTGTCGCGAGCGCCTGTTCATTGCCCGGCTGGGTCAGCGCGATCATCTGCTCTGCCGCGTCAGCGGCGTCCTGCCCGCCGCTTTCGCTGTCGCCAGAGCCATCCTCGCGGTCGTCCGCCTCGCTCTGCGCGCTGCTGCGCTTGTTGCCGGCGGCGAAATAGAGGTCGAACAGCTTGTCGTGTACGTCCTTTTCCGCTTCGGACTTTGCCAGCACGCAGGCGAGCGAATCCTTCAGGAGGCCCCGGTCACCATAGCCGATCATGGCCACGGTGCGGGCCGCGTCCAGCGCTTCGCCGGTTGAGACCTTCACATCCGCAGATCTCAGGGCCCGGATGAAATTGGAGATCTGGCGCTCCATGCGCGCGCCGCCTTATCCAAGGTCCGGATAGCCGGAAGCCGTCCGCCCGCCTGAATCGGTGCCCACCGCTTCGCGCACCATTTTGGGGATTTGCGGAGAGATCGCCGCAATGTCGCTCTCATGCTTGAGCAGCACGTTCAGCGTATCGCGCACGAACTGCTCGTCCAGGCTGCTGGAATGCAGCAGAAGCAGCGTGCGCGCCCAGTCCACCGTCTCGGCAATCGAAGGCCGCTTCTTGATGTCGGCCTCGCGGACAGACTGAACGAACCGGACGAGCTGCGAGAGCAGCGCATCGGAAATGCCGTCCACCCGCGCCCGCACAATCCTCTGCTCACGGACATGATCAGGAAAGCCGATATGCAGGTGCAGGCAGCGCCGCTTCAGCGCGTCGCCCAACTCGCGCACATTGTTGGAGGTGAGGATAACGATCGGCGGAACCTTCGCCCGGATCGTGCCAATCTCGGGCACGGACACCTGATAGTCCGACAATACTTCCAAGAGGAACGCCTCGAAGGCCTCATCGGATTTGTCGATCTCGTCGATCAGCAGGATCGAGCCCTTGTCCTGCTGCATGGCGTTCAGCAGGGGGCGCGCTTCCAGGAATTGCGGGGAGAAGAACAGGTCTTCAAAGTCTGCCAGCTTGCCCAGCGATTTGGAGAGATTGTCGGCCTCGCCGATCAGCTCGTTGAGCTTCTCCTTGAGGATCTGCGTGTAGAGCAGCTGCTTGCCGTATTTCCACTCATACAGCGCCTTGCCTTCATCCAGGCCCTCATAGCACTGCAGGCGGATGATCGGCAGGTCCAGCCAGCGGCCGAGCGAGGCGGCCAGATCGGTCTTGCCAACGCCGGCCGGGCCTTCGATCAGGATGGGCTTGCGCAGGCCATGGGCCAGGAAAACAGCCGTGGAAATCTGCGCGGTGGAGATATAGCCCACTTCGCCGAGCCCTGCGGTAATCGCCTCGATCGAGGTCAGCGGCTCGTAGCCGGAAGTCATGTCTTTTGCCATGCCAAAGGGGTAGGGGGCAGGGCGAAGACTGGCAAGCGCTCACGCTAGGGTAATTGACCCGCTTTGCGGGTGAGCAGCGCCCAATCTTTGGGGCGACAGGGCTGTGGAATAATGATAGCCCTGAACGGGACGGCTTCAGACTGTTGCCCGGGGGCCTACATTGCATAAGTTCTGGCAGGAGTTGAAGCGCCGCAACGTCTTTCGTGTCGCGTCCATCTATGCGGTGGTCGGTTGGCTGCTGATGCAGCTTGGCGTGGTGCTGGAAAGCACCCTCCTGCTGCCGGGCTGGTTCGATACGATGATCACCGTGGTTGTGTTGCTGGGCTTTCCCATTGCGCTCATTCTTGCTTGGGCTTTTGAGATGACGCCCGAGGGGCTGAGGCTCACCGCCAGCGTAGAGCCGGAAGACAGCAAGACGAAATCCACCGGCAAACGGCTTGACCTAATTCTGGCAGGCGCTGCGGCGCTGCTTGTTGTCGTCATCGTGGCAGACAGGATCATCCCCGGCCAGAGCGGCTCTGGGCCGGGCGGCGCAGCCAGCGATCTCTCTCTCGCTGTTCTGCCCTTTGCGGATATGAGCCCGGACAAGGACCAGGAATATTTCGCAGACGGTATTTCGGAAGAACTGCTCAACGTGTTCGCCAAGGTGCCGGAGCTGGAAGTGGCCGGGCGCACCTCCTCCTTCGCCTTCAAGGGCCAGAACCGGGACATACGGGAGATCGGCGAAATTCTGAATGTGACGCATGTTCTGGAAGGGTCTGTGCGCAAGTCCGGCAACCGCGTGCGGATTACTGCCCAGTTGATCCAGGCGTCGAACGGCTATCACATGTGGTCGGAGACTTATGACCGTGAACTGACGGACATTTTCGCCGTGCAGGACGAGATTGCCAATGCCATCCTGACAGAGATGAAGCCCCAGATTCTGGGCAGCCTGAAAGAGAACAAAACTGCGCGGACAGACATTGAGGCCTATGAACTCTATCTGGAGGCCCAGCAACACGCTGCCCAGGGCACGATAGAGAGCTATCAGAAGGCCACCCTTGCTCTGGACAAGGCGTTGGCGATTGATCCTGACTATGTGCCGGCCCTTGCCTGGAGGGGCTATTACGAGCTGATGATGTCCGACGGCACGGGTGCCTATGGCGCCATCCCGATCGAAACTGCCCTGGCGCGTGCCGATGCCTGGATCAGCAAGGCGCACGCTGTTGATCCAGGCTCCGCAGACGTGCTGTTTGCGCGCGCTGGCTTGCTGTCCTTCTCGCCGGACGAGGGCAGGCGCAAGCAGGCGGGCAGCTTTTATCAGCGCGCATTGGAAAAGAAGCCGAACTTCGCCTTGGCGCGCAACGATTATGGCTTCTGGCTGGAAGAACAGAACAGGCGGGAAGAGGCCGTCAGGCAGTTCGAGATCGCACTGGAACATGATCCGGCGCAGACCGACGCAAACATCAATCTGATCGCCATTTACAATGGCCGTGGTGATTTTGCGAAATCCCGCGCCCTGATAGAGCGCTGGTTGACGGTGGCCCCCAATCCAGACCGGGCAACTGCCTCGTTGTCCCATGTCGCATTCGAGATGGGAAATCTCGCCGAGTCTTATGCCTTGCTCAAGGAGATTGTGGACCGCCGTCCGGATGAGGCCGTGCTCCAGCAGAATTTGAACGAGGTGCGTTACGAACTTTGGGATTTTGCTGCGCTGACGGAAAGCGCGGAAGATCCGGCGCGCCCATTTGCGCTTCTGGCAATGGGCAGGAAGGCCGAAGCGTTGATCGTGTCAGCGAGCACCCTCGCCCAGCGGCCTGACTATCGCGATGCGAGCGAGCATCACCTCACACTGCTCTATCGTGCCGGAGAGCTCGATGCGGTCGTGAAACTGTATGATGAACAGTATGGCAGCCTCCAGAGTGTCCAGAGTACCGGAGGAACTCGGGGTGTGCTTGCGATGGCCGGCGCGTTGCAGGCGGGGAACCGGCCGGAGGCCGCAGAGTTCATCCAACGCGCGGCGCAGGCGCTCGAAGCGCGCAAGGCGGCTGGCGAGACCGGCCCGCAGCTCTTGCGGCGAGAGGCCGTTCTTCTGATGTTGCAGGGGAAACAGGAAAGCGCCCTTGCCTTGCTGGAAGAACTGGCTGGGGCAGGCGGCGTCAGCATGACATTCGCGGACCCTGTCTTTGCGCCGGTCAGGAATGCGCCGCGTTTCAGGGCTTTGGTTGAAAAACAGAAGCGCTATATCAATTCCGAACGCGCCACGCTTGGCTGGGCGCCCGCCGAACCGCCGCAGATGTATCCCTGAGAATGTGTTCCGGCTCGCCGGTCTTCAGGTGAGCAGCGTTGAGGCCCACAGCCGCAGCGGGTTTTCCGGATCGGACAGCAGCCGCGCCACCATTGCCAGGCAGATGATCACCAGCAGCGGCCGGATCAGGCGCGGGCCAAACCGCATCGCGGCCTTGGAGCCAAGCCAGCCTCCCAGCACCTGGCCGGCCGCCATCGTCAGGCCGAGCGCCCAGAGCACCTGCCCGCCAAGGGCGAACACGGCGACTGAAACGACGTTGCTGGCAAGGTTTAGCGCCTTGGTGTGCGCCGTTGCCCGGATAAGGCCCATGCCCAGCAGGGTCACGAGGCTGAGCGCAAAGAATGAGCCTGTGCCGGGCCCGAAGAAGCCGTCATAGAAGCCGATCCCCGCGGCAACACTGCTATAGGCCAGCGGCGTCATCCGCGCATGGGCATCCTCATCGCTCGCTTTCGGCCCGAACAGGAAATACAGCGCAATCGCCACCAGAAGGCCGGGCAGTACCACCATCAGCCAGCTGGTGTCGGCCACCATCACGGCAGCGGTGCCCAGACCCGCGCCGGTGAACGTCGCGATCAGAGGCCACAGGATCAGTGCAAAATTGATCCGCCCGGCTTTCCAATAGCTCCAGGTGGCCATGGCCGTGCCGAAACTGCCCTGCACCTTGTTGGTGGCCAGCGCAGAAACCGGGTTGATCCCCACCGCCAGCAGCGCCGGCACCGTGATCAGCCCGCCGCCTCCGGCAATGGCATCGATGAAGCCGGCGGCAACAGCGGCCACCACGAGAAAGGCAATCAGTTCAGGGGCAAGCTCGATCATCCGCGCGCCTTAGACGGAGTGCCGGGCCTGATCCAGTCCCTGCTGTTGCTTCCCGGTGCGCAGACAGGATGACGCCCTCCGGCCAAAGCGATAAGCCGGGGGCATGGCCGTTGCCCGAATCCTCTTCACGCTGCCGCTGCCCGAACCGTTCGACTATACGGTGCCGGAAGGCATGGTGCTCGAGCCGGGCGCCTATGTCGCCGCGCCCGTCGGCCCGTATGACCGGCTGGGCATGGTGGTTGAGGTACTGGGCGATGAGGTGGGCTCTGGCCGCAAGCTGAAACCGGTCACGGCGGTCTACGAGGCGCCGCCCATGGGCACGCCGATGCGCGAGTTCCTGGCATGGGTCGCCCGCTACACCGTCACCCATCCGGGGCAGGTGTTGGCAATGGCGCTGCGGGCGCGGGACGGGCTTCTGCCGTCTCCGGTCGAGATGCGCTACCGGCTGACCGGGACTTTGCCCGAACGGATGACGCCCGCGCGCCAGAGGGTGCTGGACGTGTACCGGAATTGTCCGGAAATGTCCGGAAATGACCATCTGCTGTCCGCCGCTGACCTCGCCGCGGCGGCAAATGTCTCGTCCGGGGTCGTCAAAGGCATGGTTGAGGCCGGCGCGCTGGAGCCTGTGGAAATCGACAGCGACCCGCCCTTTGCCATCCCCGAGCCGGACCTTCCGGGCGCCAGCCTGACCGGCGAACAGGCCGCCGCAGCGGGGGAATTGCGCGCCGCTATCCAGCAGGGTGGTTTCTCCGCCTTCCTGCTCGATGGGGTGACGGGATCGGGCAAGACGGAAGTGTATTTCGAGGCGATTGCCGAAATCCTACGCTCAGACCCGGAAGCACAAATCCTTGTTTTGTTGCCGGAAATTGCGCTGACGCAGGCGATCCTCGCCCGCTTTCAGGCGCGTTTCGGCGCCGCGCCCGCGCCTTGGCATTCCGGCATGAACCCCAAGGATCGCCGCCGCACCTGGCGTGAGGCCGTCCATGGCCGCGCCCGCATTGTGATCGGTGCGCGCTCGGCCCTTTTCCTGCCCTACCGCAAGCTGCGCCTCATCATCGTCGATGAAGAGCATGATACCTCTTTCAAACAGGAGGACGGTGTTACCTATCATGCCCGCGATCTGGCAGTGATGCGGGCCAAGACGGAAGGCGGGCAGGTGATTCTCGCTTCGGCCACACCTGCCTTGGAAACTGCAGTGAATGCTGAGGCTGGCCGGTATGTGCGCCTGCGCCTGTCGGCCCGGCCCGGCGCCTCCCGCCTGCCGGATATAGAGCTGGTAGACCTGCGCAAGGCCCCGCCCGAAAAGGGCAAATGGCTGTCGCCGGTTCTGGAGCGCGCTCTGATCCAGACCCTCGCCAATGGCGAACAGTCGCTCCTGTTCCTCAACCGGCGCGGTTATGCGCCGCTGGTGATCTGCAAGGCTTGTGGCGAAAGGCTGAAAACGCCGGGGACAGAGAATTGGCTGACCGAGCATCGCTATTCCGGCCGGCTGGTTTGCCACGTTACCGGTTATTCCATCCCCAAGCCTGCCAAATGCCCCCATTGCGGCGCCGCTGATTCGCTGATGGGCGTCGGCCCCGGTGTGGAGCGGGTCGCCGAAGAGGTGCGCGTTCTGCTGCCCAATGCCCGGATCGAGATTTTCTCTTCAGATACGGCGCAGGGCGGCGATGCTGTCCGCAGCCTGGTGGAGCGGATGGAGCAGGGCGAGATCGATGTCATGATCGGCACCCAGATCGTCGCCAAGGGCCATAACTTCCCGAATCTGACGCTGGTAGGGGTGGTGGACGCCGATAGCGGCCTCAAGGGCGGCGATCTGCGCGCGGGCGAGCGCACCTATCAACTGCTCAGCCAGGTGGCCGGCCGGGCAGGGCGGGCGGAACGCCCGGGGCGGGCGCTGGTGCAGACTTATGCGCCGGATAACCCCGCTATGGAGGCGCTGGCCGCCAATGACCGGGACGGGTTCCTCCAGATCGAGCGGGATGTCCGCGCCGAACTGGTGCTGCCGCCCTTCGGGCGCCTGGCCGCGATGATCCTCTCTGCGCCCTCGGCAGAACTTGTGGATAAAACCGCCCTCGAAATTGCCGCTGCGGCCCCCAATGGCGAGGGAATCGAGGTGTTCGGGCCGGCGCCGGCGCCCATTACCGTGCTGCGGGGGCGCCACAGGCGGCGGTTCCTGATTAAAAGCCCCAGAATCGTGGATCTCTCGGCATATATGACTGCCTGGGCGGGGCGCCTGAAACTCCCGGCGCAGGTGCGGATTTCCGTCGATATAGACCCTTATTCATTCCTTTAGTGGCGCTTTCCTCAAGGGCGCTGCGGTTTGCGGCCATTTCGCCGCATCACGGGTCAGCGGCGGGGCTGTTGTCAGCGCTAATTTCTAATGATAAGCGCCGCACAACCTTGGGGGGGTGCCTGTTTCGCGAGCGCCGCCCGCCTGACTTTTATTAGGGCATTTCCGCCCCCTAACTGAGACGGATTTCAAGACCTTGCCTGCCTCGAACGTGATCCAGACAAGCGAAACGGCCCAGCGCTACGCTCGCGCGCTCTTTGACCTGGCGCAGGAGAAGGGCGAGTTGGCCTCGGTCCACAAGGATTTCCGGGCTTTTGCGGCGCTCATCAAAACGTCGGATGATCTGCGCAAGCTGCTAGATTCCCCCGCATTCGGCCGCGACGCGAAAGTGTCGGCCCTGGCAGAAATCGCCCAAAAAGCCGGCTATTCGGCCCTGTTCGGCAAGTTTCTCGGCACGATGGCCGCCAATGGCCGCGCCGGGGACATTCTCGGCGCCGAATTCGCCTTTGACCAATTCTATGCGAAACAGCGCGGCGTTCAGCGCGCTGTTGTGCGCACTGCAAAAGAAATGACCGGCGCTGAAAAGTCCCGGATCGAATCGCTGCTTGCCAAGATGGTTGGCGGTGAAGTTGAACTCACCAGCGAAGTGGATGCTTCGCTGATTGGTGGCATCCAGCTCCGCCTGGGCTCAAAGCTCGTGGACGCCAGCGTCGCCAAGAAACTTGAACGCATGAACACCGTGATGAAGGGAGCATAAGAAGCTCGATGGACATTTCACCTGCAGAAATTTCGGGCATCCTGAAGTCTCAGATCGAGAATTTCGGCGTCGAAGCTGAAGTCTCGGACGTTGGCCAGGTGCTTTCCGTCGGTGACGGTATCGCCCGTATCTACGGTCTCGACAGCGTGCAGGCCGGCGAACTCGTCGAGTTCGATGGCGGCATCAAGGGCATGGCCCTGAACCTCGAGAAAGATAACGTCGGCGTCGTGATCTTCGGCGAAGACCGCAACATCAAAGAGGGCGACACCGTCAAGCGGACGTCCGAGATCGTTGCTGCCCCTGTTGGTAAAGGCCTCCTTGGCCGCGTCGTGAACGCGCTGGGTGAGCCGATCGACGGCAAGGGCCCCCTGAAAGACGTTGCCAGCCGCGCCCGCGTGGACGTGAAGGCGCCGGGCATCATCCCGCGCAAATCGGTTCATGAGCCGATGATGACCGGTATCAAGGCGATCGACGGCATGATCCCGGTTGGCCGCGGCCAGCGCGAACTGATCATCGGTGACCGTCAGACCGGCAAGACCGCGATCTGCATCGACACCATCCTGAACCAGAAACCGACCAATGATGCGGCCAAGTCCGACAAGGACAAGCTGTTCTGCGTCTACGTCGCTATTGGTCAGAAGCGTTCGACGGTTGCTCAGGTTGTGAAAGCGCTCGAAGAGCGCGGTGCGCTCGACTACACGATCGTTGTTTCGGCAACGGCTTCGGAAGCTGCTCCGCTTCAATACCTCGCGCCGTTCACCGGCTGCGCCATGGGTGAGTGGTTCCGCGACAACGGCATGCACGCCCTGATCATCTATGATGACCTTTCCAAGCAGGCTGTTGCTTATCGTCAGATGTCCCTACTGCTGCGCCGCCCGCCGGGCCGCGAAGCCTATCCGGGCGACGTGTTCTACCTCCACTCGCGCCTGCTTGAGCGCGCTGCGAAGCTGAACGACGACAATGGCAATGGCTCGCTGACGGCGCTGCCGGTCATCGAAACCCAGGCAAACGACGTGTCGGCCTACATCCCGACCAACGTGATCTCGATCACCGATGGTCAGATCTTCCTCGAAACCGACCTCTTCAACTCGGGTATCCGCCCGGCTGTGAACGTCGGTCTGTCGGTGTCCCGCGTGGGTTCGGCTGCTCAGACGAAGGCGATGAAGAAAGTTGCCGGTTCGATGAAGGGTGAACTCGCCCAGTATCGCGAGATGGCTGCCTTCGCGAAGTTCGGCTCGGACCTTGATGCTGCGACCCAGCGCCTGCTGAACCGCGGCGCCCGCCTGACGGAACTCCTGAAGCAGCCGCAATACTCGCCGCTGCTGATGGAAGAACAGGTCATCATCATCTACGCCGGTACGCGCGGCTATCTCGACAAGGTCGATCTGAAAGACGTGACCCGCTACGAGAAAGAACTGCTCGCCCACATGCGCGGCGCGAAGAAGGACCTTCTCGCCAAGCTTCGCGAGAAGAAAGAACTCACCAGCGAGATCGAAGACGAGATCAAGAAAGCGCTGGACGATTTCACTTCGAAATTCGCCTGATCTGTTGAGTGGACCAAGGACGGTAAAGGCCTGACATGCCCAGCTTGAAGGACCTTAAGAACCGGATCGGAAGCGTGAAATCCACGCAGAAGATCACGAAGGCGATGCAGCTCGTGGCTGCCGCCAAGCTGAAGCGTGCGCAGGACGCCGCGACGGCGGCGCGGCCCTATGCTGAGCGTCTGGCTGCGGTTCTCGCAAACCTCGCCGCAACGACCGGCCAGGGTGGCCCGAAACTGCTGACCGGCAATGGAAACGACCAGACCCATCTGATCGTGGTCATGACGGCGGAACGCGGTCTTGCTGGCGGCTTCAACGCCTATGTGGCCAAGCTTGCCCGCCAGAAGATCCAGCAGCTTCAATCCGAAGGGAAGACCGTCAAGGTTCTCACCATCGGCAAGAAGGGCCGAGAAGTTCTGGCGCGTGAGTACAGCGCCCAGTTTGCCGGACACATCAGCCTCGCGGATGTGAAGAGCAACAACTTCACCGATGCAGCGCTGTCGGTCGGCCAAAGGCTCACCCAGGGCTTCGAGAATGGCGAGTTTGACGTTGCGACGTTGATCTATTCGCAGTTCAAGAACGTGCTCTCGCAGGTTCCGACGGCTCAGCAGCTGATCCCGGCCAAAGCGCCTGAGGGTGCGCCGGCGATTGATCTGGGCGGGGCGCAGTACATCTACGAGCCGTCCGAGGAAGCCATCCTCGAAACGCTTCTGCCGCGTTACATCAACACCCAGATCCTGTCCGCCATGCTGGAAAGCTCGGCGGGTGAGCAGGCGAGCCGCATGACCGCAATGGACAACGCGACCCGCAATGCCAAGGACCTGATCAAGGCGCTGAACCTGAAATACAACCGGGCACGCCAGGCACAGATTACCAAGGAGCTGATCGAGATCATCTCCGGGGCCGAAGCCCTCTAGACGCTAACCAGACCAGAATACTTCATCTCCCGAGGAGACGATCAGATGAGCACCCCCGCAAACGCCAAAGGCCGTGTATCCCAGGTCATCGGCGCCGTCGTTGACGTAGAATTTGATGGCGAACTGCCGTCGATCCTGAACGCACTCGAGACTGACAACAACGGTAACCGCCTGGTTCTGGAAGTTGCGCAGCACCTCGGCGAGAACACGGTTCGCACCATCGCCATGGACTCGACCGAAGGTCTCGTCCGCGGCCAGCCGGTATCTGACACTGGTAAGTCGATCATGGTTCCGGTTGGTCCGGCCACCCTCGGGCGCATCATGAACGTCATCGGCCAGCCGATTGACGAGCGCGGCCCGGTGACCACCGATCTGCTCCGTCCGATCCACGCCCCGGCCCCGGAATTCGTTGACCAGTCGACGGAAGCCGAAGTGCTCGTGACGGGTATCAAGGTTATCGACCTGCTCTGCCCCTACGCCAAAGGCGGCAAGATCGGCCTGTTCGGCGGTGCCGGCGTGGGCAAGACGGTTCTCATCATGGAACTCGTGAACAACATCGCCAAGCTGTTCGGCGGTTACTCGGTGTTCGCAGGCGTCGGTGAGCGCACGCGCGAAGGTAACGACCTCTATCACGAGATGATCGAGTCGAACGTTATCAACCTGGAAGGCGAAAGCCGGATGTCGCTGGTCTACGGCCAGATGAACGAGCCGCCGGGCGCCCGTGCCCGCGTCGCGCTGACCGGTCTGACGCAAGCCGAATACTTCCGCGATGTGGAAGGCAAGGACGTTCTGTTCTTCGTCGACAACATCTTCCGCTTTACGCAGGCTGGCTCGGAAGTGTCCGCTCTGCTCGGCCGTATTCCTTCGGCCGTGGGTTACCAGCCGACGCTGGCCACCGACATGGGCGCCCTTCAGGAGCGCATCACCTCGACCAACAAGGGATCGATCACCTCGGTTCAGGCCGTCTACGTTCCCGCTGACGACCTTACCGACCCGGCGCCGGCCACCTCGTTTGCTCACCTTGACGCAACGACGGTTCTCTCGCGCTCGATCGCCGAAAAAGGTATCTACCCGGCTGTGGACCCGCTTGACTCCACGTCGCGTATTCTCGATCCGATGGTTGTCGGTGAAGAGCATTACGACGTGGCCCGCGGCGTTCAGCAGATCCTGCAGAAATACAAAGAGCTTCAGGACATCATCGCCATCCTCGGCATGGACGAGCTGTCGGAAGACGACAAGATCACCGTTGCCCGCGCCCGTAAGGTCGAGCGCTTCCTGTCGCAGCCATTCGACGTTGCTCAGGTGTTCACCGGTTCGCCGGGTGTGCAGGTGAAACTCGAAGATACGATCAAGGGCTTCAAAGGCCTGATCAGCGGCGAGTTCGACCATCTGCCGGAGCCGGCCTTCTACATGGTTGGCAATATCGAGGAAGCGAAAGCCAAAGCCGCGAAGCTGATGGCGGAAGCTGCCTGAGGAATTAGTTGATGGCTGACAAGCTGCACTTCTCGCTCGTATCGCCGGCCCGGGAACTCTTCTCGGGCGACGTCGATCACGTGATCGCTCCGGGTACGGAAGGCGAGTTCGGCGTGCTGGTGAACCATGCGCCATTCATGACGACGCTCAAGAACGGTGTTGTGCGCGTTCTGGAAGGCGATGTCGTGCGATATCGCTTTTATGTGCGCGGCGGTTTTGCTGACGTGACCCCCGCCGGTCTCACGATCCTTGCCGAAGAAGCTCGCAATCTTTCCGATGCGAGCGCGCAGGAGATCGATGTCGAGATCGAAGCGGCGAAGATCAAGCTGCTTGAACTGGACGCCGGTGACAGCAAGCGCGCAGTCTACGAGCATCAGATTTCGTATCTGGAAGGCCTGCGCAGCGCGCTCGCCAACTGATAGGGATACAGATCAAATTAAAAGCCCCGGCCATCTAGCCGGGGCTTTTTTGTTTGCTGGGCTGCCGCCTATACAAAAACCGCGATGGTCTGACGGCCGATCATGATCGGTTGGCGTTGCTTGTTCCAGAGCAGCATTTCCTGGCTGGAATATCCATTGCGCGCCGTCTGGGCGACATGCCGGGCGAGGAACCAGCGATCCTGTGTCTCGATTTCCTCTGTGAGGAATTCCGCCATCCATGTCATCGAGCTGATGCGGCCCGGTTCGCGGAACATTGCCATGGCGGCCGGAGGCGGCGCATCGGCCAGGGCCAGCAGAGAGGTCGCATCCATTGGCGTGGCCGGGTCCTTGTGGCGCATCCAGATCGAAACGTCTGCTTTGTCCGAGCCAGACATCGGCGGGGTGCCTCCGGCAATCAGCATATCGAAATTCTGAGCGAAGGCAGGCCCCTGATGATTCCGGAAATAGGGGGGAACTTCTTCCGGGTCCGGCAATTCGGGGGCTGGCAGATCAACCAGATCAAGCGAGGACTGGCGGGGAGCGCCGAATGTCATGATGGCTTCGGCTAGCACGCCGTCCACGCCGCTCATCCGTACGGAAACAAAGACCGTGTTCTTGCCCTGCCGCAGCACTTCAGCCTTGCAGGTGACCTCGCCATGCACAGGGCCGACAAAAGCTATTTGAGCGGCGCGGGCGGGCAGGCCGGGCGCGAGGGATCTTGCGGCCTCCAGACAAAGTGCAGCGGTGAGCCCGCCATAGGCGGTGCGGCCCTGCATCCATGTCTCGGGAATGTTGATGTGGTGCGTGCCTTGGGCTGTCTCGGACATCGAGGACAGCAACTCAGTGTAGTTCATCGGTCAGCTCCTGGGAGGATGGACAAGAGACACGCCAGCATGGTTCCGAAAAAGAACCAACCCGTCACGTTGCGTCACATGCAAACGCCCCGGCTGGCGGGCCGGGGCGTGAAAGCAAGTCCGGGGTGCTGGCTTAGTGCTGGCTTTCCGGGGTGGAAACACGAAGGCCGTCGAGGGCGTCGGTCACCTTGATCTGGCAGGAGAGGCGCGAGTTGGGCTTCACATTCTCTGCGAAGTCCAGCATCGACTTTTCCATCTCTTCCTGAACCCCGGTTTTATCCAGGAAGGCCTCGTCGACGTAGACATGGCAGGTGGCGCAGGCGCAGGCCCCGCCGCAGTCGGCGTCAATTCCCGGGATGGAATTCTTGATCGCCGCTTCCATTACAGATTCGCCGTTCTTCGCTTCCACCGTGCGTTCGGTGCCGTCATGCGAAATATAGGTGATCTTTGCCATGTGGGTTTCCGTCTCCTTCAGGCCGCGGCAGTTGCGGCGATGTCTTTCATTGGGATGGTGGTGTCGCTGAGCATGTCGGGAGCAATCTTTGCGCCTGCCATGATGAGTTTCTTGGATGCCAGGAACTCCGGCGGGCTGTTGACCGCATCGACCGCAATGAGCGTGCCATTGCGCAGGTAGAAGGCGGCAAACTTGCGGCTCTCTGGATCGCCGCGCAGGACGATGGTGTCATAATCCGTGCTGAGGCCGGCGATCTGAAGCTTGAGGTCATACTGGTCTGACCAGAACCAGGGGCAGTCTTCGGCTGGCCGGGGAAGGCCGAGGATGGCGGCGGCCACCAGCTTGCCCTGTTCGATGGCGTTGTGGACGCTCTCAAGGCGGCCCGTGCGGCCATAGTGAACCAACGGGCGGCTGGCGCAGTCACCGGCCGCAAAGACATGCGGATCGGAGGTGCGGCCATCGCGGTCGGTCAGGATGCCGTTGGCGCAGGCAATGCCGGCGTCTTTTGCCAGTTCCTCATTCGGCAGGATGCCGATGCCCACGAGGACAATGTCTGCCGGCAGCTGCGTGCGATCGGCCAGCACGGCGGCGCTGACATGGCCATCCGTGCCCTCCAGATGGGAGAGGGCCGTATTGGTCAGGATCTTCACGCCTTTGGCGGTGTGCTCATGGGCGTAGAAGTCGCTCATCACCGGGCTGGTGACGCGGGCGAGCACCCGCGGTGCCATTTCCAGAACGGTCACATCCAGGCCCATGGTGCAGGCCACAGCGGCGGCTTCCAGGCCGATATAACCCGCGCCAATGATCACCATGCGGCGGCCGGAGACCATCTGCGGGCGGATACGCTCAACGTCAGACAGGGTGCGCAGGTCGTGCACACCCGCGAGATCGGCGCCCTGGCAGGGCAGCTTGCGCGGGCGGGAACCGGTGGCGAGGATCAGGGCGTCATAGTCCAGCACGCCGCCATGCTCGATATGGAGCTGGCGCGCGGCGCGGTCGATCCGCGTGGCGTGCGCCCCGAGGATCACGTCGATGTTGTTGTCCTGATACCAGGTGGCGGGTTTGAAATAGAGCCGCTCTTCATCCATTTCGCCCTTCATATAGGCCTTGGAGAGCGGCGGGCGCTGATAGGGCAGCGCGGTTTCTTCCCCGACAATCGTCAGCGCGCCCTTATACCCACCCTGGCGCAAAGACTGGACAGCCTGCGCAGCCGCCTGTCCGGCGCCAGCGATCACGATCTTATCTGCGCCCGAAAGGTCCACGACGCCCCCTGTTTCCTATAATGACGCTAGCGTCAACTTTTGCTCGGTTGTAAGCACTTGTAACGCAGCCTGCAAGCACTGCAAGCCGGGTCACTCCGTCACACAATCAGGTTAAACCGAGGTTGCGTAGCGGCAGGGCAAGACTAAGAGAGGGCATGGCGACAACTTTCGATCTTGCGGATGAGGCGGCGACGCTGGCGCTGGGGCGGGCGCTGGCCCAGATCCTGCGCGCAGGCGATTTCGTAGCCCTGCATGGCGACCTCGGCGCGGGCAAGACGACCCTGACGCGCGGGCTGATCCAGGCCCTGCTAGGGGAGGGGGAAGAGGTGCCGAGCCCCACTTACACACTGGTGCAGATCTATGAGGGGCCGGACTTTCCGCTCTGGCATTTCGACCTCTACCGGCTGGAGGATCCAGACGGGGTAGAGGAGCTGGGCTGGGATGATACGGCCGAGGGCGCGGCTCTGGTGGAATGGCCGGAAAGGGCCGGGCGGCACTTGCCGAAGCAGCGTCTGGACGTGTTGCTTGAAATTCACGGCGATCAGCGCCGGGTGAGGCTGGAACCGAAGGGCGAAGGCTGGCAGGAACGGCTGCATGGATTCAGCCTCTGACTCGCGCACACATGAGATTAACCGGTTCCTCGCCAGCGTGGGCGATGGATGGGACCGGGCAGATCGCAAACCCCTCGGCCAGGACGCTTCGACCCGCCGCTATATCCGCCTCCTGAGAGAAGATGGCGCCAGCACCCTGCTGATGGATGCGCCAAGGGTGGAGGATGATCCCTGCCCGCCGGAGGCTGACCGGGCGTTGCGCGAGAAGATGGGCTGGAATGCGATGACACGGCTGGCGGCGTCGCGAGTGGAGGCCTTTGCGCTGATTGCCGGGCATCTCCGCAGCCTGGGGCTGGAAGCGCCGGAGGTATATGCGTTCGATCCGGCGCAAGGCTTTGCGTTGATTGAGGATTTTGGCGAGGGGCGCGAGTTTGCCCGGATGATTGAGCGGGGCGAGGCGGACGAGCGGACGCTGTACCGCGCGGCCGCGGAGACGCTGGCGCTTCTCCATGCCGCGCCTGTGCCACAGCGCCTTGAAAAGGATGGCATTGTCTGGCCGATCCTGGACTTCGACGCGGTCGCGCTGGGGGCCAATGCTGATCTTTATGCCGACTGGTTGCCGCTGGAAGCGGGCGGAACGAAGCTGACAGGCGCGGTGCGGGCGCGCTGGGAGGCCGAGCGGGACGCGCTGATCGAAAAAGCCATGTCTTTTCCGAGGGCCTTCACGCTGCGGGACTATCATGCGGAAAATCTGTTGTGGTTGCCGGGCGGCCGGGTGGGCCTTCTGGACTTTCAGGACGCGGTGCGCGGCTGGGACGCCTGGGACATGGCAATGCTGACCCAGGACGCGCGCCGGGCGGTCTCCGAGGCGGCGGCAGAGGACACTGTCGCGACATTTCTGGACAAAACCGGACAGAACCGGACGGATTTTGAGGAGCGGCTGGCCGTTGTCGGCGCCCTCAATGCCTTGCGGATTGCGGGCGTCTTCTCCCGCCTGCAGTATCGGGACAAGAAGCCACGTTATGGCCAGTTCCAGCCCCGGCAGCTTTCCATCCTCGCCCGCAATTTGGCCCACCCTTCGCTGGCGGGTATGCGGGCGTTCGTGATGGAGCAGACCCCCTTCGTATTCGAGGCAAAGCCATGAGCGTTCCGGTTCCGCATACGGCGATGGTGCTTGCCGCCGGTCTCGGCACGCGCATGCGGCCGCTGACCAATGACTGCCCCAAGCCGCTGATCCCGGTGCGCGGGCGCAAGCTGATTGACCGGGTGATTGGGCCGCTGAAGACGGCGGGCGTGAAGCGCCTGGTGGTGAATGTGCATTACCTGCCGGAACAGATTGAGGCGTATCTGGAAACACTGACGGATTTCGAGGTGATCGTGTCCGACGAACGCGGCGAAGTGCTGGAGACTGGCGGCGGGTTGGCCAAAGCGTGGCCGCTCCTCGGCGAGGAGCCGGTATACGTGCTGAATACGGATGCCTTCTGGTTTCCCGAGGCGGCTGACCCCCTGCTGGCGCTGGCGGAGGCCTTTGACCCGGCGCAGGAAGACGAGCGGCTGCTGGTAGCTGACACCGGACGGGCGCTGGGCTTTGATGGGCCGGGCGACTTCTTCATGGATCACGAAGGGCGCCTGACCCGGCGTGGCCAGGCGGCGACGGCGCCCTGGGCCTATGCGGGCGTGCGGATCATCAAGCCGCAGGTTTATGGCGGGCAGCCGGTGGAGCGGTTTTCGGCGCTGCGCATCTGGGATGGCCTGATCCCTCAGGGGCGCTTGCGGGGCCTGGCGCTTGATTCCTTCTGGCTGCATGTGGGCGACCCGCAGGCGCTGAAAGATGCCGAGATGTGGGTGGCCTGTCATGGCGGCTGACGCGCTGTTCGGCCCGGATGCCCCGCGCATCCGGACGATTGCGCCGGGCACGGCCTTTGTGAAGGAACTTGCGCGCGCGCTGGCCGAGGAGACATCGCTCGCCACGAAGCCAGACGCGCTGGCCGATGCCATTATCTATGTGCCCAACCGCCGGTCTGCCCGCGCATTGTCGCTGGCGTTGTATGATGCGGCGGGGGAACAGACGATTCTGCCTCCGGACATCCGGGCATTGGGTGATCTGGACAGCGGGGAGCCACCGCCGATTGCCGAACAGGCCCTTTCCGGCGCCGTGCCCCCGCTTTCGGGCGCGCGGCAGTTGGGCGTTCTGGCGACGCTGGTGCGCCATTATTATCAGAGCGCCATGGGCATTGACCTGCCGCCGGCCTCCGCACTTTCTGCAGCGCGGGAGCTGGGCCGTCTGCTGGAGCAGGCCGCGATGAGTGAGGACGCGGACTGGAGCCGGCTGGAGGCGCTGAGCCTCGGCGACCTTGCCGCGCACTGGTCGCGTTCGGCAGATTTCCTCAAGATCGTCACCCAACTCTGGCCGGAATGGCTGGCTGAGAACCGGGCATCTGATCCTTATAAAGAGCGGTTACGCGCGGCGCGGGCGCTGGCTGACCATTGGCAGAAAGCGCCGCCGGCCGGGCCAGTGATCATTGCCGGGTCCACCGGCGCAACGCCGCCGGGACGCATCCTGATGCGGGCAGTTCTGGAACTGCCCATGGGCCTGATTGTGTTGCCGGGCCTCGATACGGCGCTGAACGAGCGGCAGTGGGACGCAGTGATCGGCGCGCCGGGCCACCCGCAGAACACGTTGATACGTACCCTGAAGTCGCTGGGCAGGGCGCCGGAGAGCGTGGCGCCGTGGCCGGGGATATCTGCCAATGCGCCCGCGCTCGCCCGTGTGCGCCTGATCCATGAAGCGCTGGCGCCCGCCGAAGAGACAGCGGACTGGCGCGCGACCCTGGAAGAGCTGGCCCTCGCGGGCGGGCAACCGATTGAGGAATTTGTGCGCGACGGCCTGAAGGGCCTCAGCGTGGCGGAAACACCGAACGAAGCGGCGGAGGCAGAAGCCGCCGCGCTGCTGATGCGGGAGACGCTGGAGCGGCCTGGCGAGACGGCGGCGCTGGTGACACCGGATGCAGGCCTTGCGCGGCGGGTTTCCGCGCTGCTTGGCCGGTGGGGCATACATGTTCCGCCTTCGGCGCCCGTGCCCCTCGGGCGGACGCTGGCAGGAAGCCTGATCGGGCTTTGCGCGCGCTGGGCGGCAGACCCCGGCGAACCAGCTGTCATGGCAGCTGTGCTGAAGCATCCCTTTGTTCGTGGAAAGATGGATTCAGGCAAGCTGGATCTTTATTTCCTGCGGGGGCCGCGCCGCTCGAAAAGCCTGGACGATCTGGCCCATAGCATCGACATCCGCGACAAGCTGGAGCCGCATTCGCCTTTCCAGCGGGAAGATCAGGATGAGGCTATCCTTCTTGTGCGCCGCCTTGCCGGGATCATGGAAGAGACTGCATCGGACTTTTCCAGTCTGGAGGCAGTGACGGCGGATGAGGCCGCAAGGCGCGTGGCCGATCTGGCCGGCGCGATCAGCGAAACGCCGATGCCCTGGGCGGGTGAGGACGGCGCGGGGGCATCAAACCTTCTGCAGCGGCTGGCCGAACTAGGGCCGTTCCTGGGGGAGATGAGCCCGGAAGCCTTTTCCGATCTGGTGGATGCGGAATCCTCCACGCTGCCCGTGCAGACGGGCGAGCCGGAGCATCCGCGGCTCTCTATCTGGGGCCCGCTGGAGGCGCGTCTTCAGTCTGCGGACAGGTTGATCCTTGCGGGCCTCAACGAAGATGTGTGGCCCGAGAAGCCGCCCGCCGATGCATTCTTGCCACGCCGGTTTCGTGCGCCTCTGGGGCTGAATGATCCGGAAGAGCGGATGGGCCTGTCGGCGCATGATTTTGCGCAGTTGGCAGCGGCGCCGCATGTGGTGATGCTGTATGCTGCGCGGCGGGATGACGGCCCGGCGGTGGCGTCCCGCTGGGTGTGGCGGTTGCGGACATTGGCGGAGGGCGCGTTTGGCGAGCGGACGGCGGAACTGCTCAAGGGCGAAACGCGCCATCTTCTGGACTGGGTGAGCGCCCTTCAGACACGCGGGTTAGGCAGCCTGCCGGCAGATTTCAATGCCGAGCCAAAGCCGAAGAAGCGCACGCCGGAAGACTGGCCACGGCGGCTTTCGGTAACGCGAGTCGACCGGTTGCAGCGTGACCCCTATTCGATCTGGGCGGAGTCCGTTCTAGGGCTTCGCCAAGTGGATGTGCTGGGCGCGCCGCTGGCCAGCAATCTGCGCGGAACGGCAATCCATGCGGCGCTGGATGCGTTTGAAGCAGATGGCGTGGCCAAGGATGCCGAAACGCTGCTGGGCCTTATCCGGCAGGAGCTTGCGCGGACCGGCGAGCCGGAATCCGCTTGGGCGGGGCGTCTCGCCATCTGGCAGGATGTGGCGGAGTGGTATCTGGATTGGCGCCGGGAGCGGGACGTTTCAGGCGGCATCCTGCGCGAGGTGCGCGGGGAATATCGCAGCGATATTGCCGGGCATCCTTTCGAGCTTTCGGCGACGGCAGACCGGATCGAGCGCACGGCGGCGGGCGCTCTGGTGATTGTGGACTTCAAGACAGGTCTGCCGCCTACGGACAAGGCTATCGATGCAGGCTATGACCAGCAGATGCCGTTGCAGGCGATCATTGCGGCCAGGGGCGGGTTTCAGAATGTTCGGGCTGCGCCGGTCGAAGCGCTGGAATATGTGTCGATCCGGGGGCGGCCCGAGGCGCGGCGGGTTGGCGAGAGCAAGAGCAGCCCGAAGTCTCTGGCAGAGTTGATCGCGGCGGCGGAGGACGGGTATGTGCGGCTGATTGCGGCGTATCGCGATCCGGCGGCGGTATATGCGTCTGCGCCGCGGGTGCAGTTCGTGAAGTATGACTACGGATATAATCTTCTGGCGCGGCGGGCGGAATGGAACCGGGATACACCGGGCGGGGATGGCGGCGATGAGTGAACGCGCCCGGCATCAGGAAGCATTCGAAGCGGCGGTGAAGGCGCAGGCTGATGCGGCAAAGCCCACCGTTTCGGCTTTTGCCACGGCGAATGCGGGCAGCGGCAAGACCAAGGTGCTGATCGATCGGGTGGCGCGCCTGCTGTTGCGGCGGGAAGACGGGCGGCCGGGGGCAGAGCCGGATTCGATCCTCTGTATCACCTACACGCGCGCGGCGGCGAACGAGATGCTGACGCGGCTTTTCCGTACGCTGGGCGATTGGGCCGTGAAGGAGGACGACAGCCTCCGAGAGGCCCTCGCCAAGCTGGAGGGGCGGACGGCGGAGAGCTATTCGCGGGACGATCTGCGCGATGCGCGGCGGCTGTTTGCGCGCGCGCTGGAAACGCCGGGCGGCCTGCGGATCGAAACGATCCATGCGTTCTGCGCGCGTATCCTGCGGCGTTTTCCGCTGGAGGCGGGGGTCGTGCCCGGCTTCACGGAGATGGAGGACCGGGACGCGCGGGCGCTGTGGCAGGCCGCCAAGGAGCGCGCGATCCTGGACGCAGCGCGCGCGGCGCCGGAAGACCTGGCGCTGATCACGCGGGAAGCCATGAATGAGGGGGCCTCAAGCGCGCTGGATGCGCTGAAAGGCTCAGGCGCGGCCGTGATGCGGTTTGCCGAGCGGCATGATTTCGTCATTGAGCGGATGATGGAAGCCCTGCGGGCCGATCTGGGGGCCCCGCGCGAGACGCCGGAAGAAATCCTGGCGGCAGCGATGGGCGATGTCTTGCCGAGAGGCGCGATCCGCGAAGCGGTGCGGGCGCTGCTCTCAGGCACAACGACGGATCAGAAGCGGGCCGAAGCGCTGGAGCAGACGCTGGCGGCGGAAACGCCCGCTGCGGTGTGGGCTGCGTATGCACCGTTTTTCCTGACGGAGAAGGGCGAGTTCCGGGCGCAGAACCCCTACACCAAGAAGACGGGTGAGCTTTGCCCGCTGCTTCAGGAATATTTCCAGGTCAAGGATGGCGAAGGCCGGGAGACGGCACGGATGCGGGCGCTGGTGGAGACATTGCAGCGGGCGCGGGCGTTTGCGCGGACGGCAGCATTGATCCGCATCGGCCTGCCGGCGCTGGAGGCCTACCGGGACGAGAAAGCGCGGCGTGGAGCGCTGGATTTCGATGACCTGATCGAGAAAACCCGCGAACTGCTCGAAGCCGAGGGCATGGCAAGCTGGGTGCTTTACAAGCTGGATGGCAGCATCTCTCATGTGTTGCTAGACGAGGCGCAGGATACGAGCCCCGAGCAGTGGGATCTGATCCGGGCGCTGACGAACGAATTTGGCGCCGGAGAAGGCCGGGATTATTCGCAGGACCCGCGCACGATGTTCATCGTGGGCGATGAGAAACAGTCGATCTATTCTTTCCAGGGGGCGGAACCGGAACGGCTGCTCAAGGAAACGCAGCGGCTGACCGAGCGGATGCCCGGCGCGACGGGTGTGGAAATGCTTATGTCATTCCGCTCGGCGCCCGAAGTGCTGACCTTTGTGGATACTGTGTGGAACCGGTCGCCGCCGATTGATGTGGGGATTGGCGGCGCTCCGCCGCAGACTGCCAATGATATTCAGCATACGGCGCGGCGCTGGGATCAGCATGGCGCGGTAGAAATCTGGCCGATTGAACCGAAGGTGCCTGATGATGAAACCGATGCCTGGGAGCGTCCGGTGGATGTGGTGCGGGCGACCTCGCCCAAGGCGAAGCTGGCCGCTGGCGTCGCGCGGGCCGTGCGGCAGATGATCGACCGGGGCGAAACGATCTGGGAGGGCAAGGCCGAGCGGGCGATGCGGCCGGAAGACGTGCTGATCCTCGTGAGCAAGCGGCAAGGCGGCCTGTTTGACTCGCTGATTACAGCGCTGAAGGCAGAAGGGTTACCAGTCGCAGGCGCTGACCGGCTTATCCTGACCGATTTCATCGGGGTGCAGGACTGTCTGAACCTGATGCGATTTGCGACGCTGGACCTGCGCGACCTGACGCTGGCGGAAATTCTACGGGGGCCGTTCTGCGGGCTGGTGGATGACGATCAATACCTGTTCCCGCTCGCGTCGCGCCGGGCGAAGGGAGAGACGCTCTGGTCCCGCGTGAAGGCGAGCGATGACCCGGATGTTCAGCAGGCGGCACGTTTTCTTCAGGGATTGTTCGACCGGGCGCACCTGCCGTCTTATGAGTTCCTGAGCCATGTACTCGACAGGGTTGGGGAAGGCGGGCTGACCGGCTGGGAAATGCTGAACGCCCGCCTGGGGACGCCGGCGCGCGATCCTATCGAGGCGCTTCTGTCTCGCGCTCTTAGCCATGACAGCGCGGCGCCATCTTCGCTGCAGTCTTTCGTGGCAGCGATGGAGGCCGAGGCGGTCGAGATCAAGCGAGACCTGGCAGAAGCCGGGCGCGAAGTGCGCGTGATGACGGTGCATGGCGCCAAGGGGCTTCAGGCGCCGGTGGTGATCCTGCCGGATACGACGTCCAAGCCAAAGACCAGCGCGCCTGCCGTGCTGGCGAGCGCGAATGCCGTGGTGTGGTCTCCGCGCAAGGATACGGATGCCGAAGCCTCCCGCCGCGCGCGGGCCATTGCAGAAGCCAAGGCGCGGGAGGAACACCGGCGCCTGCTATATGTGGCGCTGACACGGGCGCAGGACCGGCTGATCATAGCCGGGCACTGGCAGGGGCAGGCAGGCGAAGGGAAAACCGGATACGAAAAGGATTCCTGGTATGCGCTTTGCGACATGGCGATGGCAGCGCTTGCGCCGGAAGAATTCGAGCTGGGGCTGCGCTTCGGCAAGGTTTCTATTGCGGGCGCCGGAGGAGCGCCGGCCAACGAGACCCTTTCGGGCGGCCTGCCGGGCTGGGCGTTGACGCCGCCGCAGGCTGATCCGGTGGTGCGCAAACTGTCTGCACCGACGAGCCTCTTGGGCCCCAAGACGCGCATTGTTGCGCCGTTCGATGCGGCCCGGGAGGAGCGCCTGAAGCGCGGGCGGGCGATCCACGCCTTGCTGCAATACCTGCCGGAATTGCCCGAAGAGAAACGGGAAGCGGCGGCAGATGCCTACCTCTCCCGAGACGGGGAGCTGACAGCGGCGCAGCGGGCCGAGATGAAGGCGGCGGCTCTCGGCGTGATGCGCGATCCGGCGCTCGGTGCGATCTTCCAGCCTGGCGGGCGGGCTGAGGCGGCGATTATTGGGCGTTCACCGGAATTGCCCGCGGGCACGGTGATCAACGGCCGGGTGGACCGCCTGGTGGTGACCCCGGCGCAGGTGCTGGTGATTGACTTCAAGACCGACCAGCCCGCACCGGAGAGGGCCGAAGACGTGGCCGATACCTATGTGGCGCAGATGGCGGCCTATTGGGCGGTGCTGAAGACAGCTTTTCCGGATCGGGAAGTGGTCGCCGCGCTCTGCTGGACGGATGGGCCGCGCCTGATGCGCCTGCCAGAGGCCCAGCTTTTAGCAGTTCTCACAAGTGCGCGCGGCATGGTTTGACTTGGCCCGAGAGTCCCTATGTATCACACTCAAGAATTAGAATGCCGGCAGAAGGAGCCGCAACCATGGCAGCGATCAATGTAAATGAAGACGATTTCGACGGTGTGGTCACCGGTTCGGATACGCCTGTTGTCGTCGATTTCTGGGCCGAATGGTGCGGCCCGTGCAAACAGATGTCTCCGCACCTGGAGGCTGTCGCCGAGGAAATGAGCGGCAAGGTGAAGATCGTCAAACTGAACGTGGATGACTATCCGCTGGTTGGCGCCCGTTATGGCGTGCGTGGCTTGCCGACGCTTCTGATGTTCAAGGGCGGCAAGGTGACGGCCACCCGCAATGGCGCGATGAACCGCCAGGCCCTGACCGACTGGATCAAGCAGAGCCTTTAGGGCTCCGCCGCGCCCGGCGTTTTCAGGCGTTTTCGCTCGTCAGAGAAATGAAGACGTCTTCAAGGTCGGGCGCTTCGGTCGATAGGTCGGCAATGCCGATGCCGGCGTTGCGCACACGCTCCAGCAGACGGCCTATCCCGGTTTCACTCGTCCGGAAGGTGATGGCGACGCCGCCATCATTGCGGATTTTAACGTCCAGACCTGAGAGGTCGCCCGGAACGGCGCTCAAAGGCTCTTTCGGGTAGATCACCAGCGTCTTGTAGTCGAGGCGGGAGAGAAGCTGGGGGGTCGGCTCGCACGCGACGATTTCGCCGTGATTGACGATGGCGATGGTGTCGCAAAGCTCCTCGGCTTCTTCCAGATAGTGGGTCGTCAAGATGATGGTCGTGCCTTTGGCGTGCAATTCGCGCACATAGTCCCAGAGCAGGCGGCGCAGTTCGACGTCAACGCCGGCGGTCGGCTCGTCAAGGATGAGCACCGGCGGATTGTGGACAAGGGCTTTTGCCACCATGAGTCGGCGCTTCATACCGCCCGAGAGCTGGCGAACGTAAGCATCTTTCTTGTCGGCGAGGCCCAGTGCGGTGAGGATTTCCACCGTACGCCGTTCGGCCTTGGGCACGCCATAGAAGCCCGCCATCAGTTCCAGCATCTCGAAAGGCGTGAAGAATGGATCGGCGACCACTTCCTGATTCACAACGCCAATGGCCGCGCGGCTCTGGCGCGGATCCTGATCAATATCGAGGCCCCAGATTCGTGCGGTGCCCGATGTTTTTTTGACCAGACCAGCGAGAATGTTGATGAAGGTGGATTTGCCTGCGCCGTTTGGTCCGAGAAGGCCGAAGATCGAACCGGTGGGAATGGTGAGATTGATGCCGTTTAGCGCTTGTTTTTCCGGCATTTTTCCGGACGCAGCATAGGTTTTCCGCAGGTCGCGGACCTCAATCGCGTAGGTAGGGTCAGGCATGGTAAGTATTTTCCCGTTGGCAGGGCGCCTTGCGCGGTCCATGCCCTGTCTTTAGTTAGGATGCCGCTGGCTGCGTCGCAAGCAATCGCGTCACCGCCAATTCAGGAGAACCCAAGGCATGCCCGCCAAACGCGATGTTTTTACGCCGCCAGAAATTTCCATGGTCTCAAGCCACAAGGTTTCCTGCAATGGCGGAGGCGGCGCGCTCGGCCATCCCAAGGTCTGGTATGAGATGGGCGACGACGATTTCGTCGAGTGCAAATATTGCGACCGCCGTTTCGTGCTGATCGGTGGCAAGCAAGACCCCAACCGCGGACGCTAGGAAGGCGGCCCCTACAGGACCGGCGGGAAGCCCATGCAGATCCTGATTGCAGGTGGTGGTATCGGCGGGCTGACGGCGGCGCTGGCTTTCCTGAAAGCAGGGCATTCTGTGACGGTGCTGGAGAAGGCGCCGGAGATTGCCGAAGTGGGCGCTGGCCTGCAGGTAAGCCCGAATGGCATGAAGGTGCTTGATGCGCTGGGCGCGTCGGCGCGCGTGTCGCGGGATGCATTTCGCCCGCGTGCGCAGGAGTTGCGCCTCGGGCGAAGCGGCGCGCGGATATTCAGTGTGCCGCTTCGCGAGGCGTCGCAGGCGCGGTGGCGGGGAGAGTATCTGCATATCCACCGGGCAGATCTGGTTGAGGCGCTGAAGGCCTGTGTGACGGATCGCGCCCCGGACGCCGTGCGCCTCGGCGCGACGGTGACAGGGTATGAGAATACTTCTGGCGGCATTGTTGCGTTGCTCAGCACCGGCGAGCGTGTGGCCGGAGACCTTCTGGTGGGCGCGGACGGCATTCATTCGGCGGTGCGCGCCCAGATGCTGGGCCCGGACAAGCCGCGCTTTACCGGCAATGCCGCCTGGCGCGCTGTGGTGCCTGTGTCAAAGCTGGGGGATTATCCGCCTCCGGAGACGGCGTGTGTGTGGGCTGGAAAACGGCGCCATGCGGTAACCTATCGCCTGCGGCGGGGCAGCCTCGCGAATTTTGTCGGTGTGGTGGAGTGCGCCGAGCCGGGAGACGAGTCCTGGACTTCAGTCGGCGCGCGGGAACAGGCGCTGAAGGACTTCAAGGGCTGGAACCCGGTGATCCAGCGGATCATTGACGAGGCGCCGCTGCTTTTGCGCTGGTCGCTCTATGATCGCCCCGAGATGCCGAAATGGCAGGATGGCCGGGCCGTGCTGCTGGGGGATGCGTGCCATCCGATGTTGCCTTTCATGGCGCAGGGCGCGGTGATGGCGATTGAGGACGCCTATGTGCTGGCCCGGGAAGTCGGCCGCGCGCTGGCGAAGGGCGAAGGGGCAGACGCCGAGGCTGGGCTCAAGGCGTATGAAGCGATCCGCAAGCCACGGGCATCGCGCGTGCAGAATGTGGCGCGGGAGAACGCGGCGCTGTTCCACCGGTCCAACCCACTCTACCAGCTTGGCACCTATGGGCCCATGTGGGTGGCGGGAAAGTATCTGCCGTCCATCGTGCATGGCCGGCATGACTGGCTTTATGGGCATGATGTGACCGGGCCCGGCTGAGCCGGGGTTGCGGCCAGCGGCCAATTCGGCCACCAATCAGGAAAACTTACGCAAAGGAAACGGCCGCAGAACATGCTGTCTGTACTGGATATTTTCCGGGTCGGGATCGGCCCTTCAAGTTCGCACACCGTTGGGCCGATCCGCATCGGAAACCGGTTCATGGCGCACCTCACCCAAAGCGGGAAGCTGGCGCAGACGGCGCGGATCGAGGCGGAGCTGCAGGGGTCTCTCGCGCTGACGGGTGTGGGTCACGCAACGCCCAAGGCGGTTGTGCTCGGGCTACTCAATCTGGAGCCGGAAACGCTGGACCCGGAGGAGGCCGACCGCCTTGTGGGGCAGGCGTATGAGCAGAAGCGCCTGGTGCTGGCTGATGGGCGGACGATAGAGTTTGATCCGGAGACGGATATTCGGTTTGCTTACGACATCATGCCGGATCTTCATCCGAACGGCTTGCGCATCCGGGCATTTGACGCAGCTGGCGCCACGCTTGCCGACGAAACCTGGTATTCCACAGGCGGCGGTTTCATTGCCACGCGCAAGCAGCTGGAAAAGCCGGTGGAAGACGACATTCTGCCGGTCGGCGACCCGGTGCCCTATGAATTCACGTCTGCGGCACGCCTGCTGGAGATTTGCCGCGGAAGCGGTCTCAATATTGATGAGGTGATCCTGGCCAACGAGGATGCCAAACGTCCAAGGGCGGAGACCGAAGCCGCGCTGGACAGGATTGCAGGCGTCATGATGGCGTGTATCGACCGGGGGCTTGTCCGCCGGGGTGAATTGCCGGGCGGCTTGAAGGTGCGCCGCCGCGCGCCGGAAATCTGGCAGAAACTGCAGGAGGGGCCGCCCTCCAATGAGCGCGAGCAGCTTTTTGACTGGCTAAACGTCTATGCCATGGCGGTGAATGAAGAGAATGCGGCGGGTGGGCAGGTCGTGACGGCGCCGACGAATGGCGCGGCGGGGATCATTCCGGCGGTGATCCGGCATTATTGTGCGGAGACGGAAGACGCAGCCGTGCGCCTGCGCCGGTTCCTGCTGACGGCCGGCGGGATTGGGCTTCTCTACAAGCAGAGAGCGTCCATTTCCGGCGCAGAAATGGGCTGTCAGGGGGAGGTTGGCGTGGCCTGCTCCATGGCGGCGGGCGGCCTTGCGGCGGTTTGGGGCGGCACACCGCAGCAGGTGGCCAATGCGGCCGAGATCGGGATGGAGCATAATCTGGGCCTGACGTGCGATCCGGTGGGCGGCCTGGTGCAGATCCCCTGTATCGAGCGCAATGCGATCGGCGCGGTGAAGGCGGCAAATGCCGCGCGGCTGGCCCTGCATTCCCTTGAGCAGACGAAGGTATCTCTGGATCAGGTGATCGAAACGATGCGGCAGACGGGGCTGGATATGTCTTCCAAGTATAAGGAGACGAGCCAGGGCGGGCTCGCGGTCAATGTCATCGAATGCTAGGCAATTGACACAAAACATTATCAGAGCCGACACCGAAGTGTAGCGGAACCGCATTAGCGCTGCATCCTGTATGACAGGGGCAGCGGGCATGATGCACGATCCGAAACTCGTCTATTCACTTGAGGTTCGCGTTATGGACCTTGAGCAGAAGGTGGCTGATCTGGAGAACAGTCTCCGGGAAATCACGGCTGGCCGCGTAAAGAGCGCGGACCCGAACGTGGTGCCGCTTCCGCCCGCGCTTCTCAAACGCATCAGCGATGGAGAGCATCCGGTGCGGGTGATCCGTCAGTTCCGCCTGATGACGCAAAAGGAGCTGGGCGAACTTTGCGGCATCCGTCCGAACCACATCTCGGCCATTGAACGGGGCATGTCTTATGGTCTCAAGACGGCCAAGCGTCTCGCCGATGCCCTGGCAGTGCCGGTAGACCTGCTGACCTGACAGGCGGAGCCGGGTCTCAGCCGGAAAGGCAGGCCCGCACGCCGGTGACCGGAAGAACGGTTTCCCAGCCATCGGCACCTATGGTGACGAGGCGGCCGGAGTCAACGCGCTGCCCGCCTTCAAGCATTTCGCCGGGCTTCAGGCTGAGATTGACCGACCATGTACCATCTGCAGAAAGATACTGGGTTTCGGTGAAGAACTGACCGAAGACTTCGCCATTCGTGTCGGTAACGATCAGCTTGTGACTGGCGCCGTCATGCAGGACCAGTGCTTCGCCGGTTGTTGCTTTGGTAAAAAAGGTGAAGCGGCGCGGCGCGGCCATACCCCATAGGAACAGGCCGCATTCCCCGGCCGCCAGTTTCTGAGGCGGCAGACCTTCAACAGGCACCTCGGCTACCGGTGATCCCATGGCTGCAACCGGCGAGCCTGCCAGCTTATTGGCTTCGGGCGCGGACGCGCAGCCCGCAAGACAGCCCGCGATGAGGGAAATACTCAGGAGACGGATCATTGTAGCACCTGTGCCGGTGTTGCAGGATAACGATAAACATAAGTGCCCCCTTCGGGGGTAAAGCCGGCGAGGGGGAGGCCATACTGGAACTGCTGCGGGATCACACCGGAGACACGGGCCTCGATGCTGCCACTGCCACGGAGATGAAACCTGCCGGCCGCATCCAGTTTCGTGCCGAGCGGACTGGCCGATTGGAGGGGGATGAGCAGCATGTCGCCGTCACAGGAAAGGTTGCCGGCCAGGTCGGGCCAACCGGGCCCGAGGAGCGCTGCATTCTTTCCCAACGCATCACTCCAGGATTGGCCCGAAGCCTTGTCGCACGCGCCATTGTTAAAACGGATGATGTCTCCGGACAGACGCGCCTTGCCGCCCGACTGGCGTATCCAGGCCGCGACGCCATCTAGGGCTGCAAAGTCCAGTTCGATGTTGAAGTCGCGCAACTCGGTATTGCCGGAGGCGTAAGCGCCGGCTTTCCCTGTTCCCTTGCCGGAGGGGCCGGTCCAGTCGAAATCATACTCAACTCCAAGCGCGAGGAGAGAAGCGGGATTCAGTTTGAGGCTGGCATCGCCGAGCAAATCCTGTCCTGCCTTGAGGCCCGTGATCTTTCCGCCCGCGAGCGTGCCTTCTGCCGAGGTCCAGCTGAGGCCGCGCTCCTCGGCGCCTGCGGTCTTCAGAATGAAACCGAGCGGAGCGAAGGCAATAAGGCCAGCCAGAAAGCCGATGATCAGGACAAGGAGAAGAAGAAAGCGCATCATGGTTTTTTACCAAGGCTGAATTCCGCGCTGGCGTCCATGCTGCCATCTGCATTCTGTGTGAGCGTGGCGGCGCTGACCGTAACGCCGAGCCCTGTTTCAACCTGTTCCACCCATTGGAAGAAAGCCGGGCTGGCAACGTCCGTCAGACTGACCCGGAATGCATCTGGGCTGGCTGCAGGTGTTTGCGCCGAAAGCCCCGCCTGACGGGCCATCTGGGCCGCCTGAGCCTGCAGCGCAGTTGTATCCTGAGTTGCCGGTGACGTTATCGCGGGGTGTATGGTCTGTCCCTGCTGGATCAGGGCCTCGATCCGGTCGAGGCGCGCAAGGGTCTGCGTGCCTTGCTCATGATTGAGTTTTGCGCGGTCCAGTGTGTAGATCGCGGGCCGCAGCACGAGCTGCCAGATAAGGGCTATGGCGAGCAGCAAGCCGGCGATGCCGAGCAGGGCTTTCTCGCGGGGGCTGCGTGTGTTCCACCAGGCGCTCATGGCATTGCCTCCAGCGTAATCCGCGTTATGGCCCCGCCTGTATCTTGTTCCGCAGCATTGGACGAGACAGCGAAGCCCCGGCTCTGCAAAAATGCCACCATGGAAGCGGCAGTCTCCGGGGATGATATCTGAACGTCTGCCACAAGGCGGCTGGCGTTCCCATCAAATGTCAGCGTTGAAATGCGCGTATCCGGATTAAGCGCGATGGCTTCATAAAGCGCCGCAACGGTTGTGCGGAAGTCGATGGAATCGGGCGCGGCGGCAACGGCCAGCATATCGCGGGTCGCCCTGTCGATGTCTGCCGGAATGGCTGCGGCCGGGAAGATGGCTGCATAGCGCTCGGCTGCGCGTTCTCCGAGTTGCTCGGCAGCGTAATTATAGTTTCGGGCTTCAAGGATGAGCGTACCCGTCCAGACCGAAACGGCAGCAACGCCAATACCGGCGGCCTTGCGCCAGGCGCTGACACCCTGTTTCGTTTCCCTTGGGGGGGCAAATGCTCCGGCGCGCAGGTTCACGCCGGGATGTGCGGCGCTGCGCTCTGCCAGGCGGATGATCTGGATGCCGTCGCGCAGGCTGGGCGCGAGGCCTCCTGTCAGAGCTTCGCGGGCCTGATCGGGAAGCGAAGCGTCGATCGCGATGACGCGGTTTCCTTCCCGCTGGAGAATATGGCCGCCCATATCAACGGGTTGCGTGATATCGGTATACAGACTTTGTTCTGGCAGCAGTTTCACCGGCGATAGCCCTGCCTTTGATAGAAGCTCCAGCCAGGATTTCATCAGGGCACGATCAACGACATAGATGTCGCGCTCAACAGTCTCCTTCGTCCGCGGACCCAGGACGAGATGAACATCTTCCACGGGTTGGGCGAGTTCATCTTCAATCGCATAGAGAGCGGCGCGTACTGCTTCGGCTTCATTGCGCGCGGGAACGGGCGCGCGGAAATGGCCCACGGCCGTTGCGGGCGCGAAGGCGACGCAATTGGCTGCCCCGAAGGGGCCGCGATGATTGACAAGTTCCAGGCGGTCGCCCCGTTCCTGCGCAATCTGTATGGCGCCGTCATTCTGCGCGGGCAGCGCGATATAAAGAATGGATTTCATCATTCTTCTCCCATCCGGCGCCAGATTATTTCGGGCGCGGCGCCACTTTTGGCCGAAATGATGAAGGAGAATGGCCAGCTGCCGCCGTCAAGTGTTGTTTGCCCTTCAGCGAGATAGGTCGCGCTGAGTGTTGACAGGGCTTCGGTCTGTTTCTGGCCTTCGGGAATGGTACGAATGTCGGGCAGTGCCTCGAATTCGGCCACACTCGCCCAGCCCGCATCCGGCCGATCCAGAAGGATCCTCTCGGCTGCTGTCAGAGTGAGGGCTTCCGAATAGGTCGCGCGCAGGAGCGAGGCCTGATCCGGGCGAAGCGTGTTGATGTTGAGACGTGTCATCTGGGTCTCCGGCCGGGCACAGATCAGGGGCGCGAGCGCCTTCCGAAGGGGGCTGGTATAGCCCATCACAGAGGCCAGTTCGCTCGGGCTGTCCATGGTCTGGTTGGCTGCGCGGTAACCGGGGCTGAGCGTCAGGTAGTAGCCGTCTTCCGCGCCACCTTGCCGGGTATTACTGTCCGCGTCCAACCAGTCCGCCAGCGCGTTGGCGAGGCTGTTCGCTTCGGATGCCGGAATGTCGAGGTCACGCAAAAGGGTGGCCCATGACAGGCGGGCATAGGTGGCGGCGCCTTCATCGGGATTGGCGAGCGCGTTTATGTTAAAACAATTGGACGCATCACCGACCTGGAGGGAGACGACGCCTCCCCGGAGGGGCAGAACAACCGGCTGAGAGAGGCCTGCGGTCAGCGGTGTAAGCTGCCCACTGGTAAGCGCGGACATCTCCGCCACAGCGCTGAGAGCCAGCGCTTCTGCGGAATAGGCTGCCCAGCCAGCATCGGCGCGGCGCGCCGCAGCCTTCGCCATAGCCGTCTGCTGGGTGATGGCCATAGTCGCCATAAGCGCGGCAACCGCGAGGGCGGCCACGATGAACAGGATCGACAGCAGGGCTGCCCCGCGTTGGGGATCGGGGCGGATCATTCGCGCAGCCCCAGGCGGAATTTCGCCGTCAGCATATCGTCTTCGCCAAAGGTGAAGACCAGCTCGATCTTGTCCGGGAAAGGGGCGTCCGTTATGCCCGCAGGGACGATCCAGTCAGGCTTCCAGCTTTGCTCGCGGCCATACTGGACGGAAATGTCTTCTATCCCCGACAGGAGGGTCTGCTCCGCGATGGCTGTGCTGGGGCCAGCGTCAGGCGCGCTCCAGGATCTGCGGATCAGGGCGCCATTGTCAAAGCGGTATTCCACTCGCTGAAGATCGCTGCGGGGCAGGTCTGCCGGGTTTGACCAGCCATTGCGCACGAAGGTCACGATACGTCCGTCAAACCGGATCGGCTGGCCTTCGAAACGGGCCGGAAGATCCGAACTTGCGTCGGCGCGGCTGGGCCGGTCCACGAAGGCCGCGAAATCGTCCCGCAGCACGGCGAGGGCCGTCTGCAGTTCCCGGGCGTCATTCCCGCGAACCTCGATCAGCCGCGTCCCACGCAGAGACTGGGTCAGCATCACGCCGCCCGCCGTCGCCAGAAGGGCAACGACGAACAGCGCAATCAGCGTTTCCATCAACGAGATGCCCGATTGAGGGCTGGCGGGGGTGTTCATGTGTCCCCCTTGATGCGGTGGAGAAGGGTTACTTCGCTGAGCACTGCCTCGTCGCCAACTGCGCGCACACGGATGGTGACTTGCACAAGATCGTCGCGGGGGGCGGGGGTGATCTCCCGCTCCCAGGCAAAGCTGCGGCGGCGCTGCGCCTCTTCCCCCGCCGATCGTCCGATGATCTGCAGTTGCGGATTGGTGATCGTTTCGACCGCGACATTCTCGGCCACCTGGCGGGCCAGCGCGCGGTCGCCCATCTGGGCGCTGATACGGACGCTGCTTGTGTTGAGGGAGATGAGCCCCATCGCAGCAGTCGCGAAAACCGCGACGGCCACGAGCGCTTCCATCAGCGTGAAGCCCTGCTGGCTGCCCATCATCGCAGATCCATCTCAACATTGCCGTCCGGCAGCAGGGTGAGGCGGGTGAGGACGCCGTTGCGCGAGAGTTCTATGGCAACCGGCAGGGTGTGGCCCAGGGGATCGAAGATGACGGCCGGGGCCGGCTCTTCTCCTTTCTCAAGCACTTCTGGCGGTTTGCCGTCTATGCGGATGCTGATATCCTTCGGAAGCTGATGGCTTTCCAGCAGGCGCCAGGCGCCGTTCTGCCAGATCGCCGGGGAATAGCTGGCGTCCTCGACAATCAGGCCCACGGGTTGACCTGTGATCAATGCGCGATTGGCGGCCTGCTCAAGTGCTTCGCGAAGCTGATCGGATTCCTGCTTGAAGACATGCCGGGTGGGAATGGTGAGCAGGATCAGCGTGGTGGCGACGGCGATGATGGAGAGCGTGACCATGATTTCCACCAGCGACAGCCCCGCCTGCGGGTCGCCCGGAAGCGCCCTCAGAGGATGGGTGGCGGAAGAAGGAACATCACGCTTCACGGGCGCCGCATCAATCCCAGTTGCCGATATCGGCGTCGTTGCCTTCTCCGCCGGGTTTGCCGTCTGCGCCGAAGGAGAAGACATCAAACCGGCCACCGGAACGTACGCCGGGGAACGTGTACTGATAGGGATTGCCCCAGGGATCGTTCTGTACGCGGCGGATATAGCCGCCGGGGCGGTAGAGCGTGGTGTCGATGCCGGGCGGGGGGCTGGAGAGGGCAGCGAGGCCCTGATCGGTGGAAGGATAGGTGTAGAGGTCGAGGCTGTACTGCTCGAGCGCGTTCTCAAGATTGGAGATGTCGGCCTTGGCTTTGGTGACGCGCGAGCGATCACCTACAGGCGCGACGTTGACGATGATCAGCGTTGCCAGGAGGCCCATGATGAAAACCACGACCATCAGTTCGACCAGAGAGAAGCCGGCTTGCTGGCGGCGCTTTTCTGCTGTGTTTGCTTCAGTTTCAGGCGGCATGAGGGCGCTCCTTTATCCGAGGGCGAGAGTGTTGAGCTGCATGATGGGCAGCATGATCGACAGGACGATCGTGCCGACCACGCCGCCCAGGAAAATGATGATCAGCGGTTCGAGCAGGCCGAGGGCGACATTGGTGGCCGTTTCGAATTCGTCTTCCAGAAAATCGGCGGCGCGGTTCATCATCGCGGGGACGTTGCGGGCAGCTTCGCCGCTGGCAACCATGTGGACCATCATCTGGGGGAAGACCCCGGTGGATTTCATGGCTGAAGAGAGGGCGCCGCCACGCTGGACGGTTTCGAGGATCTGATCGGCGGCATCCCGAAACACCATATTTCCCATGGCGTTACGCGCGCCTGAGAGGCTTTCGAGGACGGTGGCGCCGGCGCCGGACATGGTGGCGTGAATGCGGGCGAAGCGGGCGGAGGCAACCTTGCGGTTCATGTCGCCGAAAAAGGGGATGCGCAGGACGAGGGCATCCCACCGGCGCTTCCAGGCCGGAATCTTCAACAAACGCAGCGCCAGGAACACGCCAAACGCGGCCAGAGCCAGAACAACCAGACCCCAATCCCGGACAAATCCGGACAAGCCAATGACAAATCTGGTCAAGGGCGGCAGTTCTGACGCGCCGAGCATGGCAAATTGCTCGACCAGCTTGGGCACAACCCAGACCATGAGGGCCGTCACCATGGCAGTGGCCATGACGCCAAGGATGATCGGATAGATGAGCGCCGAGCGAACAAGGGTGCGCAGACGATAGCTGCGCTCAAGGTGATGGGCGAGCTGATCGAGGACGAGACCGAGACGGCCCGAGCTTTCGCCGGAGGACACCACCGCGCGGAAGAGAGGCGGGAAGGCGCGCGGCGCGCCGCGCATCGCTTCGGCGAGGGTAGCGCCCTCCATGACCTGGGAGCGCACGCCGAGGAGCAAGCCGCGCTGAGGCGAGGCATCGCTATCGCCGGCCGCAGCCGTCAACGCCTGTTCGACCGTCATGCCGGACGAGACGAGTACCGCGAGCTGGCGCGTCAGGAGCGTGCGTTCCTTGTCGCTGAGGCGGCCGGCACCTGCGAAACCGGCGGCTTTCTCACCGCGCGCTTCCGTGAGCGAGACGGGGGTGAGCTGGCGGTCACGCAACTCGCGGCGGGCGGCGCGGGCGGTATCGGCTGAGATGACGCCGCTGGTGCGCCGCCCGTCAGCCGTCAGAGCCTTGTATTCAAACGCTGCCACCGAACCAGGCCTCCCGGCGGCAGACGTGGAGCAATTCCTCGGCGCTCGAGTCGCCGCTCAGCACATGCCGCAAACCGTTCTGAAACAGCATATCAGATTTCGCGAAGGCTGTGCGCTCAATCTCTTCTTCGGTGGCGCCATCATGGATCATCCGGCGGATGGGTCCGTCAATCAGCAGCAGCTCGTAAACGCCCAGCCGCCCTTCATAGCCGGTATGGCCGCAGGCGGCACACCCAGCCGGCCGGTAGAGCGTAAGATCGGTTCTGCCAGCGAGGCCAAGACGTTCCAGCAGGGCAGGCGGCGGTGAATAGGCTTCCTTGCAATGCACACAGAGCTTCCGGACGAGGCGTTGAGCCAGCACGGCGCGCAGCGTGGAGGCGAGCAGGAAGCTTTCCACGCCCATATCCCGCAGGCGGGTGATGGCGCCAGCAGAACTGTTTGTGTGGATGGTGGACAGGGCAAGGCGGCCTGTGAGCGCAAATTCGAGTGCGACCTCTGCCGTTTCCACATCCCGTATCTCGCCGACCATGACGATGTTGGGGTCGTTCCGGAGGATCGAGCGCAGGGTGGCGGCGAAGGTGAGGCCGACCTTATGGTCCATCGGCGTCTGGCTGATGCCATCGAGACCATACTCCACGGGATCTTCCAGCGTCATGATGTTGACGCGCCCGGTGTTGAGCTGGGCAAGGGCGGAATAGAGCGTTGTGGTTTTGCCTGAACCCGTCGGGCCGGTGACGAGGATCACGCCATTGGGCTCACTGAGGGCGGCGCGGAAGCGGCGTTCGGTGTCCTCGTCCATGCCGAGGGTTTCAAGGCCCATGAGGGCCTGGCGCGTATCAAGCAGCCGAAGGGCAACACGCTCGCCATAGCGCGTGGGCAGGGTGGCGACACGGACATCCAGCGCCCGCCCGCCAAGCGTCAGCGAGATGCGCCCATCTTGTGGCATCCGCTTTTCGGCAATATCCAGCCGGCTCATCACCTTGATACGCGAGACGAGCGGGGCCGAAACGCGCCGGGAGGCCGTGAACACTTCCTGCAGCTCGCCGTCGATGCGGTAGCGGACCGAGAGCTTGTCCTCGAAAGGGTCAATGTGGATGTCAGACGCCCGGCGGCGGATGGCATCCTGCAGAAGGCCGTTGATCAGGCTGATAATCGGGGCGTCGGTATCGCCCGCAAGCAGATCTTCCGTTTGCGGAAGACCGTCGAACAGGCTTTCAAGGTCGCCGCCAGTACCAGCGGCAGCCTCGGCGGCGCTGCCATCAAGGCGCGACTGGCCAAAGCTTTCCGAGAGCTGGCGCTCATACTGGGCGGCGTTCATCGCTTCCAGATGCAAAGGCAGGCCGGTAACGCGGCGGGCCTCCACCAGCGCGACAGGATCAGCGCCCTCACGAACGGCAAATGTCAGCTCCACACGGCCGGGCACGACGACAATCCCCTTGTCGCGGGCAAATGCATAAGTGACCTGGGCGCGTGTCATGAGACAATTATCGCGGCGTCTGGACCGCTTGGGAAGCGGGGCCGCCGTTTCCGAGAACTTCGCGAACGAACTGGTCGATAGAGCCGCCGGGCCTCTGATCCCGCATCAGCTCTTCGGCCTGTACATAGATATATTTCTGCTGGGTGACTGCCTGGGCATCGGCCTTGCTGCGAACGATGGTGGGGCGGATGAAGACCATCAGGTTCCGGCGTGTCGCGGCCTTGCCCTCCGAGCGGAAAAGGCGGCCCACGCCGGGAATATCTCCCAGCACAGGGACTTTCGTATCGCGCAGGGTGTCTGTCTGCTCCACGAGGCCGCCAAGGACGATGATTTCACCGTCATCTGCCAGAACGCTGGCGCGGATTTCGCGTTTGTCGAGAATGAGATCCGGCGTGACCGTGCCGACGCTGCCGAAGACGCTGGAGACTTCCTGCCGGATGTCGAGGCGGACCGTGTTATTCTCGCCGATGCGGGGCGTGACTTCGAGCTGGATACCAATGTCCTTGCGCTCAACCGTGCGGAAGGGGTTCGAATTGGCGTCTCCCAGGACCTGACCTGTGGTAACCGGGATTTCCTGGCCGACGATCAGCGCGGAGGTCGCGTTGTTCAGCGTCATGCCGAAGGGGGTCGATAGGATGCGGGACGATGTGTCGTCCTGCACGGCATTCAGAATGACACCGAAGAGGTTGTCGCCGGATGTACCGCCAAAACCCAACGTGAGGCCGGATGATCCCGTCAGTGAACTGATGGCTGCATCACGGAAAGGGTTGGTGGAGTCCGGTTCGGAAAAGGCATCAGTGACGAGCGCGCCCGTCAGGGCTAGGAGGTTGGGTGCGGCGCGCGAGAAATTTGTCGAGGCGAAAGGAACATCTCCGCCTGTGCCGGACAGCAGAAATTGCAGGCCAAGTTCACGCGCAGCATCATCCGACATTTCAACGATGATGGCCTCGACCATCACCTGCGGGCGGCGAACATCCAGCGCCGTGACCACACGCTCCATGGCGAGAATGGTCTCGGGGTTTGCGCTGATGACGATGGAGTTGGTGGGACCGTGATGGGCGATCGTCTGGGAGACGGGCGCCGTTTCCGCGGGCGACCGCTGCATGGCCATGCTGTTGGCCACACGCTCCAGGATCGGAACGACGTCAGCAGCATCGGCATAGTTCAGCGTGATGACGCGAACATGATCGCGTTGCGGATTGGTTGCGTCGAGTTCGAGCGCAACGCGCTTGGCGCGGTCGACGGAGGTAGCGTCGCCCCGCAGGATGATGGAGTTGCTGGTGAGGGAGGCAACAGCAGAGAGGCGATTGATGGTCTGGCCACCTTGGCCGCCGCCATCACCCTGAAGCCGTGTCAGGACAGTTTCCATTTCAGCGGCCGGAACGTTTGCCAGCGGAATGGTTTCGGTGACCGTCTGGTCACGGTCTACCGTTTCGATGATGCGGCGGACGCGCTCAAGATTTGACGCATAGTCTACCACGACCAGCGTGTTGGTGGCCGCGTTGGCAACAACCTGGCCCTGCGTGTCGAGCAGGGGTTTGATCATCTGCGCGGTTTCCATCGCGTTCGCGCGGTTCAGCTTGATGACTTCGGTGATGAATGCATTCGCGCCAGGGCCGGACATCGGCGCTTCGGTGGACGCGATGGCGCGGGGCACGATGCGATAGGTATCCTTGCCGGCGGGCACCGCAGCGAAGCCCTGGATACGCAGCGTTGTGAGGAAAACCTGGAAGAGTTCCTGCGTCGTCATCGGTGTCTGCGAGACGACCGATACGCGGGCCTTGCGGACGTCCGGGTGCGTGACGAAGGTGTAGCCCGTCAGCATGGAGATGTCTTCGATCAGGGTGTTCAACTCGACATCTTCAAGGTTCAGAACGTGCTTGTCCTGAGAGGGCGCAGGCGCCTGGGCGGCCGCAAACTGAGTGGCGGAGAGCGCAGCCGCAGCCGCAAGCAATATGCGTTTGGTCATTGAGAAAGGCCAGAATCGGGAGAAAGCCGTAGGCGGACGATGGCGCCGTTGCGAACAACATCCAGCGCGATCGATTGGGAACTCATCACTGCAGACTGGATCGCCTCGGGGCCCATGCCCTCTATGCTGGCCCCATTGACGCGCAGGACCAGATCGCCAGCCTCAAGACCGGCCGACTGGAAGTGTCCCTGGCCGCGCGGGGAGAGCCGGTAGCCGGCGACGGCGCCGTTGCGCAGCTCCGGCTGCATCTCCACATCGGTCAGCAGCAGGGCAGGGGTTACCGGCGCGGCGCCAGAACCAGCGGGGGGCGTTGCGGTTATTGCAGGGGCCGGTTGAGAAGGCTGGATGCTGACAGACGCGGCGCCGGACGATGAAGACGAACCGGAAAACAGAGGCTTGTTCGGGTCGTTCAGGAGGAGTTCCTGAAGCTGGCCATTGAAGCGCAGGAACACCCGGTCTGCCGCAACGGTTTCGAGAACAGCGCCCGAAACAATCTGTTCACCGATGGAAAAGCGCTTCTGGGTGTTGTCCGGCAGGATCAGGACCGCGCTGCTGGAGCCGGGGGCGCCATCTGACCAGCGCAAGCCGGCGATCTTGAGGTTGAGCGAGGTGGGGATGGCAATCTGGCTGGGCTCGGCAGCGCTCGCGCTGAAGGGGTCTGTCTGGGTCAGCAGGGCGAGGGAGGACTGGCTGCCCACTGCGCCTGAGACGGCAGGGATCTGCTGAAGGGCGCTGGCGCCGTCCCCCGGCGCGGCGATGAGCCAGGCGAAACGGGCCAGTAGCAGACCCGTCGTGAGAGCAAGCGCAGCCTCGATCGCGGTACGGCCGATCGAACCATACGCCAGCCGAGCGCCGCCTTCCGGTCCGAACAGTTTCATCAGCCTTACACTCCTGCGAGATACTGAGCTTCTTAATCACACTCTTGCGACAGTTCTGAGACGAACACTGGCCTGAGTGAACAGGTTATCAGCAGATCGAGCACAGAACTGTATCCGGTTTTCCGTAGCTCGAAAGATATCAGATTTCACTAAAAATATGAGGCGTAGCAGGTGGTTATTGCCTGCTACGCCTCGAATCTCACCTGGCTTCTCCGGTGGCGGGAAAATTAACCAGAGTTAGAATTCCGCGCTGAGGCCAACGGACAAGGTTGTGCCGACATCGTACTGGTTTACCCGCACATATCCGTCATTCCCGGTCTGATATTCTTCGAAATCCTCCTTCAGAAGGTTTTTCGCCTTGATATCGAATGTGAAAGTTTTGCCGCGAAGGTCGAAGCCCTTCTTGTAGACGAGGTCGAGGTTGATGCCCGGATCCTGGAGGAAGTCTGGCTGACCGGCAGGCGCGCGGGCGGTGACCCGCTCGCTGGCATAGTTAGCAAGCAGGGTCAGTTGCGAACGGGCCGCCTCGTCTTCCCAGCCGATTTGCAGGTTGGCAATGTGCTCGGATTGGCCTTGAAGGCGCGTTCCGTCGATGATGAAGTCTGTGGCGGGACGGGGCTGACCAGCCGCCTGCAGCGGATACACCACGTCGCCGGCACCAGCTTTCACCTCGGATGTGGTGTAGGTGTAGTTGGCTTGGACGAGGAATTCCTTCGAGCCGAAGAAGGCGCCCTTGATCGGGCTGTCGAAGACCCGTTTGAAGTCGATCTCGGCGCCGTAGAGAATGGCTTCGGGCGCGTTGAGGTAGGTCTGGAACACGGACGCGCTCTGCTGAACCACGACAGCTTCCACCGGGCGGTCGAGCTGTTTGAAGAAGACGCCAGCGGTCAGGGCCTGGCCGCGATCAAAATACATTTCGTACCGCGCGTCGAGGTTCAGGATTTCCGTATCGGTCAGATAGGGGTTGCCGATGAAGGTCCGTCCGCTTTCCGGGTCGAAATACTGTTGCGGCGCAAGTTCACGGAATTGCGGGCGGCCGATGCTCTTGGATGCGCCAAGGCGCAGCTGTTGGTCATCCGCGAAGTTCCAGGTCAGGGTGGCAGCCGGCAGCAGGTACTGATTTTCCAGTTCCGGTGGCGCTTCGGGCGCAGCTTCTGCTGCGATCAGCGAGAGCGGTGTGACCGACTGGGTTGCATCCTCGAAACGCAGACCGACAGCGGTACGCACCAGAGGAATGATTTCCGCATCGACCTTCGCATAGGCACCGAAGACCTGAAGGTCTGCGTCATAGGCAGCCGCGCCGGAAGCACCGGTGGTTTCACGAAGAACGAAGAGGTCCGGATTGATGTTGTAGTTGGCGAACAGGAAATCTGGGCGCTGTTGCGATACGAGGAAATCCAGCGGCGGATTACCGACGATGAAGCTGAAAATGCGCGACTGGGCACTCCGCTCGTTCTGATAGGCTTCGACGCCTGCAGAGTATTCAACGTCGCGGGCGGATGAGAGCGCCTGGACGTATTTCACGTCGGCGCCGCCGCTCACGACCTTGTCGTCGAGATAGGAGAACGTTGTGCTGTTCGACGAGCCCGAACCAGAGGGGTCGTAGATGTAGCTGTTGGTAATATCGCTGAATATGAAGCGGGTCGCGCGTTCATACGGGGCGTCCCGTTTTGTTTGCGAAAGCGCGCCTCTCCAGTCGAGCGACCACGGGCCACGGTAATGTTCGCCGTTGATCTGGGTGCTGTAGAGTTCGCGCGCATACCAGCCTGTGCGGTCATCGCGGACATCGCGCGACGCCAAATCATCATATCCTTCTCGGATGCTGGTCTGCTTTGTGGTGCGGCGGATATACAGATTGGTCCAATTGAACTTGTCATCACCAAAATCAAGACCAACGCCGAACAGTCCGTCCCATCCGATATTCTGCTCAGTAGTCAGATAATCATAGGTGGAAGTGGCGCTAAGAATACCGCCATTGATTTCACCGACTTCCTGGCGGCCATCCCGCGTGCGCCAGTCATTGCTGTAGCCGAGGACGCCGATGATGCCGAGTTCAGCCCCGCCGAGGTCGAATGACGTCCCGGCCGAAGCTTCATAGCTGCCGTTCATCGGGATGCTGTCGTTCGACTGGATCAGGTTGATGGGCGCGTTGGTGAACGCCTGGCCCATGGCCTGCAGTTCAGCATCGGTGAAGTTGTTGTTCTGGATGCGGAGGCCGGTTGCCATGGCCTGGCGCACCAGGCCGGGAATTTTGCGCGTACCATCATCAAAGCCGAGGACATCGCTGTCAGAGCCATAATGGGTGATGCCGTCCTTGCCGGTCGTTTCTGTATTGTAGCTCCCGGATACGCTGAGTTCCAGGAACCGTTCCTTCGGGATGTTCAGTGTGCGAAGATCGATGATGCCGCCGCCAAATTCACCCGGATACTCAACCGAGTAAGTCTTCTGAACAAGGACGTTCTCGAGAATATTGGTAGGAAAAAGGTCGAGCGGAACGACGCGCTGCAGCGGTTCCGGGCTCGGCAGGGGAGAGCCATTCAGGCGAGCCGCAGAATAGCGCTCACCCAGGCCGCGGACATACACGAAACGGCCTTCGGCAATCGTGATGCCGGTGACGCGGGCCAGAGCAGAGGCGGCGTCGGAGTCGCCCTGGCGTGCGAGATCTTCCGGCGCGAGGAAGGCAGCGACTTCAGAAGTGCTGCGCAGCACTTCCGGAATATAACGGCCAAGAACAACAACTTCCTGAAGCTGGAGATCCTGAGATTCGGGTGCTGCCGCCTCAGGGGACGTATCGGAGGTGTTTTCAGTTTGGGCCGAAGCGAAAGCGGGCGCAAGGATCGCTGTCGAAGCGATCAGCAGGGTCCGGAGGGACAGCGAGCTGAATTTCATGAGATAAGATCCTGAATGGATGCTTGAGATGAGAAGAAACGGAGGCCTCGTTGAAAGGCCTCCGTCTTGGTCATGGTGTTAGTGGCAGGTCGGCTGACCCGGCAGGCTGCAGGTCCAGCCTTCGTACCAGTTGTCGCTGGCATCGCGCACGGCGCCGATATAGTTGACCGGCGTGAGGAAGCCGGTGATGAACGTGTTGTTCGTGCCCAGACCAACCCCGGCGTTCAGAGAGGTGGGGAACGTGGACGCGGCCACCGCATTCTCATTGGCGCCGTTGATGAACCCGCCAGTGAGCGTAGAGGTGCCGCTGAGCACGTTCGTGGGGTGGGTCAGCAGAGTTTCTACAGTTGCGTCGGGGATGTCGGTTGCCGGCGTGGTGCCAGCTGCGCCGCCATCACCATTGCCGCCAGCGCAGGAGAAGAAAACCGAACGATAGAGTGGGCCGTTGCCGTCAACGCCGTTGGGGTTGTTCAGCGTTGCGTTGGTGGCAATGTTCACGCACTGATGGTTACCCGGGTGGCGGAGGACCGTGTTGTAAACGCGCGCCGTGTGGCCCGTATTGTGGACAACGGCGTCCCGCGTGCTGTTTTCACGCATGACGATGGTCCAGTTGGAGTAGGTCGGGCGGGTGAAGAAGTCAGCGGTGTTGGTGCCGCGCGAACTGGTTTCCCATGCGAAGTCCCCACCACCGGAACGCTGATACACGATGCCGAACTGAGCTGCGCCGCGCCAACCAGAGTCGGTGTCGAAGGAGTCATCATCATTGCCGGTAAGCACGATGTAGCGGATGTTCACATTACCGCCGAAGATCTCGATACCGTCATCCGAGCTGTTGTGAACCTGGACGTACTCAAACGTGGTGCCGTTGCCTACGCCGGCGAGGGTGATGCCGTTGAGTTCGTTGTTCGGCGCGATTTCAAAGCCGGAATAGGAGAGGCGCAGATAGCGGATACGGCCGCTGTTGTCGGTCGGCGTGTTGCCGCCGTAGAAGGCGTCTGCGCCTTCAACCTGAGCCTCACAGGCGATGTTCGGGGGGGTGACTGCGCCGCTACAACCATCTGTTGTCGGAGCACGGCCGAGGATCACGAGACCGCCCCACTGGCCGATCGAGTTTTCGGTGGCGGTGCCCGCGACGTTGGCCCGGCTCGTCAGGATGATCGGATCATCGGCTTCGCCTTCAGCGAAGATCTGCGAACCCCGGTTCACAAGAAGATAGTCGCCGCCGGAGTTGCCGAAAATGGTCACGCCCGGCTCGATCGTCAGGATGCCAGAGGCGCGGCCTGCAATCGGGTTGTTGGGGTCAGAGCCGAGGTCGGTGCCCACCTGGGTGCGGCCAGCGACCGAGTAGATCGTGCCGTCGCGCTTGGGAACCACCAGGTTGCCTGTGATGGTGTTGGGTAGCTGACAGATACGGTTGTCTGCGAGCACGCCGATATTCGCGAAGCCTGTCGGGCAGTCATCCGCCGGACCGCCAGTCGGCGTTGTCGGGGTGGTGGGCGTGGTCGGGGTGGTCGGTGCCGGTGCGGTAGGCGACGGAACGAAAGCGCCCACGCCAGGCGAGGCGACGCCATCGGCGCCGCTGCAAGCGCCGAGTATCGCGACTGCAGCGCAGCCGAGAAGCACCGCGCGGAAATTATTCTTGGTCAACATCAATGTCTCCGTCGTGAACCCTGAGCGGGCGCGCTGACGGTTTCCCCCGTCGCGCTCCCCAGACGTTAACTTGTCGTCTGCCCGCAGCGCGGAGCCTTAAGATTTGATTGCAACACTTACGGGAAGTTTAGATGACACTTCCGTGAACTGCATACGCGGCGCCACATGTGTGGCGCGCTGGCAACATTACATCTTCATGGAGTATTCTGCGGGGAACATCTCGCCCCAGCCACGTTCACGAAACCATTTTGTGATGACGTATTTCACGCCCGACCGAACCTTCATTCCATGATGTATCGTGTACGGATTTACGCTTCCGTCCGGATTCAGATTATTCCAGATCACGGCTTTGCCCTTTTCGGGCATGATGGTTTTCTCCAGCCTTCGGAACCGGGTGCCGCCACCTTCTTCAACATCATTGAGATAGATCATGAATGTCCAGGTGCGTTGGCCCGTGAACTGGCAGTGAACCTGATAGTCTCTGGTGCCCGGCATGAAATAATCATAGTGCGCCTTGTATTCCTGATCGACATCATAGCGCTGGGTCTGTGTGGCATCGGAATAGGACCAGTGAACGCCGAGCGCTTCGGCGATAAGTTCATCCAGTTGCATCACAAGATTATTGCCAAGGGAGCCTATGTCCGAAGAGCGCGATGTGCGCACCTTCGGGTCTGCGAAAACATCTGTTGTGGTGGAGGCGCGCAGGCGTTCATCTGTCAGAGCGACCAACTGATCACACGTTTCGGGCGTGAGAAAATTTGGCCAGACATAGAGCTGTGCCTTGGACACAGGAACGCGCCGGAGCAGGGGATGGTTCAGCGCGCGCCGGGTGAGGGGGGCGTTGGCCAGCGCGGCATGGTCTACGTCTGAAACCGGCCGGCGGCCGTCATAAGCCGCGCGCATCAGTGCGCGTATCGCCGCGTCGTCAAACCCGTTCTTGATGAGCAGGCGTTTGACCTCATGCGGCTCAACGCCCGTTCTCAGGCGAACCCATGTGTAGGTCAGCCATTCATCGCTGATAGTCGTGTTCGTCATCGCGGCACCATTCCTGTGGCGTGAATAGTGCAGGGATGTGACGATCAGATGACACTGGAAAACGACGTGGACGGATTAAAAACATGCCTACACGGAATATACTTTATTATGTATCTCATTGACGCAAATATGTAAAATATGTATTGTGACAGTTATGTTACAGTTGAAATACAGAGCTTTGTCACTCCTCGCTCTGGCGATTGCGGCGCCAGGGGTGGCCCTTTCGGAAGCCGGTTCGCTGGCGCGTTTCTCACCCGGAGAATCGAATGGCATGACTGCTGCGGCAGACCGTTCGAATGTCAGTAAAGATCTCCTCCAAGCCATTGAGGGCGTCCGGCAGGATGCTGGTCTGGCGGGCCTCGCGGAGCATCAAAAACTCACCCTTGTTGCCCAGGAACATGCAAGGGACATGGCGCGCCGGCACTACGCGGCGGATGTCTCACCTGAAGGGCGAACACTGCTTGATCATGTCCGCCAGACTGACCGGCAGACCCTGTACAGCGCGTTCGGGACGGCAATTGCCATTGTGGACGCTGGCACCAGCGCGGAAACGGTGCTTGCCGCGCTGATGTCTGATCCGTCCAACAGGGAGAACCTGCTGCGTTCGGGTTTCGATCATGTCGGGATCGGCGCGGTTGAGCAGGGCGGGCGGCTGTATGTTGTGCAGTTGCTGGCGCGTGTTGAGGGCCAGTTGCAGCGGCCCCTGCCTGTCAATTCAAGCGGCGCCGAGACCCTCCGCGTGGATCTTGCTGCGCGCGGTATGACCCCCGTGAGCTGGTCGCTCAGCGACGGCGCGGGGACGACACTGCTTCGGGGCACGGGTGAGCGTATTCGCGATCCGCGCGGCACAGGGGCCGAAGGATACCTCAATCTCGATGTATCCATGGGGCCGGACGTCTACACGCTGCGCGGACCGTATGTGCGCGTGAACTAAGCGGGTAACCGGTACAGCGGCCAAGAAAAAAGCCGGAGCAGGGACGCTCCGGCTTTTTTGCCTTCAAGGAAGCCCGAATCAATCGGCTGAGAGCGCGCGAAGAACCTTCGCCATCGTCTCGAGTTTGGCGACAGAACTCGTGCGGTCGATCAGGGCGTGACAGCGGGCGCGCGATTCGCTCACCGGGTCTCTCGATTCCTGCGATGCGGCATCGGAGGTCTGGAACAGTTCGGCAATCGGCACGCGGAGCGCGCGGGCTACGCTGGAAAGCATCCCTGCGCTGAGGCGGTTAGTGCCGGTTTCGTACTTCTGAAGTTGCTGATGGCTAATGCCCAGTTCCTGACCGAGTTCGGACAGGGTGAAGTTCTGAGCAATGCGGAGTTCCCTGATTTTTTCGCCAACCTGCTGGTCAACCTTTGTGGGAGAGCGGGAACCAGCGGCCCGAATTTCTTCTTGCATCATTTTCCACCTTTAGGTTTTAATCTGTCTCCTAAGTGACAGGCGTTCTAGCAAGTTTTCCGGTGCATAAATTTCTGAAACGCTTGCCAAATATTTGAAACGCCGGAGGGCGTGAGCTTAACGTCCATGTCGGATGTGGGAATTCATCATGCAATCCCAATTCCAGATAAACGCCTTAAATACTAGTAATCTCGCTTCCAGCGGACGGAAACCCTTGATTCACCAGTAGAACGGGCTTCGGACGTAACCGAGATCTGAGGGCGGGGTTGCCATTCAACTTCTACAGAATTCCCTGCAGCACCAGCAGTTGTCACCTCCAGATAGACATCTGGTGCCAGATACTGCCCCACCCCCAGTTCTGTGGTGCCTTCATCGCTCATGCCCAGACGCAGCCGGTCGAGCCCGAGGCCAGCCTGTATCTGGCCCAATGGGTCGAGGCCGCCGCCCTGGCCGCTGAGGCGGGCAATTGAACTGGCCAGTTCCGCTGCTTCCAGTGCGGACAGGTCCATGACCGAGCGGCCAAACAGCATTCTTGCGAGGATTTCGTCTGCAGGAAGGTCCGGAGTGCTTGTGAGTTCGATTCGCGGGCTGGTCGGAGAGCCCGTGACATCGATCTGCGCCGAGAAACCATCGACCACACGGGCCGCGCTGATCGCCACCCTGGCCGAATCAACCGGTCCGTCAAAGGTCACGGTGCCCGAATCAAAAACAAACGGGCGGCGCGCAAGCTCCAGTTCTCCGCGAACCAGGGTAGCGCGCCCATTAAGAAGCGGCGCAGCGGGCGAGCCGGTGACGTTGACATTCACACCCCATTCGGAATCGAGCCCGCGGCCATCAATGAAAATCCTGCGATCCGACTGGATGCGGAAATTGAACTTGATCGGCTTTTCAAGAACCGGATCAACCGGCTCGTCCGAAAGATCTTCCCGCCAGCGCACATCCAGGCGCCGGACGCTGGCGGTGGGCAGATTGTCGAGCGAATACCGGGCCTCGTCTACGTTGAGGCTGCCGGAAACAACGCGGTCTGTTGCCGATTCGGTGAGCGCCGCCGTCCCGGAAAGGCGCATACTGTCCGAATTGCGGTCATAGACGAGCAGCCGCTTGAGCTCGATGTCGACCTTGCCCTCGCCGGCCTCGTCGAGCCGGCCTGTGGCTTTCAGAGTGCCGCCGTCAGGTCCTTGCCCGGTGGCATCGACGGCAATCGCCCCATTCTCCAGGGCGGCATTCAGATCGAACCGGGCGATCCGGAAACCCATGGCGCCATATTCATAGATGCCATCGGAAACATCGACACGCGCATCAATCTGCGGAGTTTCGAGCGTGCCTGCCAGGCGGAGGGATGAATTGAGCTTGCCGCCGATGTCATGACCATAGGCCAGGGCGATTTGGCGGATGGCTTCAAGGTCGCCATTGAACTTTGCATTGCCCAGCAGGGGACCTTGATTGTTGAGGCGGGCCATCTGCCCTTCCTCGGCGATGACCGGGAGCGCAAAAGCGAAATCCCCGCCCAGGGTGGGGCCATACTTGGCGCTGCCGTCAATCGACAGCAGCCGCGCATCCAGCCTGCCGCTGATATCGAGGTCTATGGCGCCGTCCAACCCGGTCACCGGGCTGTTGCTGCGAATGTCAAAACTTCCGGAAGGCGACCGGCCATAAGGTCTGAACGAGCCTGCGCCATCGATCCGCGCGGAGGAAACGAGCGCGCCGAACGAAGACAGGACCGGGCTGATATCAACATTGTCGAGGGCAAATTTGAGTTCCGGCGATGCGCCAACCATACCCAGGGAAATCTGGGCGGCCCCGCCAAAAATGCCAATGTCGGCATCTACCTCGGGCGTCTCTCCCAGCCGCCAGCGGGCATCCCGCCGGGTTGAAACTGTCTGCCCAAAGATCATGCCGCCCAGCGAAAGCGTGCCTTCGGGAGCGTCTCCCGAAACAGATGCGGTCCCGGATACCCGCATGTCTGTCTGCCGGTTGCGGGCGGGATCTTCAAGTTTCGCCGAGAACTGATACCCGCGCTCGGTGGTCGTGATGTCAGCGGTGACGCGCTCGAAATGCACATCTTCGGAAACGATAGTGTTGCGCGCATCCGCGCTCATGACGATGGAGAGCGGCTCTCCGGAGGATTGACGCACCGAAGCGTCCAGTGCAATCCGCCCGAACTCGACCCCGCTGAACACGAAATCACTTCCCGAAATGCGCGCGGCTGCGTCCAGTTCGCCGGCATCAGAGAATTCGGCATGTCCGCCAACCTGCAGCTTGCCCAGGAAGCCTGCAATGTCGTCAATCCGTGTGGAGCGTTCGCGGCGCTGCAGGATTGCGGAGAGCGCAATGTTTTCAGCGCCATAGCGGCCAGCGAGCCTGACAGGACCCTCAATATTCGAGCCTAATTGTTCAAGCGATGTTGTAACCGAGAGGCGATCGATCCTTTGAGCGCCGTTCAGGGTGTAGCCATCGACGCTTTCTGCAGCGATGAGAAGGGTGTCGCCCGGCCGGGAAATCTTTCCCCCGATAGCCCCGAGATTTACTGTTGTGCCGCTGGTTGTCAGGTCGGCGGTCTGCTGCGCAGTGAAGTCGAGAGCGAGGCCGTTTGCGCCTGACAATGTGCCCGACATATCCGCGCTGAGGCCGGGAAGACGGGCACGGATCATCCGGGCCGTGACGTCTCCGCCAGCTATGCGCAGGGAGGCCGCCGCGTTACCGTTTCCGTTGACCAGCGCGCTGGCAGCCTCCGGCCCGGCAAGATTTCGGAGGGCAAGGTTTGTCGAGACATCTATGGATGAAAACGGCCCTTCAATACTGAGGATGCCATCTGCTGATCCGGTAAGGCTGGGGACGAAGGGATCAATGGCCTGATCCAGACGGCCTGCCAGAGCGAGGCGGCCTTCCTTGACGTCCACGGTGCCCGCCAGGTTGAGGGAGCCTGTCTGATGACGGACCTCGCTGTCCTGAAGGGTCAACGCCCTGGAGGAAAGATCGAAGCGTCCGTTCAGCGTGACGGAGGGCGTCGGGCCGATGGCGGCGCTGGCAAGATCGCCAATCGGGAAGGGGCCCTGCAGTTCCAGATTGCCTGTAAACGGAATGGCGCCATCGGTGAAACCTATAGTGACGCGCCCCGTGGCGGCCTCAAAAGGAAGCGCTGTATCTTCTTCCGCAACAAGGCGGAGGTCCCCCACATAGCCAGCATCACCGTCCGCATAGGTGAGTTCACCATTCAGCCAGATACCTGCGCCTCTTTCCCAGAACGGGCGCAGTGAGGCGAGATCCGCGCTGAGGTGGGCGGGGCCGATCAGTTCGCGCCTGTCGAGATCCGCGAGGCCGGCGAGGTGTACCTCGCCTTCTGCGATCAGGCCATCCAGTTCAAAGTGAGCTTCATTTCCGTCCAGGCGGGCAGAGAGGGAGGCTTCCGCCGAATTTCCCAGAAGCGAGATAATATCATCCGGTAACGGAAGAGATGTAGAGTCGATCTTGGCCGAGGCGCTGAGGCGGCCATTCTCCATTTTGCCCGAGAGGTAAGCCTTGTCTTCACGGTCGATGGAGAAGCGCGCCTCGGCGACACCATTCATCAGGTCACCCGCGCCGTTGGCCTCAAGGCGTGCCGCCGAGCCCGGCTCCAGTTCGAGCATGTGAGCAAACATGCCGTCGGCTGGCGCGTCAGCAATCACCGTAATGTCAAACCGTTTCGACGCGGTCATGACGATCAGCAGGTCTACGCGGTCGCCGCGCCCCTCCAGCGGGCGCAGGCGCAGGGCGGCATCCAATGCGCCGCTGGACTGCTGCACGAAACGCGCGCTGATCTCCGAGGCCGATTGGGGGCCGGCAACGCCGTCTGCCAGCACCAGCCTGTCAAGAACGAGCGAGTTGAGATTGACGCGCCAATTCCCGCCGCCTTCAGAAGGCGGGCGGGGTTCCCTCTCGGGCCGCGCGAATATGGAGATGTTGTCGATATCGAGTTCGGAGATATCTACTGTTCGCGAAAGCAGCGACAGGGGCGACCAGCGAAGACGCAAATTCTGAGCTTCAGCCCAGACGCCGCCCTCATTGATGATCTGTATCTTGCCGACACGAAGGTCTGACAGAGGGTCTCCCCGCAGTCCCTCGATATGCAGCCGGCCATATCCGGCCACGTCCATACCATCGATCTGCGAAACGATGAAGTTCCGCCCGCTGTCGGTCGCAACCCACACCCTCACGGCCCCGGCTACGGCAACGCTGCCTGCCGCCGCAATAATTGCGCCGGTGAGCCAGGGGTGGCGCCGCCGCCAGTCCTGGAGGGGAAGTACGGGCACCTTCATCAGAATGCTTGCCCGATAGAGACATATATCTGCAGCGGCGCGTCACCATCGCGCTTGCTCAGGGGCGCGGCGACATCAAACCGGATCGGGCCGAACCCCGGATAGTACCGGATGCCGAGACCGACGGCCGCCTTTGCGTCGCTGAAGACCGTGCCCGGATCATCGCCCGCCGCGCCGACATCCACGAAAGCCGCATAGCCGAACCGGTCAGATCGCCGCCAGCGCAGTTCCGCAGATGCCGAAAAGAGGCTGCGCCCGCCAAAATACTCGCCGAACTCGTCGGTGGGTGAGAGGGACTGGTATTCGTAGCCGCGCACCGTGCCGCCGCCCCCGGCAAAGAACAGCCTGTCGGTTGGCACGGCGTTGGAGCCTGCAAAGGCGCCATATTCGGCGCGAACGGCAGCGACGAGATCACTGGCGATCCTCCGGTAGGTTGCACCGGAAATCTGCATGCGGGTATAGCCTGGCGTGCTGTTTCCCACAGACACACCGGACTCTACAGATGCAAATCCGCGGATGCCTTCCTGCGGATCCAGTGGATCGCCAACATCCGTATACGCAGCTGTTACCGGAATGGAGAAGGTAACCTGTTCGCGTTCGCCAAGATAAATCCGCGTGCGCTGATCGGTTATGCGCGTGGCGTCAATGGCGGCGCCGATAGAGAGCGTCAGCTGGCGCGTGAAGGGCTGAGAAAGCGTTGCGGCGATCTTGGCGCCGTCCAGATCGTAAGCTTGTGTCTCTTCCTGGCGAACGCCGGTCTCTGTCGTAAGTGTGCGGCCGAAACGGCCAATGTTTGGCCGCTCATAGGCGGCGGTAAGGCTTCTGGCGAGCGTAGCGGCTTCGGCGCTTACGGTGACCTTGTCTGCGCGTCCGGTGATGTTGCGCTTTTCCCAGCGCGCGTCCGCGCCGACGCCTTCAGTCGTGGAGGCGCTGACACCGAAGCTGACAGAACGAGGTTTCGCTTCAGTCAGGGTAAGGGAGACCGTATGGTACCCCTCTGCATCCGGCTCGCTGGAAACGACAACGCCAATGCCTTCATAGAGGCCGCTGGAACGTAGGCGGCTGCGCAGCCGGTCGATCGTGCGCGGACTATAGGTTGCGCCCTCCCGCCAGGTCTTCAAAACCTGAATGGCTTTCTGGGAGCGGGGATTGGTTTCATCACTTTCCAGTTCGCCGAGGCGTACCAGCGGGCCGGGATCAACCGTATAGGTGATCTCGACATTTTCCTCCTCGCGCGAGGCGAGCGCGTCGATCCCCGGGCTTGTGGCGAAAGCGTAGCCCCCCATCTGGAGGGATGTGACGAGTTCGGCCTCAACGCGCTCCACTTCCTGAGCTCTTACGATGCTGCCGGAGGGGAGCTTGGCAAGGTGGCCGTCAATGATCCTGCGTGTGTCCCGATCGATTGCGTCAGCGCCATTCAGGCTCACAGAGAGGATGGTGAAACGAGGCCCGGGGTCAACATTGAGGGCGGCGCTTGCATCCATTGTGGTGAAGTCTTCCGGGCGTACTTCGGCCGCCAGATAGCCCTCAGACGCCAGGAGGTCTTCTATGGACCGCGCGAGGGTCTGCGCGCGGTTTCGCTTTTCCAGAACGCTACGTGGTGCGGGCTGGCCGGTATTGAGGAGGGCATTTGCGCGAGAGGCGAGCGCCGGGGGCACACCGACCAGATGGAAATGGCCCTGGGCGACCGAGCCGTTTGAGGCGCCGTTTCCGTTCTGCGTGCCGTTAAAGGAGGCACAGGCGGTAACCGCGCCCAGCAGGCAGGCGCCAGCAATCGGCCGGAGCCGACTAAATCCAGAGTTGGGAATACCGCGTACCATAGTTACCAATATTCAGCTTTCTGCCGACCTATTTCCCTGCAAGAACTGGCCCAATTATCCTGAAGGAACTGTGAAGCACGGATAACAGCCCTCCACAGGCGAGTTTTCCGTGCCCATGTAACTCTGATGCAGGGGACAGTATAAGGTCCGGATTTCAGTGGGATTAATGTTAAATGATGTATCTGATGATCGCGGCGGGGCTTGTTCTGCTGTTCGTAGGCGGGGAGGCGCTGGTGCGCGGCTCGGTCAGCGTCGCGCGCAAACTCAACATTTCTGAACTCGTTATCGGTCTGACATTGGTGGGATTCGGCACATCGGTGCCTGAGCTCGTCACCAGCCTGCAGGCTGTGGGGCAGGGGGCGGTTGGCATCTCGGTCGGCAATGTGGTCGGTTCAAACATCGCCAACGTGTTGCTGGTGCTGGCGATTGCGGTGATCCTGTCGCCCATCATCGTGCACCCCAAGGCCATCATGCGCGACGGGCTGGTGATGGTGGCGGCGACGGCGATTCTGTGTGGCCTGCTGTGGTTTGACCAGTTCAACCGGGTTTCGGGTTTCATTCTGCTGGCCATTCTCATCAGCTATCTCGTCTTTTCCCTCGTGATGGATCAGAGACGTCAGGACGAAACGGCGGTGATGCACCGGGAAGAGGGTGAGGTAGTAGATGCCCAGTACGGCCTGATGCTGGGGATCATCATTGCGGTGGCGGGCCTCATCGGCGTGGTGGCAGGTGCCAACCTGCTGGTGGAGGGCTCGGTGACCCTCGCCCGGTCGATCGGCATCAGCGAGACAGTGATCGGCCTGACCATCGTGGCGATCGGCACCAGCCTGCCGGAGCTGGCAACCTCTGTGGTGGCCGCGTTCCGGAAGAAGGCGGATGTGGCGCTGGGGAACGTAATTGGGTCCAACATATTCAATATATTGGGTATTTTGGGTGTAACAGCGTTGGTTCAACCGTTCAGTGTCCGCGGGGATACCGGGGCTGCCGCGATGGCGGGGAGGGAGCCTGTCAGTATCATGAGTTCCATCGATGTCGGCGCGCTCGTCCTGTCTGTAGCACTCCTGTTCCTGTTTGCGCTGACCGGCCGGAAGCTGGCGCGCTGGGAGGGGGCAGTGTTGCTCCTGGGGTATGTCCTCTATATGGGCCTGACCTTTGACCTTATTCCTGTACCGGCGATCCTTCCCAATGGCTGACAACCCCATCTATCAGAAACTCGGCCAACTTGGCCAACACACTGCGCAACCCCAAAGCCCTGAAGAGGCGCAGCTGGAACGGGTGGAAAACCCTCATTCTGATACACTTTACCTTACCCGGTTTGTAGCGCCGGAATTTACGTCGCTCTGTCCGGTGACCGGGCAGCCGGACTTTGCGCATCTGGTGATCGACTATGCGCCGGGGCCATGGCTGGTCGAATCCAAAAGCCTGAAACTATATCTGACGAGCTTCCGGAACCATGGGGCGTTCCATGAGGAATGCACTGTTTCCATTGGGAAAAGGATCTTCGATTTCACCGAAGCAAAGTGGCTGCGGATCTCTGGATACTGGTATCCCAGAGGCGGGATACCGATCGATGTGTTCTGGCAGTCCGGTGACGTTCCCAAAGGGCTTTATGTGCCTGAAACCGGGGTCGCGTCCTATCGAGGGCGCGGCTGAGCCGCTCAAATCGCGGACAAATCCGGACACTTCCGGACAAATCCGGACATTTTCGGTCAGCCGGCGGGCTTTGCGGGCCAGGCTGTGACCAGTCCCGGCAGGTCCGGACGGATACGTTCCTGCGGGTGAGCGGTGGCGGTGCCGATATAGATGAAACCGGCAAGGCGCTCGGTTTCCTTCAGGCCGAGAAGGGCATCGACCTCCGGGCTGAACATGATCCATTCCGACAGCCAGACGCCGCCCCAGCCGCAGGCATTGGCCGCCAGCAGCAGGTTATAGCAGAGGGCGCCTGCCGAGAGTTCCTGTTCCCAGACGGGCGTTTTGCCATCGTCAACCGGTGAGGACACGACAGCCACCACCGTGGGGGCGCGAAGAGGAAGGCCGGCAGCTTCCAGAATGTCGCGTTCTTCAACCCCGGGCTTGCGGCCGGCAATATGAGCCAGTTCCTTTCCGAACTGCGCCCGCGCTTCACCCTGGAAAGTGATGAAGCGCCAAGGGGCCATCTTGCGGTGATCGGGCACGCGCACGGCGATGGTCAGCAGTTCCTCCAACTCGCTGGCGCTGGGGCCCGGCTCGCTGAGGAAGAGCTTGTTGGCGGATTTGCGCAGGGCAAGGAAGCTGCGCACGGCGTTCGCGGGCCTTGCGGCGAGAAGCGGCACGCCTGTCGGCGGGGGGGAGGGAAAAAGCTTGGTCACGCAGATGGCCTTAGCCTTCTGCGAGGCGTTCGCAAAGACTGATTCAGGCCAATGAATTGCTTGTCATGCAATTGAAGGCGGCGTATCAAGTTAATGTGAACACTGTTCACTAAATGAACAATTATCGAGGCGACCTCTTTGGATTCCGATACCCTCCCGGAAGAAAGCCCTGCAGAGCGCCGCCGCCAGCGGGTGCGCGCAGCGATTCTGGACGCGGCCGAGCGCGTTTTCTCCAAGGAGGGGGAATCGGGTCTCTCCATCCGCAGGCTGGCCGAGGAAATCGATTACTCGCCGGCGGCGATCTACAAGTATTTCGGCTCCAAGGAAGAACTGCTCGACGAGTTGAAGGAGTCCTTCTTCGAGCGGCTGATGTCCACTGTAGACCGGGCCGCCCTCACGAGCCTGCCTTTTGAGGCCCGCGTCCGGCAATGCTTTGCCAAATATGTCGAGACCGCGATTGCACGCCCCCACCATTATGCCGCTGCCTTTGCGTCGGCCGCTGACCCTGCCGCCAGCGTGAGCGGCACGGACTGTTGGGAGGATTTCGAGAAGAGCCACAAGGGTCAGGCATTCATGATCGTTGTTGGTCTGGTGCGCGAAGGGCAGGAGATCGGCGTCTTCGATACCTCCTTTGACCCCCACATCGCGGCCAAGTCTCTCTGGGCATCCATGCATGGTGTGGCGCTGCTGCTGATCCACCTGCCAGGCTTTCCCGGCCTTCTGCCGCCGCCGGATCGCGGGATCGATACTGCCCGGTTTGTCCAGTTTCATGCCGGGCTGCTGTTCCGCAGCCTGTGTGCTTCTCCAGTATCGCCAGTTTGTTCCGGGCACGCCGAATGACCACCGAAACCCCTTACGAGATGCCTCCCAGCGGCCGCCGCCCGACGCTGCTGAAGGCCTTGATGTTCATTGTGCTGATGGCTGCGCTCACGGCAGGCCTCTTGGCGGCGGCGTCCCTGCTGCGCAGCAAGGAAGGCCCGAAGATTGCGACAGTTGAGCCTCAGCCGCTGGCCGTCAGCGTGTTGCCGGTGGAATATCTCACCGAACTGGACATTGAGGAACTGTTCACCGGCATAGCCGAGGCGCGGCGCACCAGCCGGCTGGGATTTCAGGCCGGCGGCCGTATCGAGCGCATCGACGTGCGCGTGGGCGATACGGTGAAGGCGGGGCAGACGATTGCCCGTCTCGATACGCGCGGCCTGAGCGCGCAGCTGGCTTCAGCCCGCGCGGTGGTTGAGGAAGCGCGCGCCGCCCACCAACTGGCCCTCGATACTGCCGAGCGGCAGCGCCAGTTGCAGGCGCAGGGGCATGTGTCGGCCCAGCGCGTGGAAGAGTTCGTGGCGCAGGCCACCACGGCGATGGCGCGTGTGGATGCTGCCAGGGCGCAGGCAGAGACGCTCCGTGTGCAAATAGATTTGGCAAGCATCACAGCGCCATATGACGGCATGATCGTCTCCCGCTTTGCTGACGAAGGCGCCATAGCCGGGGCAGGGCAAGCCATTCTGGAGCTTGTGGAAGCAGGCGACCTGGAGGCACGCATCGGTGTTTCAGCGCGGATCGTTCCCGAACTGGTGCCTGGCAAAACCTATGCCCTGGAAGCGGAAATCGGCCCGGTGGAAGCCCCGCTGAGAAGTGTCACGGGCGTTGTGGATGCCTCTCAGCGCACGGTTGCGGCTGTGTTTGATGTGCCCGCCAGCAGCGGAGTTCCCGCAGGATCGCTGGTGCGCCTGAAGATGCAGCGCAAGCTGGGGGAGCGGGGGTTTTGGGTGCCGCTGAAGGCGCTTTCGAGCGCCAATCGGGGCATGTGGACGGTCTATGCCGTCGTGGGGGAGGGCGACGACTGGCGCGCTCAGCCAAGGCTGGTCGAGATGGTGTATCCTGCCGGGGAGCGCGCTTTTGTGCGCGGTCCGGTGGAGGCCGGGGACCGGATAATCGTAGACGGGCTTCAGCGCGTGACGCCGGGGGCACGGGTATTGCCGCGTGAGGTGCAGCGCGCCGAAACGGCGAATGGCGGCTGACGAAGCGGAGGGGTTGGGGTGAGTACGCTTTTCTTCCGCAATACGCGGCTGACGATCCTGACCATTCTGGTCATCCTGCTGGGCGGCCTTGGCGCGCTGTTCACGCTGGCGCGGCAGGAAGATCCGACACTGGTTGAGCGCTTCGGCACGATTGTCGTGTTCCTGCCGGGCGCCGACGCAGAGCGAATGGAAGCCCTGGTGGCACAGCCGCTTGAGGCGGCGCTGATGGAGCTGCCTGAGGTCAAACAGGTGGACACCATATCCCGCAACGGGGTGGTGCAGCTTGTTCTGGATATCCAGGAAGACCTTACCGAAACAGAGGTCGACAATGCCTGGTCGCTAATCCGGCAGAAGGCCGAACAGGCGCGCAGGTCATTCCCATCCGGAGCATCCGAGCCAGAAGTGACGCGGATGTATGTTGGGGCGGCGACCATGATCGTGTCGCTGACATGGACCGGGGAGGACGAGGCGCCCTTGCCGATCATGCGGCGCCTGGCGCTGGATCTTCAGGACCGGTTCCAGAGGCTGAACGCCACCGAACTGACGCAGACCTACGGAATGCCGGTTGAGGAAGTGCGCGTTGTGATGGACGCGCAGGCGCTATCGGCCGCTGGCCTGTCTTTCAGCCAGGCGGCGGGCGCGGTGCTGGCGGCGGATTCCAAGAACCCTGCCGGGCGCCTGCGAACCGAAGGCGGCACGATTGGCGTTGAGGTGCAGGGTGAGTTCACCAACATCTCCCGGATCGGTGAGGTGCCCGTGCTGCAGCGGCAGGATGGCAGTTCCCTGCGGCTCGCCGATGTGGCGCGCATCGAGAAAGGTCTGCAACAGCCTTCCACGCGCGCGGCTTATGAAAACGGGCACCGGTCTGTTCTTGTGGCGGCGTATATTTCGCCGGAACAGCGCGTCGATATTTGGTCTGAAAGTGCGCGCAGGGTCGTGTCGGATTTTTCAGTGAACATGCCGCCGGGCCTCTCGGCGGAAATCGTGTTCGATCAGAGTGTCTATACCCATGACCGGCTGAGCGGGCTGGCACAGAACCTGCTGATGTCGGCGCTGATCGTCTTTGCCGTGCTGTTCTTCCTGATGGGATGGCGATCGGCGATTGTGGTCGGCTTTGCGATGCCGCTCACGGTTGGGCTGGTGCTGATCCTGTTCAATGTGTTCGGGCATCCTCTGCATCAGATGTGGGTCACGGGTCTGGTGATTTCGCTCGGTCTGCTGATCGATAATGCCATCGTGATGGCGGATGACATCGATCAATGGCGGGCCAAGGGGTGTAGTCGGCTTGAGGCGGTGCAGCGGAGCCTGAAACAGCTTTTTGCGCCGCTGGCGGCGTCTACGCTGACGACGGTTCTGGCCTTTGCCCCGATTGCCATGTTGCCGGGCGCAGCGGGCGAGTTCATCGGTATGGTGGGGCTGTCGGTGATCTATGCGATCACGGCGTCTTTCTTCGTGTCGGTAACGATTGTTCCCGCGATGGCGGGCTGGTTTGACAGGACGCGGGGCTGGGAGCGGGGCGAGGCCCGCCGGCCGAGACGCTGGTGGCGCGACGGGGTGAGCTTCAATTTCCTGTCCGATGGATACCGCGCCACGATTGAGGCAGCGCTGCGTGTTCCGCCATTGGGGATATTCATTGGCGTGGCGCCGGCGGTGCTGGGGCTGGTGCTGACGAGCACCCTGCCGCAACAATTCTTTCCGCCTACGGAGCGGGATCAGTTTCAAGTGGTCCTGAACCTGCCCTATGAGGCCGACATTGCCGATGCCGAAGCGATTACCCGCCGGGCGACGGAATTCATCCTGGCCCGTGAGGGCGTCAAATCGGTGACATGGGTTCTGGGGGAGCCTTCGCCGCGGGTTTACTATAACGCCATCAATAATACCCAAGGGGTGGAGGGATTTGCCTCCGGCTGGGTGCAACTCGACAGCGCCGCGCGCACGCATGAGATCATCAGTGATATCCAGCAGCAGGTGCGGCAGGAGTTCCCGTCTGCGCGCTTCCTGACGCTGCCGTTCGAGCAGGGGCCGCCGGCCGATGCACCGATTGAGCTGATCCTGCGCGGCCCGGATATCGAGACACTGAACCGGCTGGGCAACGAGCTGCGCACACTTTTGAGCGAGACGCCGGGGGTGACGTATACGGTGGGATCTCTGCAGCTTGGCGCGCCGACGTTGCGGCTGAATGCCGACGAAGCGTCCGCGGCAATGGCGGGCTCGCGCCTGGCAGATCTGGCAACCAGTCTGAATACGGAGCTTGAGGGCATCCGGGCGGGATCCATTCTCGAGGGCACCGAGGAGCTGCCTGTCCGCATCATTGGTTCGGACAGCCGGCGGCAGTCCCTGTCTGATCTTCAGTCCAAGACCATCGGCGCGATGCCGGGCATGACGGGAACGCCGATTTCTGCGCTGGGCGCGATGGAACTGACGCCGAAAACCGGCACGATTTCGCGAAGGGACGGGCTGCGGATCAACCAGGTGCTGGCCTATCTTGAGCCGTATACGCTGCCGGCGCCAACGATGGCGGTATTCCAGGAACGGCTTGAGGCGAGCGGATTTGTGCTGCCGCCGGAATATGACATGCTGATCGGGGGTGAGGCGGAGAATTCCGGCGAGGCGATAGGCAATCTGGCGAGCGTGGGTATTCCGTTGATGCTGGTGATGGCGGGGGCGATCACGCTGGTGTTCAACTCGTTCCGGATGATGCTGCTGATCGTGACGGCAGGGGTTCTCTCGGTCTTCTATGCGTTTTTCGGGGTGTGGCTGTTCAATCTGCCGTTCGGCTTCAACGCCATCGTCGGCAGCCTTGGGCTTTTCGGGATTGCGATCAACAGCTCAATCGTTGTGCTGTCACTGTTGCAGGCGAATGAGGATGCGCTGGCGGATGATGTGATTGCGCAGCGGGAAGTGGTGGTGGATGCCACGCGGCATATCATTGCCACGACGCTGACCACGATGGCGGGTTTCGTGCCCATCCTGATGACGGGCGATACCTTCTGGCTGCCGCTGGCGGCGGGAATTGCGGGCGGGGTTGGCGGATCGGCGCTGATCGGGCTCTATTTCACTCCGGCCGTATTCCGCATCATGACGATGAAGCCTGTCCGGCGGATGCTGGGCTATCGCCCGCCGCCGCGTCAGCACCCGGCCGAATAGGCAAAAGGAATTGAAACATCGCTTTTGCGATGCCATTTCAACCCCCAACACGTTCGAAGAGAGGCAGCCAGAATGGAAAATCCCGATATCGGCGCGCCGCCCCCGGCCTGGAAAAGGCTGAGATTTGAGGCCCAGGCAGCGGCGGCAGAGGAGCCGACGCTGGCGAGTTACCTCAATGCAGCCATCCTCTCGCACGACACGCTGGGACAAGCTCTTTCCTTCCATCTCGCCGAAAAGCTCTCCGGGCCCGGCATGGGGCCGCAGCAGGTCCGGCATATCCTGGCGGCGGTTTATGACAGCGCGCCGTCGCTGATCACGTATGCGGAAGCCGACATGCAGGCGGTAATCGAGCGCGACCCGGCCGCGCGGGGAATGTTGCAGCCTTTCCTGTTCTTCAAGGGTTTCCTGGCGTTGCAAACCCACCGGATCGCGCATGAACTGTGGCGGCAGGGCCGGGAAACGCTGGCGTTTCACTTCCAGAGCCGCGCATCTGAGCTGTTTGGCGTGGACATTCACCCGGCGGCCCGCATCGGACGCGCCGTAATGCTCGACCATGCATCGGGGATCACCATCGGTGAGACGGCGATTGTGGGCGAAGGTTGCTCGCTGCTGCATGGGGTGACCCTGGGCGGCACCGGCAAGGAAGTGGGCGACCGGCACCCGAAAATCGGACGCGGTGTTCTCTTGTCTGTCGGCGCCAAGATCCTGGGCAACATCACCATTGGGGACGAAGCGAAAGTCGCCGCCGGCAGTGTGGTGCTGAAGGATGTTCCGGCACGTTGCACCGTGGCGGGCGTTCCCGCAAAGGTCGTGTCCGGGCCTACTTGCTGCCAACCGGCGCAGAGCATGGATCAGGCGATTCCCGAGACCTCCGCCGATTAAGCCTCACAGGGCGTTGCAGCCCATACATTGCACTGGAAGCGAAACTGACTAGGTTGCGCGCCAGCAAGTTCAGACAAAACAAGGAGTGCCGCCATGGAGCGCGAAGAAACATTGCGTCTTGAGGCATATCTCAAGGAAAAGCTTCACCCCGGCCTGCGCCTTGTGGCGCGCGACAAGGCAGCCGATTCGATGGAAGTCTATCTCGGTGCCGAATTCATCGCGGTCGTCTACAAGGATGAAGACGAGGGTGAAACATCCTACCAGTTCATGATGACGGTCCTCAAAGAGGACATCATGGGCGGCTGAGGCCGCCTGGCATCAGCTATCCCGGTGCGCCGCGCGCGCCAGCCTGTCATTGATCGCTTCGCCGAGTCCTTCTTCCGGAATGGGCGCTACGGCGATGCGGTCAAACCTCATGTCCAGAGCCCGCAGCATGGCGAACAGCTTGGTTGCCGCTTCGGCGAGGTCTCCCTCGGGGGAAAGGTTGAGGCCCTCGCGCGCGCCCGGCCCGAAGCCCAGATAGCCTTCGCCCGGTTCCGGCGCGTCTGCGTTGAGGCGAAGGCGCGCTTTGGGTGCATAATGCGATTTCAGCATGCCGGGGGCAGATATGCCCGTCCCGCTCGCCCGGATCAGCGGCTTGCCGATAAAGGCTTCCAGCTTGTCTGCCGGAACAGCGCCGGACCGCAGCAGCGTCACGGCGTCCCCCTGTACGGCAATGATGGTCGACTCGATGCCGACATCGCAGGGACCGCCATCGAGGATGAGGTCAATACGATCAGCAAGATCAGCGGCGACATGATCGGCCCGCGTAGGACTGACATGGCCTGAGCGATTGGCGGATGGGGCGACGACGGGCCGGTCAAACTCTTTGATCAAGGCATTGGCTGCCATATGCGATGGGCAACGCAGGCCCACCGTCTGCAATCCGGAGCGCGCCAGATCGCAGACGGTTCCACCTGGAATGACAGGCAACACGAGCGTCAGCGGGCCGGGCCAGAACTCCTGGGCGAGCCTTGCCGCAAGCGGCGAGAAGGCCGCCTCGCGCATCGCCATCGGCAGCCCGGACACATGCGCAATCAACGGATTGAAGCGCGGGCGCCCCTTGGCCTCGTAAAGCCGCACGACCGCTTCCGGGTTCGAGGCATCAGCTGCAAGGCCGTAAACCGTTTCCGTCGGCATGGCGACAAGCCCGCCATCGCTGAGGATTTCCACCGCCAAAGCGAGTGTTTCAGGCAGAACGGGGACGATGGGCGCGGACATGCCGTCCCGCTTAGCACTGCAGCCGGCGGGGTCAATGAGCGGCTGGCTGTCAGTCAGTGCGGGTTGCCTGACCGCTGACCGTGACGGTGATTTCATCGGACACCCAGCTGCCGCTGGCGTCGGACACCTGGCCGAGGTCAAGCGCCTTGCGGGAGAAGACGGCCTGGCCATCCAGTGTTGCCTGGCCGCCATTGATGACCAGCTGGAAATTCAGCGGCACGCTGGTTTCCTTGCCTTTGAGCGTCATGGTGGCGGTGGCGGTATAAGTGTCTTCGCCGGTTTTCTCGAAACCAGAGAGGGCGACCACTGCCTGCGGATAGGCGCCGGTATTGAACCATTCGCCTTCGCGCAGGGTGGAATCATAGAGCTTTGTGCCCGTCGTCACGCTGCCGGTCTCGACCGCGACATTCACAGATGAAGCGGCAAGATCATCGGGATAGAAGCTGACATCTGCGGACCAGTTCTGGAATTTTCCGCCAAACGGCTTGCGATCATAGACGCCGGAGAAGCCGATTTCGGAGGCGGCATAGTCGACCGACCAGTTGCCGGCTGCTTCGATAGTGGCGCCAGTCCGGTCCGTGTGGAGGCCGGAGCCATTTGCCCCGAGGAGAGGAACAGCCGCGATCAGCGCGAAGAGGACAAGGCTGCTGCCAAAGGCGATCATGGCGCCGCGCGCTGGCGGGGAGGGCGGCGAGGTCTTGCCGAAGAGGCCGGGGATCATCCGCTTGAGGACGCCTTCTTCTCCGCCAAACTCATGTTTCACGGCGCCGGCCACATGCAGGCCCAGCAGCACGATGATGACCCAGGCGCCCTTGGAGTGAACATTCTCGACGATGCCATGCAGCAGCTCGTTGCCCTGGCGCAGGCCGGAAGTGAAGGGCAGGTGGGGCCAGTCCACCGCCCCGAAGAGAACGGTTGAAATCTGGAAGGGGGAGATGGAAACGAGCAGCCAGCCGGCGAGCGGAATGATGACCATGAGGGCATAGAACGCCACATGCACGGCGCTCGACAGCTTCTGTTCCCATGATTTCAGCGTTGCCGGCTCTGGCGGCGGCGGGTTGAGCAGCCGCCAAGCAATCCTGGCGACCGTCAGAAAAAGAAGCGTAATCCCCACCGACTTGTGCAGCTGATAGCGGACCTCGTTGTCATCCATGTTCCAGCCAAGCCAGATCATGAAGAGGATGAGGAGCGCCATGGCCCAGTGAAGGGCGATGGCAACCGACGTATAGCGCGCAGCCGGTGAGGACGATGTCATTTGGGCTTACTCTGCCGGAGCCGGTTCTGCAGGTGCAACCACTTGCTGGAACTCGGTTTCGATCAGCACTTCCACTTCATCACCGATGTTCGGCGCATAGGTGGCGTTACCGAAATCCGACCGCTTCAGAACCGCTTTGGCCGAGAAACCGATCTTGTCGGCTTCCGGTGCCCAGGGGAAGTTTGCCTTGCCGTTATAGGTCACATCGAGGGTGACCGGCTTGGTCACTCCCAGGAAGGTCAGGTCGCCGGTCACCTTGCCGGTGCTGGCCGTTTCCTGCGTGATCGACGTGCTGGTGAAGGTGATCTGCGGGAACGCATCGCCGTTCAGCCAGTTGGCATTGCGGGCAAGGTCTTCGTTCCAGCTGGCGTAAGGGCTGTCAGCGTGGCTGGCTTTATAGTCTGCCGGATAGTCCGTTTCGACCGACAGAGGGTCGATGGTGACAGTGATGCTGTTGGCAGCCGGGTCTTCCGGATTGAACTGCAGGGTGGCGTCCACCGTCTTGAAGCGGCCGGTGTATTTGGACAGGCCGAAATGGTTTACGCGCCAGGTGACGGAAGTGTGCGTCGGGTCGATGGCATAAGTGCCTGCGGCGCCGTATTCGACAGCGGCGGCGGGCGCAGCGGTCTCAGCAGCAGGGGCAGTTGCCGGTTCGGTGGCAGCCGGGGCCGTCGGGGTGGTTTCAGAACAGGCCGCCAGCATAAGCGCGCTGGCGGAGATGAGCAGAAGTCGCATGGAATCAGTCCCTCCAATTGCCGTATGGGAACACACTAACTAATGCACACATCTACAGTGTGAACCTCAACTTTAACATCCGCGCCGCATATCATTTATTCAGAAACACGAAGGGATCGACATGGCTTACGATGCTCCGGTCAGCGATATTGAGTTTGCCTTGACCGCTTTTGCGCGGATCGAGCGGCTGCAGGGCCTGCCCGGTCATGAGGCGTATGATCCCGATCTGGTGCGCCCGATCCTGGAGGAAGCGGCCAAGCTGGCGCGCGATGTGCTGGCACCGCTGAACCCGGTGGGAGACGCCCATGGCGCTGTGTTGACCGCTGACGGCGTGGTTGCGCCGCCGGGATTTGGCGACGCTTACAAGGCCTTCGTGGAAGGCGGTTGGATGGGGCTGGCGGCGCCTGAAGAGTGGGGCGGCCAGGGCTTGCCCAAGGCGCTGGCGCTCGGCGTGATGGAGATGTTCCACGGGGCAAATATGGCATTCGGCCTTTGCCCGATGCTCAGCTTCGGGGCGATTGAGGCCCTGCTGGCACATGGCACGGATGCGCAGCGCGCCGCTTATCTGCCCAAACTCGTCTCCGGCGAATGGACGGGCACGATGAACCTGACCGAGCCGCAGGCAGGCAGCGATGTCGGCGCGCTCAAAACCAAAGCCGAGCCCCTTGAAGATGGCAGCTATTCGATCACCGGCCAGAAGATCTTCATCACCTGGGGCGACCACGACATGGCTGAGAACATCATCCATCTCGTGCTGGCGCGGTTGCCCGATGCGCCCGCCGGGTCGAAGGGCATCTCGCTGTTCATCGTGCCGAAATTCATTCTCGATGCGGAGGGCAATCCCGGCGAGCGCAATGGCGCGCGCTGCATAGGCCTCGAGAAGAAGATGGGCATTCACGGCAGCCCGACCTGCGTGATGGAATATTCTGCGGCCAAAGGCTGGCTGATTGGCGAGGCCAATCGCGGGCTGGCCTGCATGTTCACGATGATGAACTCGGCGCGCCTGAACGTCGGGCTGGAAGGCGTGGCGGTGGGTGAGGCGGCCTTCCAGACGGCCTTTGCCTATGCGCAGGAACGCAAGCAGGGAGCCGCCGCTGGCGTGACCGGCGCGGCGCCGATCCTGCACCATGCCGATGTGCGCCGTACGCTGACGACAATGCGGGCGAAAGTCGCTGCGGCGCGGGCGATCTGTTACGCCTGCGGGGTCGCGGCTGATCTGGCGCATAGTTCTCCGGATGCAGATTTGCGGGCGGCGGCGAAGATGCGCGAAGACCTGCTGACCCCTATCGCCAAGGCCTGGAGCACGGATGTCGGCGTCGAGGTGGCAAGCCTCGGCGTGCAGGTGCATGGCGGCATGGGCTTCATGAACGAGACGCTGGCGGCGCAGCTGTACCGCGACGCCCGGATTGCGCCGATCTATGAGGGCACCAACGGCATTCAGGCGATCGATCTTGTCGGCCGGAAACTGTCTGGCACGAAGGGGGCATCAATGCAGGCGATGCTGGCCGAGGTCGAGGAAACCGTGCGCGAGGCGCGCGCAACGAATGATCCGCAACTTGTGCAGATTGCGGACCGGCTGAAGGCGGCGTCCGCTGCATTGTCCGAGGCGAGCGACTGGATGGTGAAGACGCTGGCGGATGAACCGGAAAAAGGCCTGGCGGGCGCAACCGAATATCTGGCGCTGGCGGGCGATGTGATCGGCGGGCATTTCCTGGCCTTGGGCGCAATTGCAGCGCGGGCCGGTCAGGACATGGATCAGCGGGCACGGCAGTTGGCGCTGGCGGGGTTCTTTGCTGAGACCGCGCTGGCCTCTGCGCCGGGGCGCGTTCCCGCGATCACAGAAGGGGGCGCGCGGTTCCTGGAAGGCAGCAAGGCGCTGTTCGGGGTCTAGGCGTGCCTGCCTGCGGGGCTGTTGTTGATGCTTCGAGCGGAGCCCCGTAAGAGGGGCGCTGACCCTTTGGGAGCAAACCGGCAGATGGCCTGGACGAAGACCTATACCGGCGAAGAGCCGGTGCGCATCAACAAATGGTTGGCGCAGGAAGGCGTGTGTTCGCGCCGGGAAGCCGATGCGCTGATCGAAAAAGGCCTTATCCAACTGGACGGTAAGCCGGTCACGGTGGCCGGTGAGCGCGTCACCAAGGGGCAGACGCTGACCTTGACGGACGCTGCCTCCCGGCGGCTGGACAATCAGCTGTCGGTGATCCTGAACAAGCCGGTGGGATATGTTTCCGGGACTCCCGAGCCGGGTGAAATTCCGGCGATCCGGCTGGTGACGGCGGAAAACCTGTCAGGCAATGCGCACGCTATCCCGCAGCGTTCGAACAAGATGGCGCCGCTCGGACGGCTCGACAAGGATTCGCACGGCCTGCTGATTCTATCGGAGGATGGCGTGCTCGCCAAGGCGATCATTGGTCCCTTGAGCGACATGGACAAGGAATACGTTGTCCGGGTGAGGGGCGATATTACCCCGGCGAAGGTGGCGCTGCTGCGGCATGGGCTCGAACTGGACGGGCGCAAGCTGCGCCCGGCGGAGGTTCAGCAGGAGCGGAACAACACGCTGCGCTTCGTCCTGAAGGAAGGGCGCAACCGCCAGATCCGCCGGATGTGCGAGCTGGTAGAGCTCAGAGTGCTGGATTTGCAGAGGATCCGGGTTGGTCCCATCCTGCTGGCCGGGCTGCCGGAGGGCAAATGGCGGCCACTGGGCGCAAAGGAGCGGGCTGCCCTGCTGGCGGCTGGCGCAGGGGAAGAGGTGCGTGCGCGCCCACCCCGCCGGGAGGATCGCCCGCGCGCCAGCGACGGCCCAGAGCGCGACAGATCCGGGCCAGGCCGGGACAGTGCGCGGACAAGTTCGGACAGAAGCGGACAATTCCGGACAAAGCCCGGACAGGGCCCGGCGGATAAGCCCCGGTCCGGACCAAGAGCTGACCGTGACGGCGCAAGACCCGAACGCAAAGGCCCGAGACCCGACCGGAATGGACCCAGACCGGAGCGCGCCGGCCCCATATCCGAGCGCGCGGGTTCGAACCCAGACCGTATGGGCGCAAAGCCGCCGCGCCCCGGTGGCAAGCCTGCCCGGCCAGGCGCCAAGCCGGCAGCGGCAGCACCCAAGGCGGACGGCAACCGGCCTTCGGCCCTCAAGGGCGACAAGTTCAAGCGGACGAAGCTGGCGCCGCGCGACCGCAAGCCGATCAAGTGATCCTTCCCCCGCGTGACGGCTCGACGGGGGAGCCGGTCGCCGTATCGTGGCTCCATGGATGGATTTCTCTCTGAACCGACCCAGTACAAGGGTCTGACTTTCCCGCTGGGGACGCGCGCGCCTGAGCCTGGTGAAGCCATTACGCTGGCGCCCGGCGTTGAGTGGACGCGGATGCCGCTGCCTTTCTCGCTGAAGTTCATCAATGTGTGGATCATTGATGATGGCGATGGTTGGACGATTGTGGATACCGGTATGCCGCTGCCCGACACCAAGGATGCCTGGCGCAAACTGCTGGGCGAGCGGGTGACGGCGGACAAACCGCTGAAACGGGTGATCATCACCCACATGCACCCAGACCATATCGGGGCGGCGGGCTGGCTCTGCTACAAATATGATGCCGAACTGTGGATCAGCCGGCTGGAATACACGACCTGCCGGATGCTGGTGGCCGATACCGGCCGCGACGCGCCGAAGGCGGGGATCGATTTCTATATCCGCGCCGGCTGGCCACAGAAGGCTATCGACAACTACGTTTCGCGCTTCGGCGGGTTCGGGCGGGGCGTCAGCCAGATGCCGGATTCGTTCCGGCGGCTTGAAGATGGCGATTCGGTTCGCATGGCCGGGCAGGACTGGCGCGTGATTACCGGCAATGGCCATTCGCCCGAGCATGTTTGCCTGTTCAGCGCAGCGCTGAACGTGGCGATTACTGGCGACCAGTTGCTGCCGCGGATTTCATCCAACGTTTCGGTTCATCCGACCGAACCGGCGGCCAATCCGCTGGATGACTGGATCAAGAGCTGTGAGAAACTGCTGCGGGAGCTGCCCGAGGATTGCTTCGTCCTGCCGGCACACAATGAGCCGTTTACAGGCGCGCATATCCGGCTGCGCAACCTGATTGCGGGGCATGACACCTCTCTGACGCGCCTGCGGCAAAAGCTGGAGAAGGGGCCTGTGAAGGTGCCGGAAACCTTCGTCACCCTGTTCGGACGGGCGATCAAAGACGATGAAATGGGCAATGCCACGGGCGAGGCGCTGGCGCACCTCAATTACCTGATGCATCGCGGAGAGGTGAAAACCCGGCCCGATACGGATGGCGCACTGCTCTACAGCCTCGCCTGAAGCGCTGTTTCGTCTCACATTGAATAGCAGTGGCGGGGGGCATTTCGCCTTCGCAAGGGGGCGGCTTATCGTTTAAGACTTCCCGGCCTGCGCGAGAGCGGTGCCTGCTATGGGGTTTGAATGACTGAGGAAAACAGCGTGGCCGCCGAGGCGCCGGCAGCAGAGACAGGCCTCTGGGCAAAGATCAAGCAGGAGTTGCGCGAATGGGGCGCAACGCTTGCCATTGTGGCGCCGGCCTTCCTGCTGTTCACCGGGCTGCTTTACGAACAGCGCGTCATCCCCTCTGAAAGCATGGTGCCGACCCTGGAAGTGGGCGACCGCGTGGCAGTGGCCAAATTCGCCTTTGGCTATGGCCGGTATTCGCTGCCCCTGAGCATCGGGCGCTATCTGCCGCTGGGCGGGGGGCGCTTTTTCCCCGGTACGCCGGAGCGCGGGGATGTGGTGGTGTTCGAGCATACCCATTCTGACCGGGTGATGATCAAGCGAGTGGTGGGCCTGCCGGGCGACACGGTTCAGATGATCAATGAAGAGCTGGTGATCAATGGCCAGCCCGTGGACGCCGAATTCGTGCGCACGGTGCGCTATATTCCCGACCGGACCGATGTGATCGACACCGCTTATGAGTGGCGCGAGACCATCGGGGATAAGACCTGGCTGACCCATCGCGGCCTGCGCGGGCATGCCGTGGATGACACGGTGCTGTTCGTGGTGCCCGAGGGCCACATGTTCCTGGTGGGAGACAACCGTAACAATTCCTATGACAGCCGCGAGCTTTCCGGCCATTGCCCGCCGGTCAATGGCGTGGTGGACCGGGCAGGTTGCCCGCTGCGCGTGCCGGCAGATGACGCCTCCATCGGCTTTGTGCCGCTGGATCATCTGATCGGACGCGCGGATACGGTGCTGATGACCTTCCACCGTTGCAAGTTGCAGGACGATGAGCCCTGCCGCAAACGTGTCTGGAAGGGGCTTTGACCCGGAAATCCGTATCTTGCCCGCTGCCGCCAACCCCGCTAGTCCGGGTTTAAACGGGGGCGCGGGGCCTCTGCGGCAATACGGATAACTGGCGATGCCCAACACGACATCGACAAAGCAACGCCGTGGGCCGATCATTATATCGCGCCATGGCCGCCCCGCGCTGGACCGCAATCTGGGACCGCGCCTGCATTGGCAGGACTATATCGACTGGTGGGCCAAGTACGAAATAGGGCCCCTGGCGGAGGGGCAGGAGGCGCCCAAGGAATTGAGGGACATGGTTGCCGATGCGGACATCGTGTTTGCATCCGCCCGCCTGCGCGCGCAGCAGACGGCCGATAGCGCCGCGCCGCACCTGACGGCGATCTATGATCCGGTGTTCAATGAAGCGCCGCTGCCGCCGCCAAAATTGCATGGCTTCCGCGCCCTGCCGAAGACCTGGAATGTGCTGGCCCGGACGGTCTGGTTAACCGGCCATTCACTGGACGGCGAATCGGTGGGTGACGCGCGCGCGCGCGCAAAGGCGGCAGCTTTGAAGCTGCATGAGGCCGCAGCCGACGCGAAGGTCTATCTCGCCGCACACGGATGGTTCAACCGGATGTTGAGACCCGAGCTGCGTCAGCTGGGCTGGGTCTGCGCGCGGGATGGCGGGGACAGCTATTGGAGCTACCGTGTCTATGAATACCGTGGACAGTGACACGATAACGGTTGTCGCGCCTGACAGCGGGCTCTAGACAGGCTGGAACATATTTTCAGGACAGGCGCGCCATGTCGGATGTCAAATCCAAACCCGTGGACAAGATGAGCTTCGAAGAAGCGTTGGCCGAGCTGGAGGGCATTGTCCGGCAGCTTGAAGCCGGGGAAGTCGAGCTGGAAAAATCGATCGCGATCTATGAGCGCGGCGCCGCCCTGAAAGCGCATTGCGAGGCGCGGCTGAAATCGGCCGAGCTGAAGGTGGAGCAGATTGTTCAGGGCGCCGGCGGTCCGACGACCGAACCGGCCGCCTTCGATTAGGTCCGCCGTCATGGGGCCGGACCGGGGCGAAGTGACAGACTTTGAACAGCGCCTGACGGAAGTTGCCGACAAGGTGACCGTGGCGCTGGATCAGCTGATCCCTCCGGCCAGCGGACCGGAAGCCAATCTGATGCGCGCCATGCGTCATGCCGCGCTGGCGAATGGCAAGCGGATGCGGCCTTTCTTCGTGCTGGAAACGGGCGCCATGTTCGGGGCCTCGGAGAAGAGTCTTCTGCGGACAGCGGCGGCGCTGGAATGCGTGCACTGCTATTCGCTGGTGCATGACGATCTGCCCTGCATGGACGATGATGACTTCCGGCGCGGGCAGCCCACCGTCCATAAGGCCTTTGACGAGGCAACTGCCGTGCTGGCGGGGGACGCGCTGCTGACGCTGGCGTTCAAGATACTGGCTTCCAGCGAGACGCATGAAGACCCGGCGGTGCGCGTGCTGCTGATCGAGCGGCTGGCGGACGCAGCCGGGGCACGCGGCATGGTGGGCGGCCAGATGATCGACATGCTGGAGGAGGCAAGCCCGCGCGATCTCAACACCATTACCCGCATGCAGCGGCTGAAGACCGGAGCGCTGATTTCCTATGCGCTGGAGGCCGGGGCGATCATTGGTCACGCCCGGGAGGCCGAACGCAATGCCCTGGCAGGCTTTGCTAATGATCTGGGGCTGGCGTATCAGATTGCCGATGACATCCTGGATGCAGAGGGGGATGAAAGCATCGTGGGCAAGGCACTTTCAAAGGACAAGGACGCCGGGAAGGCGAATTTCGTCACCCTTCTGGGGGTGGATGGCGCCCGGCAGAGGGTGCGGCTGCTCGCCGCGCAGGCGAAGGAACATTTGGCAATTTTCCGTGACAAGGCCCACATCCTGCTGCATTCCGTTGATTATGTGCTGAACAGACCCCGGTAGAACGGGCACGCGACGACAAGAAAAGCACGCAGATATGACCGAGACACGCCCGAACCGCCTTCTGGACGCCATTGATGCGCCGTCCGACCTTAAAGGCCGCAGCCGCGCCGATCTGAAACAGATCGCCGAGGAAGTGCGTCATGAGGTGATCGATGTCGTGTCGGTGACCGGGGGCCACCTCGGCTCCGGCCTCGGCGTAGTGGAGCTCACCGTTGCGATCCATGCGGTGTTCGATGCGCCGGCCGACAAGCTGATCTGGGATGTCGGCCACCAGTGCTATCCCCACAAGATCCTGACCGAGCGAAAGGACCGGATGCGGACCTTGCGCCAGGCGGGGGGGCTCTCGGGTTTCACCAAGCGCGCGGAGAGCGAATACGATCCGTTCGGCGCGGCCCATGCTTCAACCTCGATCTCGGCAGGTCTGGGCTTTGCCAAGGCGCGCGATCTGCAGGGCAAGGACAATCACGTCATCTGCGTGATCGGTGACGGCTCGATGTCGGCCGGTATGGCGTATGAAGCGATGAACAATGCCGGGGCTGACCGTTCCCGGATGATCGTTATCCTCAACGACAACGACATGTCGATTGCGCCCCCCGTAGGCGCGATGAGCCATTATTTCTCGCGGCTGGTTTCCTCACGGCCTTATCGGGGCCTGCGCCGGATTGCCAAGAAGGTGATCCAGCCGATGGGGTTGGAGTCCCCGGCGCGGCGCGCCGAAGAATATCTTCGCGGCTTCGCGATGGGCGGCACGCTCTTCGAGGAGATGGGGTTCTACTATATCGGCCCGGTGGACGGGCATGATCTCGACACGCTGCTGGACCTGCTCGAGAACATCAAGGCGATGCAGGACGGTCCGATCCTGCTGCATGTGGTGACGCAGAAGGGCAAGGGTTATGCGCCTGCCGAGAACTCTGCCGACAAGTATCACGGCGTTTCGAAATTCTCCGTGGTCACCGGCGAGCAGACCAAGGGCGCTGCCGGGCCGCCAGCCTATCAGAAGGTGTTCGGCCAGACGCTGGCGAAACTGGGCGAGACCGACGACAAGATCTGCGCCATCACTGCCGCGATGCCATCTGGTACGAGTACGGATATTTTTGAGAAGAAGTTCCCCGAGCGGCATTTCGATGTCGGTATTGCCGAGCAGCATGCCGTGACATTTGCCGCCGGGCTTGCCGCCGATGGCATGAAGCCGTTCTGCGCGATCTATTCCACCTTCCTTCAGCGCGGCTATGACCAGGTGGTGCATGATGTGGCGATCCAGCAATTGCCGGTTCGCTTTGCCATCGACCGGGCAGGGCTGGTGGGCGCTGACGGCGCAACGCATGCGGGCAGCTTCGATATCGGCTATCTCGGCGCGCTGCCGGGCATGGTTTGCATGGCGCCCTCGGATGAGGCGGAACTGGCGCGGATGGTGCTGACTTCGCTTCAGATCGATGACCGGCCCAGCGCCTTCCGCTACCCGCGGGGCGAGGGGGTTGGTGTGGCGATCCCCGACATTCTCAAACCGCTGGAAATCGGCAAGGGCAGAGTTGTGCGGGAAGGGACAGCGATTGCGATCCTTTCCTACGGCACCCGCCTGCAGGAAGCGCTGAAAGCCGCTGACATGCTGGCCGCGCAGGGCTTGAGCGCCACGGTCGCCGACGCCCGCTTTGCCAAACCGCTCGACAATGAGCTGATCGAACGCCTTGCGAAGGAGCATGAAGTGCTCATCACGCTGGAAGAAGGCGCGCGCGGAGGCTTTGGCAGTTTCGTGCTGGAGCATCTGGCCAATTGCGGGGCTTTGGATTCCGGCCTGAAGGTGCGTGTTCTGACGCTGCCTGACATCTTCCAGGATCAGGACACGCCGGCGGCGATGTACGATCAGGCCGGCCTGACGGCGCGCCATATTGCGGCGCGCGCCATCGAGGCACTTGGCCGGGGTGACCTGTCAGCAATTGAGCGGCTCGCCTCTGCCTGAGGCTTTGCCACACTAACATCACACTTCTGCCCTGTGCCGCTTCATTACGGCAGGTTATGGAGAGTGCGCGAACCTCATGATTCCGCCTGCAAGAAGGAAGTTTGATATGATCCGTCTCAGCCTTGCCGCCGCCGCTTCGGCCCTCGTTCTCGCCGCGTGCGCGACGCAGGCGCCCCCCAGCGACGGCCCTGCGCCTGCAGTGGTTGTACCCTCTCAGTATGAGCTGGGCCTGAGCACTGCGGCTGAATTGCAGACTGCCGGCAACGTGCCGGCTGCTATTCAGCGCCTGATGCAACTGGCCGGCGATCCTGATCTGACCTCTGAACAGAAAGCAGACGTTCTCTACGAACTGGGCGTGTTGAGCATGAGCCCGACCGGATATGACATGCCAGGCGCTGTCGGCTATTTCGACGAAGTGATTGCCAACCATCCGAACACGGATGCTGCCCGCCGCGCCAAGGCCAAGCTGCCGGAGGCCCGCGCGCAGATGGACGCGCTGAATGCTGTTCTGGCCTCTGCTGATGCAACCCATACGGAGCGTTTCAACGCGCTGATGAAACTGGGCCGGCACCTCGATGCCATTGATCTGATGACGCAGTATGACATCCAGCCGGACAATGAAGTGAAGCTGGCAATGTATCAGATCGGCTATTTGTGCGACGAATCTGGCCTGACCGGGCAGACCTACACGGTGGCTGACCGCGACGGCACGACCCGCAGGCTGCGCTTTTGCGACTACGGCAAGTAAGGCGTAGACTGTCTCCCGAACCGTGGGGGACAGAATGGAACACAAGGAATTCCGCCAGAGAATTTCCGCCTTCGAGAAGGGCGAGGTTCTCTGGCGTGCCTGTCCGGACCGGCTGGAAAGGCATGGCGCCGATGGCGCGCTTCAACTGACAATACCCTATAATCGTGTGCGGCGGGTTCGCATCGCCGGGGCGCCCAGCCGGGGGCAGCCAGCTCGCCTGCTGATGAAGCTGACCGGGGAGCGGTCCCGCCTCACGGTTTCCAACAAGCTTTATATCGGATTTGCAAATTTCGAGGATCGGGAGGAGGGAGTTCAACCCGGATACCGACCTCGACGAAATGGTGGCCATCGGCTGACGGGGCAGAACTCACCCGAACCTGAGGGTTCTGCGGCGGCAGAAGAAAAATCATGCCATCAAAAGCCGGATTTGGGCGGGCTATCACACAAAAATGACGCCATGTCGCATGTGAGCCTCTTCTATATCCGCCGCCCGCGTGGTTGTCTGGCGCCAGCATAGAAACAACCCGAGGAAACCCATGCCGACAGACCTTCTCCCCCCGAACTGGCCCGCAATGTCGATCGCCCAGGCCAATACCGCGCTGGCGGGGCCGGGATCGCCTCTTGAGCTTGAAGAGGCCGAAATCCGCGGTGTCCGCATGAAGGTCTACAAGAACGCGCCGCCGAACATTCCTGTGATTCTGGAGCTAGCCGCCCAGCAGTTCGCTGAGCGCACCTATCTCGTTTACCAGAATGAGCGCGTGACGTTTGGCGCCCTGAACCTCGCCGTGCGCAGGCTGGCCGCCGAGATGCGGGACAAGTACGGCGTCCAGAAAGGTGACCGGGTGGCCATCGTCATGCGGAACTATCCGCAATGGCCCTTGGGCTTTTATGCTGCGCTAAGCCTTGGGGCGATTGCCACGCCGATGAACTCCTGGTGGACGGCCGAGGAGCTCGAATACGGCCTGTCCTTTGCCGGGGTGAAGCTGGCGGTGATGGACCTGCAGATTTATGAGCGCATCCGCGATCATCTGCACAAGCTGCCTGACCTGGAGCACATTCTGATCGCCCGGGATTCAGCAGAAGAGATTGCCGACCCGCGCGTCTCTTCACTCGATGCCATCGTGGGCCATCCCAACGACTGGGGGAAGCTAGCCGATGCCGGGCCGGTGGGTGTTCAGATTGGGCCCGATGACGACGCGACGATCATGTATACGTCGGGCACCACCGGAAAGCCCAAGGGCGCGCTGGCAACACATCGCGCGGTGATCACCAACATGTTCAACTCTTCCGCCTGCCAGGCGCGTATGTTCCTGCGCAAGGGTGAACCTGTGCCGGCGCCCGACCCTGAGGCAATGCGCGCGACGCTGATCTCCATTCCGTTTTTCCATGCGACCGGATCGTTCGCGATCCTGGTCCCTTCGGCCCTGCGTGGGGACAAGGTCGTGTCGATGTATAAATGGGATGCAGGCGAGGCGCTGCCGATCATCGAGGGTGAAAAAATCACGGCGGTGGGCGGGGTTCCGGCAATTGCCTGGCAGATCTTGGAACATCCGGACAGGGACAAATATGATCTCTCGTCCATTCAGGCGATTTCCTATGGCGGCGCGCCATCTGCGCCCGAACTCGTCTCCACAATCAAGAAGCGCTTTCCGGAAGCAGCGCCCGGCAATGGCTGGGGCATGACGGAGACCTGCGCCACGGCAACGCTGAATATCGGCGAAGATTATGTGAACCGGCCGTCCAGCGCGGGCGCGCCGCCGGCAGCGGTTGAACTCAAGATCTGTGACCCCGAAGGTAATGAAATGCCAGCCGGAGAGGTAGGCGAGCTCTGGTGCAAGAGCGCGGCGAACTGCCGGCTCTACTGGAACCGTCCGGATGCGACGGCAGAGACCTTCCGCAATGGTTGGGTGGTGACCGGTGACCTCGCGCGTATCGACGAAGAGGGCTTCCTCTATCTCGTCGATCGGGCCAAGGACATGCTGATCCGGGGCGGCGAGAACGTTTACTGTATCGAGGTCGAGAGCGCGCTCTATGACCACCCCGCCGTGATGGATGCCGCAGTGGTTGGCATTGCGCACAAGGTGCTGGGCGAGGAAGTGGGCGCTGTGGTGCAGTTGAAGCCGGGCAAGACAGCGACGGAAGCGGATCTGCGCGCGCATGTGGCCGGGCAACTGGCGGCGTTCAAGGTTCCGGTGGAAATTCAGTTCCAGGACGAGCCACTGCCGCGCAATGCCAATGGCAAGATCCTGAAAGCGGACCTGCGGCTGCGTTTCAAGCCGAGGGGCTAGGCGGATGACCGTGGAGCGGAGGCGCATCGGAGACCGGCAGGTGCATCCTGTCGGCCTCGGTTGCATGAACATCATGCATTCTTATGGTCCGCCTGCGGATGAGAGTGAGGCCAAAGCCCTGATTGTGCGGGCATTGGATATCGGCTGCGATTTCCTCGATACGGCGACGATCTACGGCCTTGGCCGCAGCGAGGAGCTGATTGGTGAGGCGCTGGGCAAGCGGCGCAGCGAATACTTCCTGGCGAGCAAATGTGTGCTGGGCTTTCAGGGGAAGCAGCGCACGCTGGATGGCCGGCCGGAAGCCATCAAGGCGGCGTGCGAGGCAAGCCTGAAGCGGCTGCGCACCGATGTGATTGATCTCTACTATCTTCACCGGCCTGACCCCAAGGTGCCTGTGGAAGAGTCTGCCGGGGCGATGGCTGATCTAATCCGTGAGGGGAAAATCCGCTTTTATGGGCTCTCCGAAATGGGAGAGGACCAGCTGCGCCGGGCGCATAAGGTGCATCCGGTCGCAGCGCTGCAATCGGAGTATTCCCTATGGGTGCGCAATCCGGAGATTGCCGTGCTGCAGGCGTGCCGTGAGCTGGGTGTTGCCTTTGTGGCGTTCTCCCCGGTCGGGCGAGGCTTTCTGGCTGATCCGCCGGCGGACCCGTCAACATTCCATGACGCTGATATGCGCAAGGTATTGTTCCCGCGCTTCTCTGATCAGAACTATGCCAGAAATCTGCCATTGCTGGAAACAGCCCGCGCGGTCGCCCGTGAAGCAGGGTGCAGCGTGGCGCAGATGGCGATTGCCTGGACGATGGCCAAGGGCGATCATGTTCTGCCCATTCCCGGCACACGGAGCATTCGCCATCTGGAGGAAAACCATGACGCGGCCACAGTTCGTCTGACAGCGGAGCAGGTGGCGCGGCTGGACGCAGCCTTCGCGCCAGAACGGGCGGTTGGGCCGCGCTATTCGGCCGCCGGGCAAGCCAGCGTGACAACCGAGATGTTCGACTTCGAGAAGGCGCAGCATGGCGGATAAGCCACCGGTTGCGCTGGAAGATCGCGGTGAGGGCGGCGATGGGCGGCGCTATTCGCCCTCTACCGCGCGGAACCGGGAGCCGATATGCGATGTACTAAAGGCGCATCTGGCGCTGCCCGCGCGCGTTCTGGAGATTGCATCGGGAACCGGGGAACATGGCGCATTCCTGGTGAAAGAACTGCCGGGTCTGGACTGGACCTATTCCGACATTGACCCGCCGAGCCTTGAGAGTCAGCGGGCCTGGCGCAGCGAAGACGCGACAGGCCGGCTGCATGGGCCGTTGGAGATTGATGCGTCATCTGAGGATTGGGAAGCTGCGGAACAGCTCCAGGGATGGGACGCGATATTCAGCGCAAACATGATACATATCGCGCCGTTCGAAGCGGCCGCCGGATTGGTAGCCGGTGCAGGCAGAATGCTCAAGGGTGACGGGAAACTGCTGCTCTACGGGCCTTTTGCCCGCGATGGCGTAATTGCGCCGTCAAATGCTGCGTTTGATGCCAGTCTGAAAGCCAGGGATGCGCGCTGGGGTGTGCGCGATCTGGACCGTGATCTCGTGCCTCTGGCACAGAAGGCGGGCTTGCAATTGGACGCGGTTGTCGAGATGCCCGCGAATAACCTGATGGTTGTTTTCCGGAACCCTTAAGCCTTCGGCATCCAGCCTTCCGTATCGTGATCAGGGCTGGTTACTGCTCGCGCGGATGTAAGCGGCTTCTTTGGGCATGTCGTCTTCGGTGCTGCCGAAATCATCGAGCCCTTCAAACTGATCCATCTGGGGTAGGCGCCCCTCCATGCCCAATTGGTAATTCAGTGGAATGGAGGCGGGATTGTCGACGCGCCAATGCTCATGGAGATGTGCTGGTTGCCTTCGTGGCGATAGTAGAGAGGTGTGCCACAATCCCGGCAGAAGCCGCGGCGGGCTTTTCCGGAACTTTAAAACTCTGCCGGCGTTCCCCCCGTCCACTTAAAATCAGTATACGGGACACCCACCAGGGCAGCAAAGAAATTACCCGTCGCCTTCTGGCACATGCGGCAATGGCAGACATGGGGATTGTCGCGCAAGCTGGCTGCGCGAAACCGGATGCGTCCACATTGGCAACCTCCGATTCGCGTCATGGAACCTACTCTTTGCCGCCGCCGAAGCGCTCGGTCCATTCCGTCACCAGGGCATCCTCGATCTTCTGGAAGAGGACATCCGGCGGGGTGATGGCATGGCCACGCGGAAGGGCATCAATCAGGGCGGCAAAATCCTCTGCCGTCGAGCCGGTGGGCATCTTGCGATTTTCTTCCGGAATGCCGAGCGCATCCAGGATTTTCTTTGCCGCATCCGGAATAATCGGCTGGGCGATGATGCCGAAAAGCGCGGCCAGATTTATGCCCGCGCGCACGCCAACGGCGGCGCCGTCCACATCATTTTTATATTTCACCCAGGGTTCCGCCTTGGTGAGGTATTCGTTGCCCGCGGCCCAGATAGCGCGCGTTTCGGCGGCGGCCTTGCGGAATTCCATCGCTTCGTAGAACTCGGCAAGACGCGGCAGACGCTCTGCCAGCTCGTTTGCCATCCAGGCTTCGGCCTCACCAAGCGTGCCGGCTTCGGGCACCTTGCCATCAAATTTCGAGGCGCAGTATTTGGTGATCCGGTTGACGAAGTTGCCCAGCACGTTGGCAAGGTCAGAGTTCACGGCCGCCTGAAAGCCTTCCCATGTGAAAGCGGCGTCAGACCCTTCGGGCGCGTTGGAGATGAGATACCAGCGCCAATAGTCCGACGGCAGAAGGCTGAGCGCCTGATCCATGAACACGCCGCGCTTCTGGCTGGTGGAGAACTTCCCGCCATACCAGGTGACCCAGTTGAAGGCCTTCAGCTTGTCCACCGTTTTCCACGGCTCGCCAGAGCCGAGCAGGGTGACGGGGAAGCTGACAGTGTGGAAGGCGACGTTATCCTTGCCCATGAACTGGACGTATTCTGTCTGGTCTGCGCCTTTGTCGGTAAGCCAGAGTTTTTCCCAGTCATTGCCAGTGGCTTCGGCCCATTCCTGCGTGGCAGAGATGTAGCCGATCGGCGCATCGAACCAGACATAGAAGACCTTGTTTTCAAAGCCCGGGCGCGGATTGCCGTCAGCATCGGTCACCTTCACGCCCCAGCTGAGATCGCGCGTGATAGAGCGCGCGATCAAGCCTTCATCCAGCCATTTGTTGGCGATGGAAACCGCCAGCGAAGGCCAGTTCTTGCCCTTCTCGTTGACCCATTCGCGGATGCGGCCCTGCATGCCCGTCTGCAGCAGGTAGAGATGGTCGGTATCGCGGATCTCGATGTTCCGGCTGCCGGTGACGGCTGAATAAGGATTGATCAGGTCAACAGGGTCGAGAAGGCGGCCACAGCTGTCACACTGATCACCGCGCGCCTTTTCATAACCGCAATGGGGACAGGTGCCCTCAACGTAGCGGTCCGGCAGGAAGCGGCCGTCATCGACGGCGTAAACCTGCTTTGAAGTGCGCACTTCGATCAGGCCGTTCTTTTCCAGCTGCTGGGCAAGATGCTGGGTAATCTTGTGGTTGGCCGGGCGAGACGTGCGGCCAAACCAGTCGAAGGACAGGTTAAAGCCTTCGCCGGCCTTGCGCTGGATCTCGTATTGCTCGTCACAATAGGCCTGCACGGTCTGGCCGGCCGCCTGGGCGGCGAGTTCGGCGGGGGTGCCATGCTCATCGGTGGCGCAGATATAGGTCACATCATGGCCCATCAAGCGCATCACACGGGCATACACATCTGCCGGAAGCATCGAGCCGGCAAGGTTGCCGAGGTGCTTCACGCCGTTGATGTAGGGCAGGGCCGAGGTGATGAGGATACGCCGTTGCTGGGTCATGGGGCCTTTTCAGAGCCTTTCTGTTGAAGAACGCGCCTTTTAACGCTCCCGCTGGTAAAGGAAAGCTCTAGGCGCGCCCCCAATAGGTAACCCGCCTCAGCAGGACTTCCAAAGGCCCCCGCGCCGCGAAGCTGCGCCAGAGGCCGGTGAAGCCGAGGGAGGCCAACCCCACGCCGAGTGCCATCAGGATCGCCTCCGCCGCGCTCATGCGCCCGAATTGACCCAGCCCATAGCCCGCGAAGATGAACGACAGGACGAGGGATTGCAGCAGGTAAGCCGTCAGCGAGGCAGACCCTGCGCGCGCCAGAAAGCGGCGGATGGGGCCGGGGCTGCCCTGAGAGGCCAGCGCTATAAGGCCCGCATACCCAAAAGCAGAAAACGCCGAGAAGGCCATGAGGATCGCCCCGGCCAGCATGTATTGGCTAGAAACGATCGTTTCGGCGCGGGTCATCAGGCTGGCTGCCCAGAGGCTGCCCAGCAGGCCGATGGGCAGAAAACCCCAGCGCGAGAGCTTCCAGATACGGGCCTGCGGCTGATCAATCACGCCGGCTTTTGCGGCGGCAAGCCCGAGGCAGAAGAACCCGAAGACGGCGATCCCCTGCTGGATCAGCACGCTGGGCAGGACAAGGGGAAGCTGTGACAGGCGCCAGGCCGCCGCGTCCAGGAAGCTGCCCTCCGTAAAGGCGCCGACCTGCGCGGCATCGGCGGCAGGGTCGCGCGCCTTCGCCATTTCTTCAGGCGCAAGGGCGTCCCCCGCGCCAAGCAGCGCAGCGAAGAGGAAGAGGATCAGCGTGTTGAGCGCGATCAGGCCAAGCCCCAGCCGCACCAGAGAGCCCGCCGAGGCGCCCCGCAAGGTGAAAAGCAGACAGCCCAGCAGGCCGTAGGTTATCAGAATATCGCCATACCAGAAGAAGATGAAATGAGCCGTGCCCAGCCCGATGAGGGCGGCCATCCGGCGGAAATAGCGCGCCCCGGCATCTGCGCCTGCGCGGGCCGCTGCCTCCAGTTGCCAGGCGAGACCTGCGCCAAACATCATTGCAAACAGGGGATAGGACTTCATCAGGAACAGGCCCGACATGGCCGTATAAGCGGCGCGGTCGGCCGGGGTTTCCATGCCTGCCCTGTAAAGGCCGTCCGTAGCCGGCGTGGCAAAGCCGGACACATTCACCACGGCAATGCCAATCAGGGCAAAGGCGCGCAGCAGATCAGGCATCAGGGCGCGAGGCGGGGAGGGAGGCAATGCGGAAGGGCTTTCGAGACGTTTGCGGACAGCAAAACAGCTCCGCCGGCGCATGGCAAGCATAGCCAGAACCGCGGCGGCGCAAGGGGGACCGCAAGTCAGAATGCCCGCTTGACCCCTCCGGTGTTCCCCTGTAGCCACCGGCAAAGTGCCGGCTTAGCTCAGCTGGTAGAGCATCTGATTTGTAATCAGAGGGTCACGGGTTCGAGTCCTGTAGCCGGCACCACAGACCCGCTTCCCCAGCCGATTTACAGGGTGTGGGCGCTATTGGGGGGTGTTCTTGCGCAAGATACTGGCCGCAACCCGTTTTTCTGAAAGCTGTGCTCGCGCGCAAGCGCGCGCCACGCAGCTTGCCGAAAGGACAGAGGCTGACCTGCTGCTTGTTCATGCAGGAGACGCCGATGCTCAGGATCGGCTGGACGAGGCGGCGAAGGCGGCGGGCGCGGCGGCGCAACTCAAAGAGGGTGATCCGGCCAAGGTTATCCTGGAGACTGCCCGCGGCGAAGAGGCGGAATTGATTGTCGTTGGCGTGCCAGGGCGCCGCAACTTGCTGGAAATGCTTACCGGAACGAATGTCGAGCAGGTGATCCGGCAGAGCAGTGTGCCGGTACTTATGGCGGTGAACGCTGAGGATGGCCCGTATCGGCGTGTACTGCTGACGACGGATTTCTCCGAGACCTCCGTGCTGGCAGCCACCAGCCTTTTCCGGAGCGGAATAGCCGCCGGGGCGCAGGTGTATCTCTGCAATGTCTTCGACACTCCGGCCATTCGTCTGATGACGACGGCGGGCACCACGACAGCCGACATCAAGCATTACATTGCCGAGCAGCAGAAAGCGTCTGCAGACAATCTGAAAACCGTAGCGGAGCAGATAGGGCTTGCGCAGAGCGGTGTTCTGCCCCGTTTGCAGCGCGGAACTGCGGCGCAGACGATATGTGCCGTGGCGCAAGAGATTGGCGCAGAGCTGATTGTGGTGGGCACGCAGGGCCATGGCGGCATCCGGCGGTTCTTTCTCGGCAGCGTGGCCGAGGAGGTTCTACGCCGGTCGGCCGTTGATGTGCTGGCTGTTCCTGCGCTGGCATAGTCTGGCGGCAATTGCGCCATCCGGATATGCAACATTCTTGCCGGAAGCGGCGCAGGACGCCGCGTCAAGGGCGTCTCCACGCCCAGTTGGCTTCCTTGCAAGACACCGGAAAATGCGGCAAGCCCGCACCATCAAAAACGCCGTGACGGCGCGCAGATTGTGCTGCGGCTGCCGCATAGGCCCGATAGCAGGAGGAACGCGCGTGCGCGAAGTTCATCATTTTGTGAATGGCAAGACTGTCGCCGGAACATCCGGCCGGTTTGGGGATATTTACGACCCCAATACGGGCGCTATCCAGGCACGTGTGGCGCTGGCAACAAAGGCCGAACTGGGCGCAGCGGTGGACGCTGCGACGGCGGCCTTTCCCGCCTGGGCCAGCACCAACCCGCAGCGCCGGGCGCGCATCATGTTCGAGTTCAAGCGCCTCGTTGAAGCCAATATGGACGAGCTGGCGCATATGCTCTCGTCCGAACATGGCAAGGTGATTGCCGATTCCAAAGGCGACGTGCAGCGCGGCTTGGATGTAGTGGAATTCGCCTGCGGCATTCCCCACCTTCTGAAGGGCGAATACACCGAAGGCGCCGGCCCGGGCATTGATGTCTATTCGATGCGCCAGCCGCTGGGCGTGTGCGCCGGCATCACGCCGTTCAACTTTCCGGCCATGATCCCCTGCTGGATGGCGGCGGTGGCCATTGCCTGCGGCAACACCTTTATCCTCAAGCCTTCGGAAAAAGACCCGTCCGTGCCCATGCGCCTGGCAGAACTGATGATGGAAGCAGGCCTGCCGAAAGGCGTGCTCAACGTCATCAATGGCGACAAGGAAGCGGTGGACGCGATCCTCACCCATCCGGACATCAAGGCGGTCAGCTTTGTCGGATCGTCCGACGTCGCACACTATGTCTATTCAACCGGCACGGCGCACGGCAAGCGCGTGCAGGCGATGGGCGGGGCAAAGAACCACGGCATCATCCTGCCGGACGCAAACCTAGAGCAGGCGGTAAAGGATATTGTCGGCGCGGCTTACGGATCTGCCGGCGAGCGCTGCATGGCGCTGCCGGTGGCTGTCACGGTTGGCAAGAAGACAGGCGACGAGTTTGTCGAACGGATGCTGGAGGCGGCGCGCGGCCTGAAGGTTGGCGTATCAACCGATGCCGAGGCGCATTACGGACCGGTTGTTTCCGCGGCGCACAAGGCCAAGGTCGAAAGCTATATCCAGATGGGCGTGGATGAGGGCGCCAGCCTGCTGCTGGACGGCCGCGGGCTCAAGCTGCAGGGCAATGAGGGCGGATACTTCATCGGCCCGAACCTGTTCGACAATGTGACACCGTCGATGAAATCCTATCAGGAAGAAATCTTCGGCCCGGTGCTGCAGGTGATGCGGGTGGAAACACTGGAAGAGGCCGCCGCGTTGCCCTCAAACCATCAGTATGGGAATGGCTGCGCGATCTTCACTTCCAATGGCCGCGCCGCGCGCGAGTTTGCGGCGCAGGTGAATGTCGGCATGGTGGGCGTGAACGTGCCCATCCCGGTGCCGGTGGCGTATCACACGTTCGGCGGCTGGAAGCGCTCTGCCTTCGGAGACACCAACCAGCACGGCCCGGAAGGCGTGCGCTTCTACACCAAGATCAAGACCGTGACCCAGCGCTGGCCAGAAGGCGATATCGGCGACCAGGCGTTCGTCATTCCAACAATGGGATAATCCGATGACCGAATACAAGACAATCCAGTTCGAGCAAAAGGGCCGCGTGGCTGTCGTGACGCTCAACCGTCCCGACAGTCTCAACGCCCTCAATGCAGAGATCATGCGTGAGGTTGTTAATTGCTTCACGGCGATTGACCGCAACAGGGATATCGCCGTCAGCGTGCTGACAGGCGCAGGCCGGGCCTTTGCCGCAGGCGCCGACATCAAGGAAATGCAGCCGCAGTCTTTCTCCGACATGTATGTCGAGGATTATTTCGCCGGTTGGGACCGTTTCGCTGCCTGCCGCAAGCCGGTGATCGCGGCGGTTAACGGCTTTGCGCTCGGTGGGGGGTGCGAACTGGCGATGATGTGCGACATGATCATTGCCTCAGACAAGGCCAAGTTCGGTCAGCCCGAGATCAAGCTTGGTGTGACGCCGGGCATGGGCGGATCGATCCGTCTCACCAAGGCTGTCGGCAAGGCCAAGGCCATGGACCTGGTACTGACCGGACGCATGATTGATGGCGCAGAGGCAGACCGGATCGGGCTTGTTTCCCGCGTGGTGCCGCATGACACGCTGATGGACGTGGCGCTGGCTGCTGCCAACGAGATTGCCGGCTTCTCCATCCCGTCGATCATGGCGGCGAAGGAGATGGTGGCCCGCGCTCTGGAACTTCCGGCCACGGAAGGCGTCAAGTTCGAGCGCCGCCTGTTCCAGGGCCTGTTCGGCACCGCTGACCAGAAAGAGGGCATGGCCGCGTTCAGCGAGAAGCGCGCGGCGAAATTCGAAGACAAATAAGCAGCCGGCGCTGCAGGAGGATACATCATGGCGAAGATCGCATTCATCGGCCTTGGCAATATGGGCGCAGGCATGTGTGCCAACCTGGTCAAGGCACATCATGAGGTGGCCGCATTTGATCTGAATGCGGACGCTGTTGCAGCGGCCGCAGAGCGGGGCGCCCGCGCAGCGGTTTCGATTGCAGACGCGGTGAACGGCGTGGATGTTGTCGTCTCGATGTTGCCGGCAGGCAAGCATGTTCTGGGTGTCTATTTCGGCGCAGACGGCGTCGCTGAACATGCCCAGCAAGGTATTCTTTTTATCGACTGTTCGACCATCGCCGTCACCGATGCGCGGGAGGCCCATGAGAAGGCGGCAGACGCGGGTTTCATGATGATCGACGCGCCTGTCTCCGGCGGCACGGCGGCGGCAGAGGCGGGCACACTGACTTTCATGGCGGGCGGAACCAAGATCGCCTACGAACTGGCCGAACCGATCCTTAAGGGCATGGGCAAGAACATCTTCCATGCCGGCGCAGCAGGGAATGGCCAGGCGGCGAAGATTGCGAACAACATGCTGCTCGGTATTTCCATGATTGGCACCTGCGAGGCGTTTAACCTCGCTGAAAAATTGGGCCTTGATGCGCAGACCTTCTTCAACATCTCGTCTGTTTCCTCTGGCCAGTGCTGGTCGATGACAAGCTATTGCCCTGCGCCGGGCCCGGTGCCGACGTCACCTGCCAATCGCGATTACAAGCCCGGCTTCGCCGTCGCGATGATGCTGAAAGACCTGCATCTGGCCGCAGACGCCGCACAGGCGGCGGGCGCCGATATCCGCCTCGGAGAACTCGCCGAAAGCATCTACCAGAACCTCTCCGAGCGCGGATTTGATGGCCTCGACTTCTCAGGCGTGATGAAAGACCTCAAGGGGGATCTCTGATCCATGCAGCAGGCGGAAGATTTCCGGGCCGAAAGCCGTGCGCTGCATGCGCTGGTTTCGGCAACAGCGCCGATCCGCTATGCCGAGCCGACGCAGTTCAAGGGCTGGGGCATTCATGATGTCCTCCAGCATCTGCACTTCTGGAACTGGATGGCCTATCTTCAGCTAGCGGATGAAGCCGAACTGGTTCATCATCTGAAGGCGATGGCCAGTTCCGGAAAATCCATGCGGGCATATGAAAGCCAGGTGCTGGCCGGTCTCGATGGCTTTGCCCTGGTGGCCGAGTGGGAGAAACAGTTTGAGGAGACGGCGGACCGCTTTGCGTCGGCCGATCCCAAGGCCCGCCTGAAATGGGCTGGGCCGGATATGAGCGCACGCTCCTCGATCACGGCGCGCCTGATGGAAACATGGGCACACGGGCAGGAAATCTACGACCATCTGGGCGTCGTGCGCCAGAATGAAGACCGGATTGGCAATATCGTGACCCTTGGCGTCAATACCTTTGGGTGGACCTACGCCACGCGCCGCGAAAAGCAGCCGGGCGAGATGCCTTATCTGGTCCTTACTGCGCCCTCGGGCGCCATCTGGACGCATGGTTCACCCAGCGACGCCGAGCGGATTGAAGGCAAGGCCGAGGAATTCTGCCAGGTTGTCACCCAGACACGTAACATCGCCGACACCTCCCTGAAGGTGACGGGCCCCGTGGCGGCTGACTGGATGTCCAAGGCGCAATGCTTCGCCGGGCCGCCGGCAACGCCGCCCGCGCCAGGCAGCCGGCATACGGCCAAGTCTGAAACTCACTGAACACGCTAACGTCAAAGGAAACGCCCATGTCCATTCTGCTGTTGGAGAAACGCGGCCCCATCGCCGTGATGACGCTGAACCGTCCCGAAATGATGAACGCGCTCGGACAGGAGGGGGATGGGCCGGCAGTGGCTGCTGTCTGCGCCGAAATTGCGGCTGATCCACAGATCCGTTGCGCCGTACTGACCGGCGCTGGCCGCGCATTCTCTGCGGGCGGCGACGTGAAGGCGATGAAGGAAAAGACGGGCGCGTTTGGCGGCAGCCCGGCGGATATCCGTGAAGGCTATCGCCGCAACATCCACATGATCGTCCGCTCTCTGTATAATATGGAAACGCCGCTGATTTCCGCCATCAACGGCCCGGCGATTGGCCTTGGCTGCGACGTTGCCTGCATGGCGGATATCCGGATTGCTTCGGAAACGGCAAAACTGGGCGTGACGTTCCTGAAGCTGGGCCTCATTCCCGGGGATGGCGGCGCCTGGCTGCTGCCGCGCCTGATCGGATCTTCCCGCGCAGCAGAACTATTGTTCACGGGCGACGTCATTGACGCCAAGACGGCAGCAGAATGGGGCCTCGTCTCCCGCGTTGTGCCAGCTGACAAGCTGATGGATGAAGCGATGGCGATGGCGGAGAAAATTGCGGGTCAGCCGCCTCAGGCGCTGCGCCTTGCCAAGACGCTGATGCGCCATGGAACGAATGCCTCCTATGATACCATCATGGAGCTTTCGGCAGCCTCGCAGGCGCTGATGCATGAAACCGATGACCACATCGAAGGCGTCAATGCGATCCTTGAGAAGCGGACCCCTGTGTTCAAAGGCAAGTAAAGGCCGCCTGCAGATTAAATCAAAAGGGGCGCGAGGTTATCTCGCGCCCCTTTTTTATCAGAAGACAATGCCGGATTTGTAGAGCGTTTCTATATCGGCCTCGGTCCGGCCGAGAGAGGCCAGCACATGCCGGGTGTGTTCGCCCGGCGCAGGGGAGGGGCCTTTGGGGCCATCATCTGCGCCGGGAAAGCGCACCGGAGACGCCGGCGAAGCATAGGTCGAGCCATCCCCCTTGGAGCTCGGCGTCTGAACAATGGCGCCGGCAGCATGGGCCTGCGGATCGGCTGCAACCTCAGCCAAAGTCTGCACTGGCGCCCAGGCAATGGACTCAGCATCCAGTCGTCCAGCCAATTCCACCATTTCGTAAGCGCCGAAGCCGGCGTCGAGAATGTTCACCACCTCTGCATTATTCGCGCGCCGGCCTTTGGCATTGTTGAAGCGCGGGTCAGCGGCAAGCTCCGGCCGGTTGATAACGCGGCAGAGCGGCGCCCAATCGGTCTCACCCTGCCGGGCGACGATGCAGAACCATTTTTCATCCTTGCTCTGATAGAAGTTCGAAATGGGAACATTCTGCTCGTGCCGGCCCTTTGTGGAAGCAACGCGGCCAAAGAAGAGCTGGATCGCAAGATCGGAGCCCATCGTGTAGAGGCCGGTGCGGAAGAGGGAGGCTTCGACGAGGCGGCCGTTTCCGGTGCGCTGGGCTTCCACCAGCGCCGCGCAGATGCCGGCGGCTGCCGCGATGGACGTGGTGTGATCCCCGAAAGCGGTTCGTAGAGGGAAGGGTTCCCCGCCCTTTGGGATGGTGAGGTTGGCCACGCCGGTGCGGCTCCAGAAGCTGGCAATGTCAAAGCCCGGACGATCCGCATCCGGACCTTCAAGTCCGTAGCCGGAAAGGGAGCAGTAGACGAGTTTCGGGTTCAGTTGTTTGAGCGAGTCATAGTCCAGCCCGGAGCGGGCAAGGCCGCCGGGGCGCACATTGGTGAGGAACACATCGGCGTCTTTCACCATTTCGCGGATGAGCGCCTGGCCTTCCGGCTTGCTGGTGTCGATGACGATCGACTGTTTGCCCCGATTGTCGAAATCGAACACGGGATTATCCGGATAGTCGGTGCCGATGGTGCGGAAGAAAAGGCGGATCGGGTCGCCGCCAGGAGGCTCGATCTTGACGACATCGGCGCCCCAGTCCCGCAGGATACAGCCTGCGCCGGGCGCGGCCATGTAGGTTGCGTATTCGATGACGCGGATGCCTTCGAGCATAATGGGTCTCCCTTATGGGCAGCGATGCCGCCTTGTTCCGGCGGCAGATTAGGCGGCGAGGACTTGCCTCGCCAACCCGTTCCGCAAGGTCAGTTCAGCTGGCTTCCGGGCGGGGCGCAGAGCCGGGCATTTCGGCGAGCTCCTTTGCCTGCCCAACCCAATCGTCCCGTTCGATCCGGCCTTTGAAATGCAGCAGTTTTTCATCGACATAAGCGACGTCATCATCCGTCCACTCGGCAATCTGCCAGAAATAGAACACACCCACTTCATGCAGCAGCTCGGTGAGGATGGGGCCGACGCCGATGATCTGAGCCAAGTCATCGCCTTCGCCGAAGGCGGCGTGGGTCAGCAGGTTTGCCTGATCGTCGGGTTTGCGTGCCTTGGCGATCGCTTCGGCGCGGCGGCTGGTCAGGGCTTGCATTTCCGCAGTGGGGAGAGACCGGGTTGTGCGGGGTGTGGCGCGCGCTTCTGTCGCTGCCGTTTCCGCGCGTGGACGCGGGCTATCCGCGGCGTCCGGGCGGCCACTGTCTCCGCGGCCGCGGAGCATATGGTGCAGCGCGGTGATGCCATATTCGATCGAGGTCAGCCGGTCTTCCAGCGCCGTCAGATCCTCGCGCGAAACTTCGCCGGGCGGCGGATTGTGGACGGCTTCCTGAATGGCGAGCAGGCGGCGCTCGATCGGTTCCAGCCTGCTTTGTCCGCGCAGTTCGTTGCGGATCGTTCCAATGGAAGTGTCCAGGGAGGCAAGCCGAACAAACAGCGGCTCCAGATCGGGGCCGCGCCGGGAGGCGACGACTTCTAGGTCTGACTCTATGGCGGCGAGCGTGCCGATCAGGGCATCGTTGAGCGGCGTATTCGCGGCGATGCGTTCCTGCACCAGGGCGAAACGGTCCGAGAGAGAGGCGTCGAGCGCCGCAAGCCGGCTGTGGAGCGGATCAAGATCAGGCATTTCGGGAAGTTCGATACGGGCAATTGCCTGGCCGACAGAGCCGACTTCACCCGAGACTTTGGCGACATCGCCGGACATCCGGCTGACATCTGCGGCCACGTTCACCACTTCGCCGGAGACGGCGGAAAGTTCTGCGGCCAGAACCGCGACATCGCCGGCGAGAGCGGCGAAATTGTCTTTGGTATCAAGAGTGTCGAGAAGCTCTTCCAGCTTGGACAGGCGCGTCTCGATGGGCCGCAGATCGACTTCGGGCGGCTGAAGTTCCGACAGGCTGAGATCGAGCCGCGCGAGGCCGCTATGGACGGGGCCGAGGTCGACTTCGGGGATGCGGAAGTTGGCAATCGCGGCTTCGAGCGCGCCGAGGCGGTCCTGCAGGGGGGCAAGGTCTGGCCGGCTGCTGGCGACTGTTTCGGCAAGGGAGGCGACGCGCGCATTGACGCTGTCGACATCTGGCATCTGGATGCCATCCACACGCTGGGCGACGTCGCGGATGCCCTGGGAGATGGCATTGAGGTGAATGCTGCGCAGCGAGGCAATGGAAGCGGAGATTGTGGAGACGGCCTGTTCGATTGTGCCGATGCGGTCTTTCATCGAGCCGATAACCGGATCGGGCGCGGCAAGCTGTTGCTCCAGCAGCAGCAGGCGGCTCTGGAGGGGTTCGAAATCCGGCTGGGGCGGCTGGTAGGCGGCCAGGGCCGTTGCCAGGCTGGCGTCAATGTCTTCGCGTTTAAGGGCGCGGCCATCGGCGATGGCGGTCTCAACCTGCCGGGTGAGTTCGGCATGGGTTTCGGTCACATCGATGAAGCGCCGGCGCAGCCACCACCAGGCGAGGGCGGCCCCCAATGCTGCGGAGACGCACATGAAGAAGAAGATCTGGATAAGCAGGAACCACATGGTCACTCTCCGCCGGTGGGCGCGTTAGGGGGGATCAGCCGGCTCATTCGTCGGGCCTGACAATTCGTATTTCTATCCGGCGATTCCGGGCACGCCCTTCTTCTGTGGCGTTGTCGCCGGCGGGCTGGTTCTGGCCCAATCCGGCAGCGAGCAGCCTTTCCGGAGGCACGCCGCGGGCGATCATGGCGGCGCGGATAGCTTCGGCCCGGCGCAGGCTGAGCTGGTCATTGAAGGCGGGATTGCCGGTATTGTCCGTATGCCCCTCAACCCGGAGTGTGCCGGGACAGTCCGCAGCGGCGCGGGCGGCCAGATCGAGGACGGGACCACTGGCAACATTCAGCACTGCGCTTCCAGGGGCGAACTCGATACGGGCGGCTTCCAGAAGGTGGGAAAGCTCTTCTTCACAGCTGACAACCGCTTGAATTGGAAGGATTTCCACAGTTCCAAAGGCCCCAAGGGGGAGACCGGCATTCACCGTCTCGCGGATGCTTGCGACCTCGTTGTCATCGGCCTGGCAGCGAAAGCTGAAGGTCAGTTCCGAGAAGCTGGCGGTGCCGGTTTCACACTGGGCAAGCGTGTCGATGCCGCGCTCGGCAACCGTGTCAAAGCCAGTGGGCGAGGGGCCATTGGTGACCGTCATCCGGTTGATCACATCCTGCAGGTGACCGGGCGATTTGAGGCTTTCTGCGCGGGTTCCGAGGGCGGTTTTCAGCGCCTCGGTAGGGACACGGCCATTCAACGTGAGGGTGCCTGCGGTGAGGCGGAAGAGGAATTCAGGATCGGCCGAGGCCGGAGGAGTGGTAGTGATCGAATTGGCCTGAGCGGGGGTGCTGGCGGAGAAGTTTGCCGTAACACGGGTGACCGGGCGGGCACTGCCGAGCCAGGTTTGCGAGGTGGCATTGCGTACGGCGGCGAGGGCGCGTTGGCCCGCTTCAGCACTGGGCGGGTTGCCTTCAAGGGTGATCCATTGCCCGGAGGCGCGGACTTTGGCCCAGCCTTCGCCGGTCTCGGCCAGTGCCCGTTCGGCAGCAGCGCGGGCGGTGCCCTGAACTGCGGTGACGGCGAGCACCAACCAGCCGAACAGCAGCAGGGCGGCGAGCCCGAGGGCGGGGACAAGGCCATAGGGAAGAAACGGCAATACGGCGCCGTCAGCGCGGCGATAACGCCGTGCAGAGAGCACGCTTTTGAGACCCGACTGGCTGGAGTCGACCGACATTCTTCCGCCTCTGGTGGCCTGACCCAGGATTATGGATCACGCCTCACCGTCCCCTGACACTACAGGAAGTAAAGCCACAATACTGCATGAGCGGCAATACGAGGCATTAATATTCGGGCAACCGTCAGCGCTTGGAATGGCGGAGTTCATTGGTTTGTTTTAATTCGATTATTTATCCTTTCGCGGGAGGGGTGAGAGGCTGCCAGCGAGGTCTTTGATGATGGAAGATCAAGCAGGGGCAAGTCGAGCGTGTGATTCCTTCGCCTGTGGAGAGAATATCTGAAGGCTTATTCGTGGTCAGAGAGTATTGGCCTTGGAAATTCTTGGAGATGGGCGGAGGACGGGGATCATTTCATTCGTATGCGCGGTGATCCTTTTCTGATTTGGGCTAAAAAAGTGCCGGTGAAGGAGGATACAAGCCTAACCGGCCTGGCCACCCCGGCGGATAAGGCGCCGGCGCGATGGGGGATAAGAACTGGCGGGCAGCGCCAAGGCGCTACAGATCGGGCGGGATAAGGCCGGGGACAGGCAGCGTTGAGATATGCCGTATCCGGACGAGCTATCCTGCAGGCGGGCGTGAAAAGGGCCGGCAAAATCGCGACATTCCGGGGCCATTTCCAGACATACGCGGACACGGAGTGCACGGATCGGGACTCCTTCCGGACATTTTCGGACAAATCCGGACAGTTTCGGACAGGTTATCCACAGGCCACCGAGCCGCGCGGATCAGCCCCCGGTGGTGAAGGCAACCGAGATGGGACTTGCCTCATAGATGCGCAGACCATCGCACCAGAGAGACCCGCGGCCGGTGACGATGCGGCGCCGGGCGTCGCCAGAGACCTCAACGATCTCCATGACGGTGGTGACCTCTTTCTTCTCCGGCGTGACCTGGCCGCGATAGGACCATTTCACCGGCATGTCGGCCGCGAGGGTTTCGATATGGGTGGCGGCGCCGCTGCCGATGCCCTTGAGGAGGCTGGCGCGGATCAGGAGCTGGACGAGGGCATCAAGGCCGAGAGAGCCGGGCTGTACCGGATCGCCGAAGAAGTGGGCCTTGAAGTACCAGGCATAGGGATCAATGGCCTGCCTGGCGCGGGCGAGACCGAGGCCGGCCTTGCCGCCAGCGGGATCGAAATAGTCCACGCGGTCAAGCATGCGGAGCTGACCGGCGGCGAGGCGGGGATCGCGGGGCGAAAGATCCTGAACCTCGCCGGGAAGGACGAGCCAGGACTTGTCCACCTGGCTGGCACCGAGCCCCGCCTGGCGCACGAGGGCCTGCGCCGGGAAGAAGCCGAAGCGGGTCATCAGGTCCATCACCGGCTCGCCTGTTTTCAGGCGGGCTTTCAGATCGAAGGCCACGATCGTCATCGGGCCGACCTTGGAGAAGGAGGAGAGGGTGGTATCGACGCAGATCGTGCCATCGCGGGGGCCGAGGGTGCGGTAGACGCGGCCATCGCCTTCAAGGTTCCTGAAGCGGTCTCCGCCATCGAGCGCGAAGCCACAATGGCTGGCGAGCCAGCCGCAGGGCTGGAGCACGATTTCGGAGAGGACGGAGAAGGGCATCTCCCCGTTCTTGTTGTCTGCGAAATACCAGGCGTCGGGCGGGATGTCGTATTCCGCAGAGATGGTGGCGCCGGGGCGGCGCACGCCGGGCCGGTCCGTGGCGGCAACGACGCGCGACATCATATGATAGGGCGGCTGGGGCAGGCGGGGGACTTTGCCTTCCGTATCGAAGCGGCGGTACATTTCTCCGAAGGCGGAGGAAGGCGCGCCATTGGCGCAGTCGAGCAGGGCGGCATAGTCCCCCCGGCTTTCATTCTGTGGGCCTGTGCGGATGGGCGAAGGCGAGATGCGCGGGGCGGGCCATTGGCGGCGCAGCTGCACCCCGAAACGGGGGCAGTAAAACACCTTTTTCCCATCGCTGCGCGCCAGCAGGGCGGCAAAGACTTTGGGCGTTTCGCCCTCGATTACTTCATCAATGAAAACTTCATAGGTGATCTCGTGATCCGTATCCGGAATGACCTGCCCCCGGCAGATGAACTTTGCCGTTTCACCGGGGACAGGCTCGAAGACGTAACCATCGCGTTCCTGTGTGAGGCCGAGAGCGGCGGTGTAGAATTCCAGCGCCTGGACGGCTGCTTCAGCCATCAGCGTGCCCGGCATGCAGGGGTCGTTATGGAAATGGCCCTCATAGAACCATGCGTCTTTCGGTGTGGCGGCGCGGGCCTTCAGATAGCCGCGCTTCCAGGGGCCGCCTTCGGGATCAAATTCGGGCACATCATCAAAGAAGGAGAGATTGCCGTTCGGCAGATGCGGCGGGAAAGAATGGGCGGCGCAAAGCTCGAAGCCGGGGCCGAAACAGGCGAAGGCGTCGCCCCGGCGGAAGGCGGAAACATCATCAGCAGAGAAAGCGCGCCTGGCGCTTGCCCGGGCGGTATCTATCGGGGCGGGGCTGGCGGTGGGCGGCGGCTCGTTGGCCGCGTCCCAGACCACGCCCTTGCCGGAGGCGAGTTCGGCATCGGTGAAGAAGCCTGCCTGTCCCTGGCGGACGGAGAAGGCGCGCCGGCCGCCTGCTTCACAATCGTACTGGAAGAAGAACATCCGTACTCCGGCAAAGGTGGCGTGCTGGGTGATCTCGATCTGGAATTTCAGCGTGTCGCCCGCCTTGGGGAGACCGCCTTCATGGAAGGTGATCTCGCAGCCGAGAAGCCGGTAGACACGCTCATCCCTGTTGCGCAGGTCTGCGCCCATCCAGCCGATGAGGGTGAGGTCTGCCTGTCCGCACTCGATCAGCGGGCCGGGACGGATGCGGCCATTCTCCATCATCCAATGGTCTGCGGTGAGGTCCGTCTCGGTCCAGATGACGCCCTTGCCATCGACGAGCGGGGCCGCGTCGATGCCGGTGATCCGGTCTACCAGCAAAAGAGGAGGCGCGGGCAGGCGGACATTGCGGGCGTACTTATCCTGCGCGGCGAACGCCTCGCCGAAGAAGGCGGACATGGCGCCGCGCGAGGCCGCTTCGATGGCCGGGCGGTCCCATGCCTTGCCGCTGGGCGCGCGTTTGGCGAGAGGCTGGCGGCCGGAGACGATGCTGGTGGGCGGCGGCTGGGTGGCGGTTTTTGAAGGAGCTGGCTGGCGGGTGCCCGGCGGGGGCGGGAAGGGGATCGGGCCAGAAGAGGGGGCAGGCCGGGGGGCGAGGCGGGTGTAGACCGGCGCGGGAAGCACGGGCGCGGGCGGGATGGCGGCGCCGGTTGAGTTTGCGGGAGCAGCGGGTTTCGCGCGCGGGGGTACTTTGGGAGGCGCGTATTTCGCTGGGCGGGTGACGGTGGGTAGTTTGGGCGCGGGCCAGGGGTGGGCGCGGGCCGCGTCGAGGCGACCTGCGACCATCTCGATACGGATGGGATGGCCAGCGGCGAAGAGGGGGGCGGCGAGGCGGGCGATCTGGGCGAGATCTGCGCTCTCGATCTCGTCCGCCGCGATGGCAAGGTGGGGCTTGTCTTTCAGGGTGAGGCGGATGGACTGGGTGAGGGAGTCGCGGGGGCCGAGTTCCACGAAGGTCCGCACACCATCTTTCCAGGCCTGCCGGACGGTGGCGGGGAAATCCACCGTGGTGACGGCCTGACGTGTCAGCATGTCAGCCACCTTGGCCTTGCTGGGCGTGTAGGCGGCGTTGATGGCGTTGGCGTAGAGGCGGGGACCATTCTCGACGCGAGAGACGGGGCGGGTGTGAAGCTCGCGCCATTTCTCCGCGAAGGGGGCCATCGCGCTGGCATGGACGATGAGATGCTGGTGCATCAGCGCGCCAGCACCCTTGCCGAGGGATTCGGCGACCGCGCGGCAGGCATCCGCCGGGCCACCGATCATCGAGTCCATATCCGAATAGATGATCGTGATCTCTACATTCGGATGGGCCGCGACGGCCTTGCGCACCTGATCGATGGGGGCGCGCAGGCGCCAGTTGGTCCAGTCTGTGGGCACGTTGGGGCCCCAGGCTTCTTTCGCCGTTTCGAAGTCTCCGCCGAGATGGCGTTCGTACATGGCGGCGTTGGAGATGTCTTCCAGCAGGGCGCCCATATCCTTCCAGTAGCCGAAGGCGAAGAGGGCGTTGCTTTCGCCCAATGACAGGCCGAGGGCGGCAGTGGGCTGGAGGCCAAGCACATCGCGCAGGAGGAGGGTGTGGGCCTGTGTCAGCAGGCTGACGGCGCAGAGCTGTTCGAACTCGGTGAGGCTGGATTTGGCGAGCAGGGGCGTCATCGCCTGCGCGGCGGGGATGCTGGCGAGCTTTGCGGCGACTTCCGGGAAAGCGGCGAGGAGGCCGCGCCCCATGCGGGGGTAGGAGGCGGCGGAACCTGTGAAGGCGAAGGCAAGTTCGCCTTCGGGATCGCCTGTGCCGTAGACGATGCCGTCGCCTTCGGGGGCGATGTCTGCGGCGAGGGCGGTGGCGGCAGTATCTGACAGTTCACGGAGCTTGTCAGCATCGGCGGCAAGGAGGGCGATACGGTGTTTGCCTTTGCCGCCGGATTTGCCGGTGGCGAGCTTTTTGCCGAGGGCGGCGCGGCTGGCGGCGGCGGCCCAGAAGAGATGCGGCGTGGGGCGCAGCATGTCCGGCGAGGGACGGACGGCGGCGGGGGTGAGCGTGGCGGAGACGGCGCCGGCGCTGACGGTGAAGGGCGGGACAGGATCGGCGAGGCAGGGCGCGGCGATGGCTTCGGTGGCCGCCGGGGCCAGGCCGCGCGCAGCAAGGGCGAGGCGGGCGGCAAGGTCGAAGAGGGCGTCTGCGACCGGCGCGCTGCCATAGGCCGCTTCTGTGAGGCTGGGGGCGGCGGGGGCTTTAGCGGGGGACCAGGTGAGGGCGCTGACCGTGCCGAGGATGGGGTCGCCCGCGGCTTCAGCGTGCTTACGGCGTTTGAGGACGAGGGCGGCGGCAAGATCGGCCGGGCGCGCACTCATGTGGGAGGCGGTGACGGTTTCCGTGGCGAAGTCTGCCGCCGCAACGATGGCCAGGTCGAGCGTGCCCTGACGGAGCGCGTCACAGGCTGTATCGAGCGCGGCGAGGCCGGAAGCTTCGTCTGCGGCGATGGCGAAGCCCCGGCCCCGGAAATCTTCCGACACTGTGAGGCGGTTGGCCGTCATGTTGGCCATGGCGCCGAGGACATCGGCGGCGACGAGGGGCGGGGCAATGGCGCTGAGGGCTTCTGGTGGGACGCTGCCTTCGGAGGCGATCCGCTCGCGTAGAAGCCAGCGGGCGCTGTCATTGGCGCAGGCGACACCGGTGAAGACGCCGCAGGCTTCCGGCGCAGGGCGGGCGATGCCTTCCAGCGCCATGGTGGCGACATCGAAGATGGCAAGCTGCTGAGGCTCTGCGCGCAGGAGATCGGCGGGCGGGGTGCGCGCGCGGACGGGATCTGCGGCGACTTCGGCAGTCGCGGGGGCAGCCTGGAGCGGGGCGTTCATCAGACGGCGGAGGACGGCGCGTTCGCCGCGATCCGGTCCGGCGAGCAGGCCGATGCCGCAGATGACGATGTCGTCTGCCTCCGGGAGCGGCGGGAGGCTCGCGCCCTTGACGGCGCGGGTGCGGGGTTCGTGCTGTTCGAGGATGAGGTGGGAATTGTTGCCGCCGAAGCCGAAATTGCTGATGGCGGCGCGGCGGGGGGCGTTGGCACGGCGCCAGGGTTCGGGATCAGCAAGGGGGGTGAGGCCGTCCCCGCCGAGGGCCGGCAGGAGCTTGCCATCCAGCGGCATCGCGGGAAGCGTTTCGCGGCGCATGGCGGCGGTGAGTTTCAGGACGCTGGCGAGGCCGGCGACGGTGATCAGGTGACCGGTATTGGCCTTGAGCGAACCGGCGGGAAGGCGGCGCGGGCCGAAGATACTCGCGGAAGAGGCGACCTCCACGCCGTCACCCACGGGGGTGCCGGTGGCGTGGCATTCGAGGAACTGAACCGTATTGGGATCAATGTCACCAGCAGCATAGGCGCGGCGCATGGCCTCGGTCTGGCCGGTGGCGTCTGGCGCGAGAAGGCCCTTGCGGCGGCCATCATTGGAGAGGCCAATGCCGCGAATGACACCGTGGACCGTTTCGCCCTTCTTCACATCCGATAGCCGCTTGAGGATGACGGCGGCGGCGCCTTCAGACGGGACGAGGCCGTCTGCGCCTTCGATGAAGGGGCGTGAGCGGCCTGTGGGGCTGAGCGCTTTCAGGGCGCTGAAGCCGATGTGGAGGATGAGATTGTCGGCGGCGTTGACCCCGGCGACGGCGGCGACGTCGATCTGGTGGGCGGCGAGTTTACGGCAGGCGATTTCGAAGGCGTAGAGCGAGGAGGCGCAAGCGGCGTCGAGCGCAAGCACGGGACCGGTCGCGCCGATGGCTTCTGCGATGAGGCGGGCCGGATAGCCTGAGTTCAAAGTATCCGTGAGGGGACGATCTGTGCGGCCATCGCGCCAGATGCCGGCGGCATAATCGGCCTTGGCGCGGCTGGGGTAAAGGAGGTTTGCCAGGATGACGGCGCGGCGCGCCGGCGCGATGTGCTCTGTGGCGGCGCCGCGCCAGGCGTCGCAGACCGCCTTGAGGGGCCAGCGGCAGACAGGATCGAGTGTCTGTTCCGCTGGGCCTGGCCCTTCATCAACAAGGCCGGAAATCCAGGCGGGGTTGGCAGCGCCGCGATCTGCTAGGCCAAGGCGGGCGGGGGAGACGCGCTGGGTGACGATGCGTTTTTCCGCAACGATGTTCCAGAGCGCATCCGGAGAGGCAGCGCCCGGCAGGACGCAGCCTTCACCCACGATGGCGATGGGTTCAAACCGGCTCATGTGTCGCTCCAGACTGTGCCGACCACGAGTTCGACATCGGCGGGGTCTCCGGCGAGGAGTTCATGGGCGAAGATGCGGGCCCCTTCCGTGAGCGGAATAAGATGGACGCCCTGTTGTTTGAAGTGGCTGGCAAGGGTGGCATCCACCATCCCGCCTTCCCATGGGCCCCAGTCGAACACCTTGACCTGCGCGGCGGGCAGTTCTGCCTGCAGCGCGCGGCCGGCATTGGCGAGGATGGCATTGGCCATGGCATAGTCCGACTGGCCCCGGTTTCCGAAGAATGCCGACGCCGACGAGAAGAGGCCGACATGGCGGAGGGCGGTGCGGTCAATGCGCGCGAGGATGTGAAAGAGGCCTTCGGCCTTGGTGGCGAGGACACGGCGGAATTCGGCTTCGGTTTTTTCCTCTACGAGACGGTCTGCAATCACACCGGCGCCATGAATGAGCCCCGTGATCGCGCCGAAACGCTGGCGGATTGTGGCGAGCGCCGCCTCGACAGAGGCGGGATCTGAGGTATCCATCGGAAGGTAATGCGCCTCGGCCCCGGCAGCACGGATTTCGGCGAGCGTGGCGCGAATTTCCATGCCTGCGATGGCCGCGCGGGCGGTTTTGTCGATCGCGGCGGGAGATGGCTTTTCGCCGCGTTTGACGGCGGCTGAGGCCATCAGGCCCCGGAGGGCTTTGAGATCAGCGGTCTCCGGCACGTCTGCCGGCCATGGCGTTTCTGCGGAGCGGCCGGCGAGCAGGAAGGTGCCGCCGCTCCGGCGGGCAACTTCAATGGCGCAATTGGCGGTGACCCCGCGCGCGCCGCCGGTGACCAGCCAGAGGCCGGGAGCGGGCGGCGGGATGGGGCGCGGCGCGATGAACGGGCCGAGGGCGGCGCGGCGGGCGGTGCCGTCAGGCGAAAGCCAGAGGTCTTCAGCGCCGTGGGCAAGCCAGCCGGAGATGACATCGCCGGATATGTTTTCGATCAGTGTCCAGCAGGCGACGGCTACATCCGGCCATTCACGCCGCAAGGTGCGCGCGAGCCCTTCAAGACCGCTATCGGCGGAGAGTGTCTGAAGGAAGATAAGCTGCACGCCAGGCCTGCGGGCGGGACGCGCAGCGGCGAGGGCGGCCCAGTGGCGCGCCGTCATGGAGGTGGCGGCAAGGCCTTCCGTGAACAGAATAATGTGCGCGCCGCCGCTGGGGGCCTGAACCAGGGTGGCCGGTATACCTGCGGCGGCAAGACCGGCCAGCAGGGCGTGCGCGGCGGCGGGCTCGGCCGTTGTGACCTCCACAGACGGGGGCAGCGCCTGACGCGAAGGCGGCAGGACAGGCTCCCAATGTGCGGGTCGCACCTCGCACATATAGGCTGGCAGGACTGGTTCAGGCGGCGCGGGACGGGGGGCGGCGGGAGCCGGCCCGCCATCCCTCAGGCAAAAAAATCGGCGATCTTCCGGATGGTGCGCAGCTCGGCAATGTCTTCCGGATCGACTTCCGGCAGCGAGGGGTACCGGTCGCGCAGGGCGGAAAGGATTTCCACCTGCTTGATGGAATCGACGCCGAGTTCGCCTTCAAGATCCATGTCCTCTTCGAGCATATCATCGGGATAGCCGGTCTTTTCGGCGATCAGGGAACGGACGACGGCGACCGTGACGCCATTGTCGGCCTGGGCAGCAGGGGCTGCGGCGGGTGCCTGGGCAGCAGTCTGCGCAACAGGCGCGGTTGCCGGTGCCGGGGCGCTGCCGAGCATGGCGGCGATGGCGGCGATGGTGCGCAGTTCGACGAGTTTCTCCGGGTCGATTTCCGGCAGTTCCGGAACACGGTCGCGCAGGGTGGAGAGGATTTCGACCTGCTTGATGGAGTCGACGCCAAGTTCGCCTTCAAGGTCCATGTCGATCTCGAGCATGTCTTCGGGGTAGCCCGTCTTTTCGGAGATGATTGCGCGGACCAGGGCGATGGGGTCTGGGCCGGCGGCGGCTTTTGCGGACGCAGGGATGGCTGGCGCAGGCGCGGGTTGTGGTTTCGGGGCTGGGGCCTGCGGCGCGGCAGCCCCGTTCGTGTACGGTTTGGCAGCGGCAGGGGCGGGCGCGATGTTGATTTCAGCGGGGCGTGCCGGCGCCGGGGAAGGCGCAGCCGCAGCTTGAGGCGCTGGCGCGGCGGGTGGCGGCAGGGCGGGGGCGGGCGCCGGAACGGGGAGTGCGGCCTGCGGAATCTGGGCGCCGCCGAGCAGGGCAGCGGCTGCGTTCAGGTAGGCCGTGTGGGCAGCAGCGGTGGTCTGCAGGTAATCCTGATGGCGCTGGGATACCTCATGCCAGATGCGCTCTATGGCGCTGGCGGGCGCGGCGAAGGGGTGAGACGCGGGTGCCGGAAGCTGGGAAGGATCGGTCGGGCGGGGCAGATCGGGCATGGACGTCGAAATCCTTTCTGGAGAAGCGGCGGCAACTGGCTGGGAGGAGGTGGGGGGAGGCGGCGTATGAGGGGGTGGTGGAGCGGCGGTGGGCCGGGCGCGTGGCGGGTTGGGCGGCGCGCGTCCGGCGGCGCCGTCTTTGGGCGGATAGGGGCGGTCGTGATTGGCACCCGTGAGCATCACCGCATGGCGCGATGGCGGCGGCTTTGGAACCGGCGGCGGCGTTTCGCTGAACAGGGCGGCAAAATCGAGCGGGATGCCCGCGACGCTGAGGCTTCCGAGAGCCGACAGGAACTGGGCGACGCCGTTGACGCGCTTGTTGTCCAGCGCGACGGCGAGATGGTCTCGGATGCCGAGCGTGTCGGCAACGAGGCCGCTGACGACATTGCCGGGGCCGATCTCGACAAAGATACGGGCGCCGGCGGCATACATGGCTTCGACTTCCTCGCGGAAGCGGACTGGGGTGGCGACCTGCGAGGCGATCTCGCCAGCCATGTCCGCAGTCTTGGCTTTGTAGGGCGCTGCTGTGGCGTTGGCGTAGACCGGCAGGCGAGGCTTCTTGATCTTCTGTCCGGAGAGAACATCCCGGAACGGATCAACTGCGGCGCTGACGACGCTGGAATGGAAGGCGGTGGCAACCGGCAGGCGGCGGGCCTTGACGCCGCGTTCTGCGATCAGCGCTTCGGCCTTCTGGATGGCGGCTACGGGGCCGGAAAGGACGACCTGGCTCGGCCCATTATCGTTGGCGATGACGAGGCCGCCGCCGATCTGGCTGACCAGATCACGCACGGCGTCTGCCTCGCACTGGACGGCAAGCATGGCGCCTTCGTTTGACGCAGCCGCATCGGCCATGGCCCGGCCACGGGCGGCGGCGATGGTGAGGGCGGCGTCTGTATCGAAAGCGCCGGCATGGTGCAGGGCCATGATCTCGCCGAAGGAATGGCCACCGGTCATGTCCGCCTCGAGACCGAGGGCCTCAATGAGCGCGAGATGGGAGAGGGCGACGGCGGCGATCGCTGGCTGGGCGTGCTCCATCGCGGTGAGGCGTTTGGTCTGGTTGCCGAACTCCACCTGGTCGAAGGCCGTTGGCGGGAAAGCAAGGCGGTGGAGCTTCAGCGCACCGGTGACGGGGTGGCTGGCGGCCGTATCCCATACGGCGCGGGCGGCGGGGAAGGCCATGGCGAGGTCTGCGCCCATGCCCGTATACTGACTACCCTGGCCAGAGAAGAGGAAGGCAATCTTGCCTGGCATGGCCGGCGTGAGGGACAGGCTGCAGCCCTGCGGCAGGGGCGCGCGGCCGGCTGAACCGTCTGCGATCTGCGCGGCAAGGCGGGCGGCCTTGGCGGCGAGGTCTTCCTGGCTGGTGGCGGTGATGGCGGCGCGGACGGGCGCGCTGGCGCTGAAGCGTTTGAGGGTGGTTTCTCCAGCGCTGGCGAAGGCATCTTCGGTGAGGCCAGCCTGCGCCGCGTCTTTCAAGGCTTCGGTCAGGGCGGCGCTGTCATCGGCGCTGTAGAGGAAGAGTTCGGCGGGAAACACGCGCTCGGGTTTAGCCGCAGCCGGGCCGGTATATTCTTCCAGGGCGACATGGAAGTTGCTGCCGCCGAAACCGAAGGAGCTGACCGAGGCGCGGCGCGGGCGTGCGGGGGCGCTGATCCAGGGGCGGGCCTCGGTGTTGACGTAGAAGCAGGCGCTGTCGCGGATGACGTCGGCGGGTTCCTCGATCTTGATCGTGGGCGGAAGGACTTTCCGGTGCAGGGACTGGATGGCTTTCACCAGGCTGGCCGAACCTGCGGCGCCTTTGGCGTGGCCGATCTGGGATTTGACCGAGCCGATGGCGCACCAGGGCTCGTTGCCGGATGCGTGCTCGCCAAAGACTTGGTGCAGGCCTTCAAGCTCTGCCTTGTCGCCGGCCTTGGTGCCGGTGCCGTGCGCTTCGACGAGATCGACGGCGCCGGGGCCATAGCCTGCCTGATCATAAGCGCGGCGCAGAGCGCGGGCCTGGCCTGAGGGCAGGGGCGTGTAGATGGCGGTGCCCTTGCCATCGGAACCGCCGCCGATGCCGCGAATGAGGGCATAAATGCGGTTCCCGGCCCGCTCGGCATCCTCAAGGCGGCGCAGGGCGATCATGCCGATGCCTTCGCTGAGCATCGTGCCATCAGCAGCATTCGAGAAAGGCCGGCAATCGCCCGTGGGCGAGAGCGCTGGCGTCTTTGAAAAGCACATGAACATCAGGATGTCGTTCAGCGCGTCAACGCCGCCGGTCAGCACCATATCGGAATCGCCTGCCCGCAATTCGTGCATGGCGATCTGCAGGGCTGAGAGGCTGGAGGCGCAGGCGGCATCTGTAACATAATTGCTGCCACCGAGATCCAGACGGTTGGCGATGCGCCCGGCGACGACATTGCCCAAGAGGCCGGGGAAGGTGCTTTCCTTCCACTCCGTATAATGGCTCTCGATGCGGCGGGCGATGTCCTGCACTTCGTCTTCCGGCAGGCCGGCCTGACGCATGGCGTTGACCCAGGCGGGGCGCTGGAGACGGCCTGCCATATGGGCGGTGAGCTCGGTGGCAGACGCAACGCCGAGGATGACGCTGGTGCGTGTACGGTCGAACTTTCCGCCGCTGTCGCGCTCAGCATCGTCGAGAGTCATCCTGGCGGCGACGAGGGCCAGGAGCTGAGCGGTGTCAGTGGTCTGCAGGGCGGCGGGGGGGATGCCGAAGGCCAGCGGATCAAAGGCGACCGGCGAGAGAAAACCGCCGCGGCGGCCGTAGGTGCGGTCCGGCGTCAGCGGATTGGCGTCGTAATAGTCGTCCGCCAGCCAATGCGTGGGCGGGGTATCGGTGAGAAGGTTGCGGCCCTCGAAGATGTCGCGCCAGAAGCCCGTCGTATCGCCGCGTCCTGGAAAGATCGCGCCGATGCCGACCACTGCAATGGGCGCTGCGGGATCGTAAAGGGAAGACTTGCGTGTCATGATCTTACTCGAAGGCAACGGGCCGGAAGGAAAACAGCTCGGCAGGAACGGTGAGGCCGATGGCGCGCAGCTGGCCGGCGCGGGTGATGCGGGCGGCGCCTTCCATGAGGTTCAGCGCGATCTGGCGGACGGTGCGGGCCTCAACCGGCTCCAGGAAGCTGCCGGCGACCCATTCATTGAAGGCGCCCATCGCCGGGCCGCACCATATCTGATAGTCGGCCGTGCGGTCAGCCTGCCCTTCGCGCGCCCATTGGGCGCCCATGAACAGGTAGCGGCGGGCCACCAGGGCAAGGCGTTTGTTGCCGTCGGTATCCGCCCGGGCCGCTTCGGCCGGGTTGACCTTCTGGATATAGCCGCGCGTTGCCTGCCAGGCCGCATCGAACGGCTCGCCCAGCACATCGTCTATCCATTTGCGATCTTCGGCGGGCAGGGTCTCATAAGAAGCGCCGCTGCGATAGAAGGCGTGGAATTTCTTGCCGCGCATGGCGAACAGCGTGCCGCGCTTGAGCACCTGAACCTGCACGCCCTGTTCGAACATGTCTGCTGCGGGCGTCATCGCCACATCGGCCGGGCCTGCCTTGGCGAGCAGTTTGCGGCCGGGCAGGGCGAGGCCGGATTCCACGGCGCTCTGATTGATGGAGCCGGTGAGCACATAGGCCGCGCCCATCTGGAAGGCAGCGGCCACCGATTGCGGCGTGGCGATGCCGCCGGCAAGTCCGATGCGGATGCTGCTTTCAGGCAGGCTGAAGCGTGCCGCGATCCTGGCGCGGGCTGCGGCCAGTGAGCTGAAGAGAGGCGCGGCGGGGCGATTGTCGGTGTGTCCACCGGAATCGGCTTCGGCGGTGATATCGGCGGCGACGGGCACCTGGGCGGCAAGGTCTGCCTGCGCGGCAGTGATATCCCCTGCGGCGACAAGCTGCTGCAGTATCTTTTCAGGCGGGGGCGCCATGAAGGCTTCGGCGACTTCGGCGCGGGAGACCTTGGCGAAGACATGATTGGCGCGGCGGATGGTGCCGTCTGCAGCGCGCGAGAGACCCAGGGCCGTGTAGCGGGCGACATCGGTAGTGAGGCGCATGAAGGCGGAGGCGGATACGCGGCTGACGCCTTCGGCCAGAAAAAGGTCGATCACCGCTTTTTCCTGGCCAGGCTCCTGCGGAGAGTGAATGAGATTGGCGCCCCAGTTGCGCGTTTCGGGACCGAGGGCGGATTTGATGCCGGCAACGCCTGATTTGATTTCGGAGAGGGGGAGACCGGCGCTGCCATAGAAGCCGACGCATCCGGCGCGGGCCGCCTCGATAACCATTTTGGGCGTTGCTATTCCGCGCGCCATTTCACCGGCGACATAGTTGAAACGGGCACCGTGATCGGCCGCAAAGGCGCGGTCTCCCAACCACTCTGGATAGACGGGCGGAAGCGCTGCAGCGCTCTCATTGCCCGAGGGGCAAGCGCCTACCGAAACGAGAGTTGGGATGCCGGAATGGCTCAAGGAAACCCAAGCGCATGCGCGCGGCGCCTCCACGGCTTTCCGTATCAATTCTGTCACTATTTTCCCGCCCTTCTGGCCGAAACGCAGCAGCATGGATGCCCGCCCCGCGCATAGTCTTAGAGGGCATTCGCGGGCCGACTCAACCTCAAACTAAGGTTACCGGACGAGTTTCTTTCATCTGTGTTGTGAATTCTACCATGATGGGAATTCCGCGAGGCAACTCGCCCCGCAACTGCCCGATTTGAAGGCGCGGCCATGCTGGTCTTCTGCGTGTGCCTACACTGGCGCGATAGGTTTCCAGCCGGTGGCCGGTTTGAGGCCGGGAAAATCTGCGCGCCAGTAATTACCCTGAAAAGGCTGGTCATGTTGGCGGCTGATGGGCTGCGCTGTCAGGGCGCAGTAGAGCAGCGTGCCTAGAGAGATGATCGCGACATCCCCAGCGGGGGGATGCTGGGTATTCGCCTCGAACGTATTCGCCCAGGCTGCCCGCAGCAAAACGGCCGCCATGAACGCATGCACCTGACCTTGAAGAAGGAAACCACAAAGCCGCCTGCCTTCAATTTTCTTCAGCAACAGGAACGCTTCGACCGCTTCATCGATGTTTACAACAATGAGCGTCCCCACCAGGCGCTGGGCGGGGCCTGTCCCGGCGATCTCTATACACCTTCTGCGCGCCTCTATGTGCCGCCTGGCGATCCAGAGTATCCCTTTCATGACCGGACCGTCCGGGTCACGCGCTGCGGGCGGAACTGCATAGGAAAACGTAAGATCAATCTCAGCCAGGTCTTCGCGGGCCAGATACTGGGATTGCGCGAAGTCGAAGATCAGGTGTGGCTGGTCTCATTCCTCAACTATGATCTGGGCTTCTTCGACAGTCAGGAGGATCGCGTCGAACCCGCAGACAATCCCTTCGCACCGGCAAATGTGTAAACCATCTGACCGGTATGGAATGTAAACCATGTGTCCGGAATGGACCGATAAGCTGCTGGCGGAGGAGGAGGGATTCGAACCCCCGGAGCCCGCGAAGGCTCAACGGTTTTCAAGACCGCCGCATTAAACCACTCTGCCACTCCTCCGGGCCGGTGCTGTTTCCCCGAAGCCTGCCGGGAAGGCAAGAGGGGAAGGGCGCCAAAACTGTTACTACACGCTTAATCCGGCGTGTTGGATTACCTGTCTGCGTTGACGGGGATTCCACCAACCCATGGTAAACACCCTCCTGAAAGCGGCAGAAGCCGCCCGGACCACTGAATGTGATCCGGTACTCAGAATGAGGAGATTTGCGGCCCATGCCGTTCAAGCGTTCGACTTTTGTCAGCCGTTCCAAGGTTGCCCTTTCCGTTCTTGCTTTTGCCTGCGCTCTTGGCGCAACGGCTGAAGCGAGCCCTAAAGGCGCGCCTATCGTCTACAAGAACGAAGCGATGAATGCGCCGGTGCCCGCGACCTATCGCGTTGCCCAGACCCCTGTTGTGGCCGCGCCGCAAGCCCGGTCTGCCCCGGTGGACAAGGCGACGGCGCGCATCGAGTTCCGCTACCCGGACTCCCAGCCTGGCGCCGGTGAAGTGCGCACTGCCTCCACAACCACAGCGCCGCTGGCCCGGACGAGCCGCGAAAGCGCGCTGACCGAAGCGCCGCAGATGCTGGTGCCCGCCCGTCCCGTGGTCGAAAGCGTGTCGCTTCAGGCAATGCCTGAGCCGGCCGGGCAGGGGATGGGTTACGCCGCGCCAGCACCGGTTGTTGCGCAGCCCACTGCCCCTCCGGCGGTCAATGGCGAGTTTGTCGAAACCGGGCTTGCGATTGTGTATGGCGAAGAATTTGCCGGCCTGCCCACGGCCAATGGCGAGCTGTTCAGCCAGGCTGAAATGACCGCTGCGCACCCCAGCCTGCCGCTGCCGAGCCTCGTGCATGTGACCAATCTGGACACCGGGCGCGAAGTTGTGGTGCGCGTGAATGATCGCGGCCCGTTTGAGGACGGCGCCAACCTGCAGCTGTCGCGCAAGGCCGCCGAAGCGCTTGGCATGAACGGCGCAGGGAAGGGGAATGTACGTGTGCGCTATCTGAGCCCCGCACCTGTGCTGGCCGCCCAAGCCGTTTCGCAGACTTCGGGCGCGCCTGCTCCGGTTCTTCCTCCGGTGAAAGCCCCTGCTGCGCAACCGGTTGTGACGCAGATGGCATCCGCTGCAACTGTGGCTGCGGAGGACGAGCTTCTGGGCGGCGGGACGACTTCGGCGCAGACGCCGCGCCTGATGTCGATGACGGTTGCGCCTCAGCCGGTTGCCTACACTGCCCCTGTGGCGGCCACTGGCGGTGTCTTTGTCCAGCTCGCCTCCTTCTCCGATATCGGCAATGCTGAAGCGATGCTGCGTCAGGTCGAATCGCGCCTGCCGGTTGAGATTGTGCCCGCCCGCGTCAACGGCGCCGACTTTTTCCGCGTCCGCGTTGGCCCTTTCCAGGATCATGCCGCCGCCGAGCAGGTCCGCAATAATCTCTACGCCGAAGGCACCGCAGACGGCCGGATCGTCACCGGATACTGAGGAACCCTCAGCACCCCCATTGACGCTGACCACAAACCGGCCCTTTTTCCTGCCTATGCAGTGCAGAAGGCCGCTGAATATCCTGCGGCCGCCAGAACGGCACAGGAGAAAGACATCGTGGTTCCCTTTCGCAAGGTGTTTGCGGCCTTACTGACCCTCGGGGCGCTCAGCAGCGCCAGTGTTTCGGCTCAGATGATCGACACGCCGGCGAGCCATGCGGTGATCATGGATCACGCAACCGGCAAGATCCTCTATTCCAAGAACGGCGACGAGCCGATGACGCCCGCGTCGATGACGAAGATGATGACGGCCTATGTCGTCTTCAAACTGATCGAACGCGGCGAGCTGTCGTTGACGGACAAGTTCACAGTGAGCGAGGACGCCTGGCGCCGGGGCGGCTTCCCTTCCGGCACATCCACGATGGGCCTAGTGCCCAAGGATACCCCGACTGTCGAGGAATTGCTGCACGGCGTGATCACCATGTCCGGTAATGATGCGTGCATTGTGCTGGCCGAAGGCATTTCCGGGTCTGAGGAGGCCTTCTCCCGCCGGATGACCGAGATGGCGCACGAGCTGGGCCTTACATCGGTGAATTTCGTCAACTCCACCGGCCTTAGCGGCGAAGGCCACGTGGTCTCTGCCGAAGACCTCGCCCGGCTGGCAAAGATGACCATCGACGACTATCCGCAATATTATGAATGGTACTCGCTGCCCTCCTACACCTGGCGGCAGTATACGCAGGCAAACCGCAACCCGCTGCTTGAAGTGGCCGGCGCGGATGGCCTCAAAACCGGGCATCTGGAATCTTCCGGCTATGGCCTGACGGCTTCAGCCGTACGTGACGGCGTGCGCCGCACCATTGTTGTCAATGGTCTGCCCACGATGGCGGCGCGGGCACGCGAAAGCGAGCGCCTGATGCGGGTCGCCTTCCAGAGCTTCGAGCTGAAAACGATCGGGCCGGAAACGCTGGCGCTGCCGGATGTCGAGGTCTGGCTTGGCGAAACCCGTGCGGTGCCGGTTTCGCTGGCGGAGCCGATTGAAGTGGCTGGCCACAAGGCCGCTTTCTCCAACGCGAAAGTGGAGATCGTGCTCGCCGGCCCTGTAAAAGCGCCGGTGAAAAAAGGTGATCAGGTCGGTAAGCTCGTCATCACTATGGAGGGCTCAGAGCCCACCGAGGCCCCGATCATCGCTGAAGCGGATGTGAAGAAGCTCGGCTTTGCCGGCATGGCGCTCGAAGGCGTGCGGACGTTCATTTCCAGTGGCAATGAGTGACCGGCCGGCCGGACATTTCATCACGCTGGAAGGCGGCGAGGGCACTGGAAAGTCTACGCTGGCCAAGGCGCTTGTCCTGAAGCTGGAGGCGGCCGGTATTCATGCCGTGCTGACCAGGGAACCAGGCGGCACGCCGCTGGCCGAAGCAGCGCGCCATCTGCTGCTGCACCCGCCGGAAGGGGAGGCGTGGTCACCGCTGTCTGAGGCGCTGTTGGTCAATGCGGCGCGCCGGGACCACCTGGAAAAGCTGATCCGGCCCACGCTGGCGCGCGGAGACTGGGTGATCTGTGACCGGTTTGCCGATTCCACGCGCGTCTATCAGTCCATCGGCGGCGGCGTGGCGCAAAACACCCTGCTCTCGATTGAACGCGAAGTGCTCGGCGGTACACTGCCCTCAATGACGCTGGTTCTGGATGTCTCGCTTGAGATCGCGCGTGAGCGGCGGGCTGTGCGCGCGGGCGCGCTCGACACGTTCGAGCGCCGGCCGGATGCATTCCATGAGGCGGTTCGTGCCGCCTTCCTGGCAATAGCGCAGGCAGAGCCAGAGCGATGCCGGCTGATTGATGCCGGGCAGACACCTGAGGGCGTTCTGGCTGCGGCATGGGCTGAAATCGGTTCGCTGGTGAATAGGCCAGGCGCGGTGCCGCGATGACCGCTGCGCTTCCTCTCTTCGGACATGAAGCGGCGGAGGCGGCGTTCCTCTCTGCATACCGCAGCGGGCGGCTGCATCATGCCTGGCTGATCGAGGGGCCGTCCGGCATCGGCAAGGCGCGGCTGGCCGAGCGGATTGGCGCCTATCTGCTGGGTGCGCGGGGGCCCTCATCGGCGCCGTTTGATGCGCCTGCGGATGACAGCGTGATGCGCGCCATTCTTGCCGGCAGCCATCCGGACATGAGCGTTCAGCGGCGCGAACTCAATGACAAGGGCAAGCTGGCGCAGGACATCACGGTGGACCAGATCCGCCAGATGACGCACCATTTCGAGATGAAGCCTGCCTTGGGTGGCTGGCGGGTCGGCATCGTGGACGCGATTGACGAGGCTAACCGGAACTCAGCGAACGCGCTTCTCAAGACGCTGGAGGAGCCACCGGCGCAGAGCATCCTGCTGCTGGTCAATCACCGGTCCAAGCCAATCCTCCCGACCATCCGGTCGCGGTGCCGCATCCTGCAACTCTCCATTTTATCGGAAGAAAACTGCGCGCGCGCGCTGGAGGCGGCCGGCGCGCCGCCTGCCGCCAGCAGCCTGGCAAGGGGACGGCCAGGGCTTGGGCTGCGGCTGTCATCGACTGCGGCCATGAATGCGGCAAGCGCGGCGCGGGCATTGATCAAGGCGATGCCCAAACCGTCTGACAAGATCGTTGCCGCCGCTCTGAGCGCCGCCAGCGACGGGCCGGAGGCCGAGCTTGCGTTCCGGGATGAGGTGCTGGAATGGGTCGCCCAGCGCGCCGAGCACGAGCCGCGCGCCGCCAAAGCCTGGCTCGGCCTGGCGCGGCTTTCGGGTGACGCGGAAACCCTGAACATGGACGCAGCGCAAGTCGCCTCCAAGATCATTGCGGCGATGCATGAAGCTGCCCCAACCAAGTGAATGATGGATTGATGTTTGATACCCATGTGAACCTGCACGGCGAAGCTTTTGCCGAGGATCTTGAAGACGTTCTGGCACGCGCGCGAAGCGCTGGGGTGCAGCGTTTCCTGGCGATCTGTGACCGGTTCGACAATTTTCCGTCCGTTTACGCCATTGCCAGCGCGAACGCCGATATGTGGTGTTCGGTGGGCACGCATCCGCACCATGCGAAGGATTTCACCCATGTGACCGCGCAGATGATGATCGATGCCGCGCAGGATCCGAAGGTGGTGGCGATCGGCGAAACGGGCCTTGATTTTCACTATGGATACAGCCCGGAAAAAGAACAGGTTTCGAGCCTTCTGGAACATATCTCTGCGGCGCGCCAGACCGGGCTTCCTCTTATCCTGCATACGCGGGAGGCGGACGATCTGATGGCGGATATTCTCGAGGCGGAAATGGCCAAGGGCGCCATCCGTCCACTGCTTCATTGCTATACTGGCGGAGAGGGGCTCGCGCAGCGGGCGCTGAGGCTGGGAGCTTATTTTTCCGTCTCCGGAATACTCTCTTTCAAGAGCGCAAAGGATGTGCGCGCCGTGATGGGGGATGTGCCGATCGAGCGGATCATTCTGGAAACGGATTGTCCGTATCTGGCGCCCGTTCCGATGCGCGGGCGGCGCAATGAGCCTTCCTATCTGGTTCACGTGGCCGAAGCGCTGGCGGCGCTCAAGGGGATGCCTGTGGATGAGGTGAAGGAGATCACCGAAGCCAACGCGCTGACACTGTTTGACAAGGTGGGTGCGGCGTGAGCGGCTCACGGATCATCCTGCTCGGCACCGGATCATCCGGCGGGGTGCCCCGTGTGGGCGGTGACTGGGGTGTCTGTGATCCAGCAGAGCCCAGGAACAGACGGCGGCGCTGCGGCGCGCTGGTACAGAAAGAGAGCGCGAGCGGCGCGCTGACGAATATCCTGATCGATACGTCGCCCGACTTGCGCGAGCAGCTTCTGGACGCCGGCGTGACGCATCTGGACGGGGTTATCTACACGCACGATCACGCGGATCAGTCCCACGGCATTGATGATGTGCGCGCCCTGGCCATCCGCCAGCGCAGCGCTATCCCGGTCTATTTTGATCCGTATGCGCGCGGCAGTCTGATGACGCGGTTTGAATACTGTTTTGTTGGCGGCAAAGGTTATCCGCCGATCCTGTCTCCGCACACCACCGTGAATGACGGCCAGGTGTTTACAGTCAGCGGGGCGGGCGGGGCTGTGGAATTCCTGCCTATGGCCATGGTCCATGGCGCAATCCCGTGCATGGGTTACCGGATTGGCAATGTCGCTTATTGCAACGACGTTAACGCGCTGCCGGCCGCTACGCTGAGACGTCTTGCCGGGCTGGATGTGCTGATCATTGATGCGCTGCGATATGCGCCGCACCCGTCCCATGCGCATCTTGACCAGGCGCTCGAATGGATCGAGGCGCTGAAGCCGGCGAGGGCGGTGCTTACCAATCTGCATGTCGATATGGATTACCGGACATTGTTGGAAACACTGCCGCCGAATGTTGAGCCAGGTTTTGACGGCATGGAAATCAGGATCAGCGGCTGAGGCGGCTGATTGATGGGCGGGGCGGGATAAGCCGCTCGATCGCGTGTGCATGTCCTCAAGAATCAATTGTGAATTCAGGATCTTAGGCGCCCCGTGGCGCCAATAATAAAATTGCCCATAATATAGATTATGCGACTCATGGCATAAGGAACGCGGGCTGTCGCGCGGCTTCTGGAGCTTCAGGCTGAGGATTGGCGAGCCGTCTTGCGCGGCGGCGCCAGCGAGGCCGGGCGGCCGGAACCTACCCCCTTCCCCTCTTGCAGAGGGCAAGCATGGCGCGGCGGATCAGGATTTCGTTAAGACTTTCGGAGGCCCGTCAGGAGAAATGCAGGCGGCGGTATTTGCCGCGGAAATAGAGTAACGGGTCACGGCGCGGCTCAAACCGGGCGCGCTCGACCTGGCCGATGAGAATGATGTGATCGCCGCCTTCGTGAATATCATGACGGGCGCATTCAAATGTGGCCAGAGAGCCTGTCAGCACCGGCGTACCGTTCAGGCCCGGCTCCCAGGGGGTGGCGCCGAAACGGTCTTCATCGCGGCGCGAAAAGCGGATCGAAGCTGGCTGCTGCCCGATGTGAAGGACGTTTACCGCAAAATGCGCGGACGCCCGGAACACTTCCGAACTCGCCGAGGATCTGGCGATACAGGCCAGCAGCAGCGGCGGATCGAGCGAGACGGACGTGAAGGAATTGGCGGTGAGGCCGACGGGCTGGCCGGCGCTGTCCCGCGCTGTGAGAATGGTAACGCCGGTGGCGAAACATCCCAGGGCATCACGCAGGGTCCGCGCGTCCGAGCCGAGCCTGTATTCAGGCGTTGAGCGCGGCAGGCGGCGCTCCAGAAAATCGATCAGAACGGCGCTGAAAGCATCGAGGCATTCTGCGGCGGTCAACGGCTCGCCTGCCCCGATTTCCACAGCCTCGGCATGCGGGATGCCCATCGCAACATGTGCGATGCCATAAGGGGGTGCGCCCTGGGCGGTTGTGATGATCAGCGCCTGCAGACTTTCCAGAATGACGGCGATCTCAGTGGCCGGATGAATGTCCGGCGTAATGAGAACAAGGCCGGTTGCGAGCAATGCGCCATCCTGGCTGACGGCGCTGATGGCCGCGGCGGCATGATCGCCTGCCGCAAGCAGGACCGGCCGCATCGGGAGCTGGCTGAGAATGGCGCGCAGGGTTTCGGGTGTGTAGGTGTCTGTGTCGCGCCGCTTGAGCACGGGCGAGGTTTCCCCGTGAGCGATGCGCACAACCTGCCTGCCCGCTTTCACGAGGGCGACAGACAGATCTCTCCAGAAGTCAGAGCTCTGCTGAGGATGCTCAAGCAGGACAATTGCCGGGTCGTCCGGATGGCCCAGGAACTCGCCCTGAAGGGCCAGCCTTCCGATCCCCCTGAATTCTGTCATCCTGCTCAAATCTTACTGCCTTTGAAGCCATCCCGCAGCCCGGCGTCCCGGCCCGGTTGCGGAAGATATACAGCGGAGACCCGTTCTGGCCAGCCCGGGCGCGGAGATGGCAGCAACAGCGGCAACTGAAACAAACCTGGCCAAACGGCGCAAGTTTCGTGCCATTTGCGGGGTTTCGGCCTGCCCTCAGGCCTCCAGCGCGACAATCATATCCACGCGCGCGGCGTGACGGCCGCCCTCAAACTGCGCGGCCAGGAAGGCATCGACGATATCCAGCGCCAGGCCTTCACCGATCACCCGCACGCCGAGGGAGAGCATATTCGCATCATTGTGCTGGCGGATCATGCGGGCTGAGAACGTGTCACTGCACGCGCCGCACCGGATGCCCTTCACCTTGTTGGCAGCCATCATGATGCCCTGGCCCGTGCCGCAGAGAATGATGCCGAACCGGCAATCGCCGGAGGCCACAAGCCGGGCGGCCGCTTCGCCGTGTTTGGGATAATGCGTGCTTTCCGGCGTGACGGGACCAATATCGACTGGCTCCCAGCCCTGCGCCGCAATATGCGCCGCGATGGTCTGCCGAAGGTCGATGGCCGCGTGGTCGCTGGAGAGCACAATACGTTTGTTGTCTGACATGATCTTTGTCCCTATTCCCACTCGATTGTGCCAGGCGGTTTGGATGTTACATCGTAGACAACCCGGTTGACGCCCTTCACCTCATTGATGATCCGTGTGGCGACCTTCCCGAGGAAGGCATGCTCAAAGGGATAATAGTCCGCCGTCATACCATCAGTAGACGTTACCGCGCGCAGGGCGAGGACAGCCTCATAGGTGCGCTCGTCTCCCATGACGCCGACGGTGTTGACGGGAAGCAGCACGCTGAACGCCTGCCAGATTTCGTCATAAAGGCCCGCCTTGCGGATCTCGTCGATATAGATGGCATCTGCCTTGCGGAGGGTGTCAGCCTTCTCGCGAGTGATGGCGCCGGGAATACGGATGGCAAGGCCGGGCCCAGGGAACGGATGGCGGCCGACGAAGGCTTCGGGCAGGCCGAGTTCGCGGCCCAGGGCGCGCACTTCGTCTTTGAAGAGTTCCCGCAGCGGCTCAACCAGCTTCATCTTCATCCGTGCGGGGAGGCCACCGACATTGTGGTGGCTCTTGATGGTGACCGAGGGGCCGCCGATGGCAGAGACGCTTTCAATGACGTCCGGATACAGAGTTCCCTGAGCAAGGAAATCGGCGCCGCCGATCTTGCTGGCTTCGGCATCGAATACATCAATGAACAGGCCGCCGATGATCTTGCGCTTTTTCTCCGGGTCCGTCACGCCGTCGAGCTGGCCGAGAAAGAGTTCCGAAGCGTCCACATGCACGAGCGGAATATTGTAATGCTCGCGGAAGAGGCTGACGACCTGCTCGCTTTCGCCAGCGCGCATCAGTCCGTGATCGACATAAACGCAGGTGAGCTGATCACCAATGGCTTCGTGGATAAGAACGGCGGCTACGGAGGAATCCACGCCGCCGGAAAGACCGCAGATCACCCTGCCCTTGCCGACCTGAGCCCGGATCTTTTCGATGGCTTCGGCCCGGTAGGCTGCCATTGTCCAGTCGCCCTTGAGGCCGGCGACCCCGTGCGTGAAGTTGCGCAGGAGGCGCGCGCCATGCGTAGTGTGGACGACTTCGGGGTGGAACTGGGTGCCGTAGAATTTCCGCTCCGGATCAGCGATGACTGCATAAGGCGCGCCGGGCGACCGGGCGATGACACCGAAACCGGGCGCCATATCTGCCACATGGTCACCATGGCTCATCCAGACCTGCTCAGAATTGCCGCCCTCAAACAGCCCCTCGAGGATCGGATCGTCCTCCACCGGCTCGATAAAGGCGCGGCCAAATTCGCGGCTGGTGCCGCTTTCCACACGTCCGCCGAGTTGGTGCATCATCACCTGCTGGCCATAGCAGATGCCGAGGATGGGAAGGCCGCTGTCGAATATGGCCTGATCAGCAAGGGGCGCGTCTTGCCATGTGACGCTGGCCGGGCCGCCTGAGAGAATGATGGCCTGAGGGTGATACGCCTTCAGGAAAGCGCCATCCACCTTGTTGAAAGGATGGATCTCACAATAGACGCCGCTTTCGCGCAGGCGGCGGGCGATCAGTTGGGTCACCTGACTGCCGAAATCGACGATCAGGACGCGCTCATGGGAATTGGGGGCGGAATCGGCTTGCTGTGTCATGGCCCCTATTAGCGGGGCTTTCGCTGCTGCGAAAGGCTGTGAAACGCGCCATGGAGCAATTTGGACAGCCCTATGGATCAAGCTTCCCGGTTCAGCAGCGCGAAGAAGAAGCCATCGGTGCCCGCCCGGCGCGGCGTGAGCCGGACACTGCCGGTAGGGCTGCGGAATTTGCGGACGACGGCGGCGCCATGGCCGGTCAGAAGGCCTGAAGCAATCGCGGCTTCAGCGGCGTCTCCCTCGCGGAAGCGGGTATCGGCAGCCAGGAATTCGGCAACGCGGTCCTCGTCTTCCTCGATCAGGAAGGAGCAGGTTGCATACAAGAGGCGACCGCCGGGTTTCACATAGTTGGCCGCTTCGGCGAGGATCTGGCGCTGATCCTCCATGCGCTTGGCGAGCTGGGCGGGCTTCACGCGCCATTTGGAATCTGGCTTGCGGCGCCAGGTTCCAGTGCCGGTGCAAGGCGCATCGACAAATACGAGGTCCATCTGGCCAACCAGCGGCTCAAGGCTCGTACCTTCGCTGGGGTGGACGAGTTGAACATTGTGAGCCCCGGAGCGCTTGAGACGCGGAACGAGCGCGGAGAGGCGCTTTCCATCAATATCATAGGCATAGATCTGGCCGGTGCCGTGCATCTGCGCCGCCAGGGCGAGCGTCTTGCCCCCGCCGCCCGCGCAATAGTCCAGCACCTGCTCTCCCGGCTTGGCATTTGCGGCGGCCGCAGCGATCTGGCTGCCTGCATCCTGCACCTCCACCCAGCCTTTCGAAAAGGCCGGAATCCCCTCGATGGAGTCTTCGCGCTCCGTGGGGTCGCGGGCGGGGATGTTGTAGGCGCTGGTCAGCAGCTTTGAGGGTATCGCCCGGACGGATTTGAGCGGTAGCGCGGCTTTCTCTGCGTCTGATTTCAGCGTGTTGACGCGCAGATCCACATCCGCGCGGACGGCCATGGCCTGCGCCTCGACCACGGTATCAGGCCCGAAGACACGTTCCATATGCGGCGCCAGCCATTCGGGAAAATCGCCTTGAACATGGATCGGCGCGGTTGGATCGGGCGCCATGATGAGCGCGTCGCGCTCTGCATTCGTCAGGGGCGTGGGGCCGTGATCGTCATAGCAGGCCTGTTCGATGTCGCGGGCGGGCCAGTCCCAGGCAAAGCGCAGCGTGCCGAAAACCAGTGCGCGCGGATCGTCATGGCCCATATGATGGGCTGTCGAGTTGCGGCGCCGCAGGGCATCCAGCACGAGACCTGACACCCAGGCACGGTCCTTGGAGCCGGCATAACGGGCTCGCTTGCCCCAGTCGCGCACGGCAATTTTCACCGGTTGATGCCTCTGCAGCACGTCCGTCAGGACAGAAATTGCTGCGCTGATGCGTCCGCCATTGCGCATGTGTCGGCTCTCCGGTTGCGAAAGCGTGGGTGTTAGCGTCCTATAGGGCCGGTGAAAACAACAAAGGGCTGAACATGCTGGAGATTCGCCTGCCGGAGGATATGCGGGATGCGGGGGCGGCAGATTGGCGCCGCATGGGCGACATTACCGGAGAAGCCTTTGCCGAAGACCCGGTGAACCTCTGGATATTTGGCCGAACGGACGCGCTGACGCCGGTATTCTCGCAACTCGCGCGGCATCTCTATATCCCGAACGGGATCTGCCATCTGGCCGGAGATCGCGGCGCGACGATGTGGTGCCTGTCGGACCGGAGAAAGGAGCTTGGCGCGCTGGCGACGCTGGGCCTCGTCTGGACGCTGATGCAAAAGGGTTCAAAGGGCGCCGCCAAGCGCGCGCTGACGGCGGGCGAAACCATGGCGCGGGAGCATCCCAAGGACCGCCACCTTTACCTTTTCACCATCGGCACGCGAAAGGCGGAGCGCGGCAAGGGGCTGGGCAAGCAGCTGATCAGCCCTGCCCTCGCCGCCGCCGATAAGGCCGGGATGCCCTCTTATCTGGAGAACTCCAATCCGGCGAATACCGGCTTCTATATGAGCCATGGGTTCGAGCGGATGAAACTGTTCGAGCCTGGCCCCGGCGCCCCGCCACTGGAAGCGATGTGGCGGGAGCCGAAACCTCAAGATGCGATCTGAAGATCAGCCGCGAGACAGTGAATAGTTCGGCGCTTCGCGCGTCATCATCACATCGTGGACATGGCTTTCATTCAGGCCGGCGCCGGTGATCTGGACGAACTCAGCCTTCTGGTGAAGTTCGGCGATATCCTTGGCGCCGACATAGCCCATTGCGGCGCGCAAGCCCCCAACCATCTGATGGATGATCGCGCCGACCGGGCCCTTGAAGGGCACCTGCCCTTCGATGCCTTCCGGCACGAGTTTTTCGGCGGCGGCATCCTTCTGGAAGTAGCGGTCAGCCGAGCCGCGGGCCATGGCGCCGAGGCTGCCCATACCGCGATAGGCTTTGTAGCTGCGGCCCTGATAGAGGAAGACCTCACCGGGGGCCTCTTCGGTGCCGGCAAACATCGAACCCATCATCGCGGTGGACGCGCCAGCGGCGAGCGCCTTGGCGAAGTCGCCGGAGAACTTGATGCCGCCATCAGCGATGACCGGAATGCCGGACGCCAGCGCGGCGGTGGCGCATTGCTCGATCGCGGTGAGCTGGGGCACGCCGACACCCGCGACGATGCGCGTCGTGCAGATGGAACCAGGGCCGATCCCGACCTTTATGGCATCTGCGCCTGCATCGATCAGGGCTTTGGTCGCCTCTGCCGTCGCGACGTTGCCGGCGATAATTTGAACGGCGTTGGAAATTTTCTTGGCACGGGTGACCGCTTCGGCCACGGAAATCGAATGGCCATGGGCTGTGTCGATCACCACCGCATCAGCGCCGGCCTCGATGAGGGCCAGGGTCCGCTCGAAGCCTGCATCACCAACCGTGGAAGCGGCCGCAACGCGCAGGCGGCCTGCGCCGTCCTTGGCAGCGTTGGGGTGGACGGCGGCCTTGTCCATGTCCTTCACGGTGAGCAGGCCGAGGCAACGGCCATCATGATCGACGATCACCAGCCGCTCGATCCTGTGCTTGTGCAGCAGGCGGCGCGCGTCGCCGGGGGCCATGTCCATTTGGGCCGTGACCACTTCGCGGGTCATCAGGCTCGCGACCTTTTCGTTCGGATCGTCCGCAAAGCGGGTATCCCGGTTGGTGACGATGCCCACCACCTTGCCGTTTTTCTCCACGACCGGAATGCCGGAGAAGCCTGTGCGCTTCTTGAGTTCCTGAAGGTCTCCCAGGGTGGCGTCGGGGCTGATGGTAACAGGGTTCATCACCACCCCGCTTTCATACTTCTTCACCATCGCCACTTCGCCGGCCTGCTGCTCGATCGAGAGGTTTCGGTGGATGACGCCGATGCCGCCCGCCTGGGCCATCGCAATGGCAAGGCGCGCTTCGGTGACCGTATCCATGGCCGCCGAAAGCAGCGGGATATTGAGGGGGATGGTTTTCGTGAGCAGCGTCGAAACATCGACATCTGCCGGTAACACCTCGCTTGCGCCGGGCTGGAGAAGCACGTCGTCGAAGGTGATCGCTTGTCGGATTTTCATGTGGGGAGCTCCCTTTTTGGCCTCCTAAGGGAGTCGCGCGGCCTTGTGAAGTCCCCTCATGCTGCGTTTGCGATCACATTCCCGGAAAGCGGGGAAAAGCCCGGACACCCTCCGGGATATGGTGAAACGGTTGCGCATCGGCTGTCTGGAGGATGACCTGCGGGCCTTCGAACGCGGCCGGATCGTCGAGCGCGCCCACCTTGAGGATCAGCGCGCCGGGCAATGCCGGGGAGCGGGTGAGCAAGGGCGTTCCACAATCCGGGCAGAATTCCCGGGTGGCCGCGCCCGGAAAATCTGGCCGCGTATATCCTTTGGGCGCGCCTTTTGTGAACCGGAATCCCGTCTCGGGCATGGCGATGAAATCATTCCCCTCCCCGCCTGTGAAGTATTGGCATTCCCGGCAATGGCACCGGGCGCGCATAAGCGGTTCACCCTCCGCTTGATACCGGACATTTCCGCAATAACAGCCGCCTGACAGGTTCATTTTCTCTTCCCCTCATGTCAATTTTGAACACAGGCAGCTAAACATGAGCGGCCTCGCGAATTCAATCGGCCAACCTTGAAGCGACACTCAAATCGACCTAGGACCGCCTGCGGTACAGCACAAAGCGGGGCGAGAAAGAGATGCAGCAACGGTTGGCCCGGGCGAAATTTGCCGCCTTCAGCGTCCTGCTCCTGGCCGCCGCTTGTGGGCAATCCACCGGCAACGGGGCGGAAGCTCCAGAACTAGTGGCTGCGGAGGCCGAGGCGCCCGCGCCCGACCCCGCCAAGAGTTTCACTCCCTCCATCCTGTCGATGCTGGACGAGGAGATGGCGGCCGTTGTCCGCGATAAAAAGGTCGCCAGCGTGTCCTATGTTCTGATCAAGGATGGTCAGCGGGTCGCCAGCGGCTTTCATGGCACGCGCACACTGGACGCCGCCGAGCCGGTAGACGACCGGACGATTTACCGAATCTATTCGATGACAAAGCCCGTGACGGCCGTCGGCCTTCTGATGCTGTATGAAGAAGGCAAGTTCAGCCTCGACGACCCGATCACCAAGTTCCTGCCCGAAATGGGCAAGCTGGCAGTGTTTGACGGACTGTCTGCCGGGGGCATCCGCACACGGCCGGTAAACCATGTGCCGACCATGCGGGAGCTTCTGCTGCACACCGCCGGGTTCGGCTATGGCGATGGGCGGCAGGATTATGTCTCGCAGCAGTTTCTGGCCCGCCAGATCGATAGCGCTGCCTCCTCCGGTGAACTGGTGGAAAAGGTTGCCAGCATCCCCCTGAAATACCAACCGGGCGAAGCCTGGTCCTATTCCATCGCTTCTGATCTTCAGGGCGTAATCATTGAGCGGATTACCGGGCAGTCGCTCCAGCAATATCTGGAGGAACGGATATTCGCCCCGCTCGGCATGGCAGATACGGGGTTTACCGTTGACGAGGCCGATAGTTCGAGACTTGCCGTCCTGACGGGCTGGACACCGGAGGCGGGTATGCAGTCCCTGCCCGGCCCGGTCCAAACATTGCGGGCCGCAGAGGTTGCGCGTTATTCCGGTGGGCACGGACTTGTTTCGACTATTGCCGACTACGAACGTTTTGCCGCCATGCTTCTCAATGGCGGGTCTCTGGGTGACGTCAGGCTGCTGAAACCGGAAACGGTTTCAATGATGGTGACCAATGGTCTGGCGTTCGTGGATGCCAATACCGGGCTGCCGCTTTACCGCCCCTCCAGAGGCGTCGGTTACGGGTTTGGCGTGGGCGTTATTGATGACACCATTGCATCCGGCCTTGGAGCACCCGAAGGCAGCTTCTATTGGGATGGCGCCACCGGAACCTGGTTCTGGGTCGATCCCCGGCACGATCTGATATTCATCGGTATGCTGCAGAATATGTCCAGCTCGCCCATTCTCATGCGGCGCGCAGCAATGCAGCGCGTCTATCATGCGCTGATTACGGACTATTTCCCCACCTCGCACTGAGGTGGATCTGCCGTTATTTGCGGAAGCCCTTGGCAACCACATAGATTTCAGGACTGCCAGCGCGGCTGGCGGCCGGCTTGATATGCTTCACCGTCCGGAAATGCTGTTTCAACTGGTCAAGCACATCTTTGGTGGCGCCGCCCTGAAACACCTTGGCACAGAATGCGCCGCCTTCGGCGAGATGTTCGATGGCAAACGCCACCGCCATTTCCACAAGCGCGACGGTGCGCAGATGGTCTGTCTGTTTGTGGCCTGTCGTGTTGGCGGCCATATCGGACAATACGAGATCCGGTGGCCCTGAGAGGCCCGCGAGCATTTTCTCGACATCCTCAGGATTGTTGACGTCACCTTCGATGATCAGGGCGCCTTCAATCGGCACCAGGGGCAGAAGGTCGATCCCCACAACCTCCGCCGCGCCTTTCTGCAGCGCCACCTGTATCCAGCCGCCGGGCGCGCAGCCCAGATCGACCACACGCTGGCCCTTGCGCAGGAGCTTGGCGGCCTCATCAATTTCCAGCAGCTTGTAGGACGCGCGCGAGCGATATCCCTCGTCCTTTGCCTTGCGGACATACGGGTCCTGAAGCTGGCGTTCGATCCAGCGCTTGGAGCTTTCCGTGCGGGCGTTCCGGGCAATCACTTTGCGTTCAGTGGCCCGGCGGCCGGAATCCTGCTTCTCCGGACCTGGCCCCTTCCACCGCCGCCTGTCGTCGTCACTCATTGGGAGTCTCCTGAAGGCTGGGGCGGCGCCCCTTGCGGCGGCGGTTCCGGTTTCTGGGTTGACCATACATCATCGACAGCAAAAGTCCCTCACGCAGGCCACGGTCGGCTACGCGAAGGCGGGTGCCTTCGAACGCCTCCCATACGGCTTGCATGATCGAGCAGCCAGCCAGCATAAGCGGCGCGCGCTCTTCTCCGATGGTTGGCAGCCCGGCGCGCCCTTCGACGCCAAGCTCTCGCAGCATATCGATGGTTGCACTGCCCTCGGCCCGGCTCATCCACGCGCCGTCCACCTTGTCCCGCCGGTAGCGATCCAGTTTCAAGTGGACACCGGCAAGACAGGTCACCGTTCCTGACGTACCGATAAGGTAACCTTCGTCAGCGGCGAGGCGTTCCTGGACGGCCGCCAGCCCCGGCCAGGAGGCGACAATCTCCCGCGCGCGGGCCAGCATCAGCGGCCAGGCTTCAGCCTCTTCATGCTCACGGAAAGCGTCGCTCATGGTGACGACGCCCATCTTCAGGCTTGTCCAGTCGATGATCGGCGCGCGGTTCAGCATTCCCTTGAGGCCCTGCCCCCGCGTGGCTTCCGCATCCAGAAGCGACAGCTCGGTGGAACCTCCGCCAATATCGACCACCAGCACGGATTTGGCGGGGGCGACCAGCAGGTCATGACAACCGATCGTGGCCAGCCGGGCCTCTTCCTTGGCGCCGATTACCTTAAAGGTGAGTCCCGTTTCGGAATGCACCCTCTGGATGAATTCAGCGCCGTTCTCGGCTTTGCGGCACGCCTCGGTGGCGATGCACCGAACGCGCCCGACACCATGATGGCGCAACTTGCGCCGGATCACATGCAGCGCGTCCAGTGCGCGCTCGATGGCGGCATCGGAGAGCCGGCCGGTATCGTGGAGCCCCTCACCCAACCGAGCAATCTGGGAATGGGAGTCTACCACGCGGAAAGTCTGCCCGCGCGGCTCTGCCACCAGCAGGCGGCAATTATTGGTGCCCAAATCGACCGCTGCGTAAAGCGGGCGACTGGTGGTGGGGCGGGCCTGCGCACGTTTGGGCGGCCCTCCCCTGTCTTTTTTGTCAGCCATGGTGTGGCCCGAATGGAAAACTTGAGGCAATGTCTACCACAGGAGATGAAAATGACCAGTAGACGCGGCCGAACCGCATGGTTGAAAAATATCTTCCGTAAACGGGGGCGGCCGGCGGAGGCAGAACCGCTTTTGCTCGTTGATCCGGTCGATACCAACTATTTCTACAATGCCATTTCCCGGCATGAGGCCCGCTTCCAGATCGGCCAAGTGGTGCGCCACAAGCTGTTTCCGTTCCGGGGCGTGATTTTTGATGTCGATCCGCAGTTCGCCAATACCGACGAGTGGTATGAATCGATCCCGGAGGAAGTGCGGCCGCGCAAGGACCAGCCCTTCTACCACCTCTTCGCGGAGAACGACCGGACCCACTACATTGCCTATGTGTCCGAACAGAACCTGATACCCGACGATTCCGATGTTCCCTTGAGCCACCCTGACATTCCGGAATGGTTCACGATGACCGGAACGGGCACTTACGAGCTCAAGAAGCACGCAACCAACTAAGGGGGCCGCTGCGGGCTAGGTTCCGCTGTTGCTGCGCGCGATAGTTGCCGTTGTGGAGTGGCCCGGAACCAGGGGCACAAGGACGACTTCGCCGCCACGCGCTTCGACGATATCAGCGCCCACGATTGTTTCCTTTGTATAGTCGCCGCCCTTGACCAGCACATCCGGTTTCAGGGCCGTGATGACTTCCAGGGGGGTGTCGGTATCGAAGATGGTGACCCCATCCACAGCGCTGAGGGCGGCAAGAACGTCAGCGCGGGCCTGTTCGGTGTTGATGGGGCGCTGGGGGCCTTTAAGGCGCTTCACCGAGGCATCCGAGTTCAGTCCGATAATCAGCCGGTCGCAATGGGCCCGGGCCTGTTCAATGACGCGGATATGGCCCGGATGCAGAATATCGAAACACCCGTTGGTAAAGCCAATCCGCAGACCTGCGGCGCGCCAGCGTTCGGCCTGGCCGATCATGGCGTCGATTGGCAGCACGCCGGCGCGGCCGGCAGGGCCGAAATCCGTCAGCGCCGCTTTGACTTCTTCTGCAGTGACCGTTGCAGTTCCGGCTTTGCCGACCGCGATGCCCGAGGCGGCAATGGCCATGCTGACGGCCTCGTCCAGCGTGCCGCCGCCTGCAATGGCGGCGGCCAGCGCCGCAAGGCTGGTATCGCCGGCGCCGGAGACATCGAAGACTTCCCGTGCCCGGCCAGCTTCGTGATGAACCTTGCGATCCGGACCGATGAAGGAAATGCCTCTGGCGGCGCGGGTCACGACCAGCGCCTTTGCCGGGAGGATTTCCAGAGCGCTGCGCAGCGCCCAGCTGGCCTCTTCGTCTGTGCTGACGCTGAGACCTGTGGCAGCGGCGAGTTCGGATGCGTTGGGCTTGAGGATGTCGACAGCGCCGTAGCGGGCAAAGTCCCTGCCTTTCGGGTCTGCGATCACGGGTAGCTTGTGATCTGCTGCAATCTGCAGGATTGCCGCCAGAAGCCGGTCTGTGAGCAGGCCCTTGGCATAGTCTGAAATGAGGATAGCAGCGGCGCCTTCGGCTTCAGCCGCGACGATGCCTATCAGTTCGGTTTCGGTTGTTTCGCTGATAGGCGCGGCATTTTCCGTATCGACGCGCAAAAGCTGGTGTCCGCCGGCCACAAAGCGGCTTTTGAGAGTCGTGGGGCGGCCTTCCAGGGTCACGAGATGGACGGAAATGGACACATCCTGGACAAATCTGGACAGAAGTTCCCTGCCGGCGTCATCATCCCCCCGCGCGCCGATCAATACGGGGGCGAGGCCCAGAGACGCAAGGTTGCGGGCGACGTTTGCCGCCCCGCCGGGCATGGCAGCATCGCGGCTGTAGCGAAGCACCGGAACGGGCGCTTCAGGGGAGATGCGTTCAACGGCGCCATAGATGAACCGGTCGAGCATCACGTCGCCAATGCAGAGGACGCGCTTTCCGGCGGCCTGGTCCAGAAGCCCTGAGAGTCGGGATGACATGAAGCGCAGGCCTCCGGTGAAAACAAAATTGCCTCTGCAGCAGGCTATAACGGCGCGTCCGGGGAAGCGAAAGCGCTGGCCGTCATCTGGTGATCCAGTCTGCGATTCAAGGCGTAAGACCATCGTTACCAGATATTTGCCCAGACCGGTCAGTTCATGCCTTCTCCCGCACCCGCAATTCTATGGTTCAGGGAAGACCTGAGACTTACGGACAACCCGGCCCTGGACATGGCGGTCGCCAGCGGCAGGCCGCTGATATGCCTCTATATCCTGGAGATGGGTGACAGCGCGCCGCGCCCGCTGGGCGGCGCCAGCCGGTGGTGGCTGAACCGGAGCCTTTCCGAACTCGCTGCATCGCTGGAAGCGATTGGCGGATCGCTGATGCTGCGCAGTGGTGCCGCCGAAAGCGTGCTGGCCGCGCTGGTGCAGGAGACAGGTGCGGAGGCCGTATTCTGGAACCGCCGCTATGGTCTTCCCGAGCGGGAGACCGACGCCGCCATCAAGAAGGGGCTGAAGGAGAAGGGCATTGAGTGCCAGAGCTTCAACGGCCGTCTGCTGGTGGAGCCGTGGGAGCTGAAAACCGGCAGCGGCGGCTGGTACAAGGTATTCACGCCTTTCTGGCGCGCACTGCACGCGAGCTACAAAGCCCCTGCTCCGCTCGCAGCCCCCAAACGCATCACGGCCGCGGCGGCCGATAGCGAAGTGCTTTCCTCCTGGAAGCTGAACCCAGAAAAGCCCGACTGGTCTGGCGGGCTGGCCGACGCCTGGCAACCGGGAGAACGCGGCGCCATTGACCGCCTTGAGGCGTTTCTCGACGGGCCCGTCAGCCACTATGCCGATACCCGTAACCTGCCGGGAGAACTGGGCGGCACGTCACGGCTTTCCCCTCATTTGAGGTTTGGCGAGATTGGTCCGGCTCAGGTCTGGCGGGCGGTGCAGGCGCGCCTTGCGGCCGGAAAGGCGGAGGAAAGCTCCGCCCGCGTGTTCCTGTCCGAGATTGCCTGGCGGGAGTTTTCCTACTCCCTGCTCTACTACAATCCCAGCCTCGCCACGGACAACTACAACGTCAGTTTCAACCGGATGGTCTGGCGGAATAGCGATGCCGATTACACCGCCTGGAGCCGAGGCCAGACAGGCTATCCCATTGTGGACGCCGGGATGCGGGAACTTTGGCAGACTGGATGGATGCACAACCGTGTACGGATGATTGTGGCCTCGATGCTGACCAAACATCTGCTGCTGCCCTGGCAGAATGGCGAGGAATGGTTCTGGGATACGCTGGTGGATGCAGACCCGGCCTCCAATCCGGCGAGTTGGCAATGGACGGCGGGCAGCGGCGCAGATGCTGCCCCCTATTTCCGTGTATTCAACCCGATCAGCCAGGGGCAGAAATTTGACGGCGCCGGGGCCTATGTTCGCCGCTGGTGCCCGGAATTGGCGCGGCTGCCTGACAAATATCTGCACGCGCCCTTCGAGGCCGACGCGCAGACGCTTGCCAAAGCCGGCGTAAAGCTGGGCACGACCTATCCCAAACCCATCATCGACCATGCCATGGGCCGACAACGCGCGCTGGACGCTTACAAGGCCCTCAAAGAGGATCAAGCCGCAGAATGAAGAAGATAGCGATCATCGGGGCGGGCATCTCTGGCCTGGGGGCAGCGTGGGCGCTTAAGGATGTGGCAGACATAACCGTGTTCGAAAAGGACGCGCGCGCCGGCGGCCATGCAAGCACGCATGTGTTCGACTATGACGGTCATCAGACTGCGGTAGATCTTGGTTTCATTGTCTATAACGCGCTGAATTATCCAAACCTCATCGCTTTCTTCGATGAGTTGGGCGTGCAGACGCAGGCGTCGGACATGAGCTTTGCCGTGTCTGATCCGGTTGGCTGGGAATGGGCCTCAACCCTGCCCGGCCTGTTTGCGCAGAAGCGGAATATCCTCAATCCGGACTTTCACCGCTTCTGGCAAACCATCCTGAAATTCAACAATACCGCACGGGCCGAACTGGCCGCGGGAAATGTGCGCGAAACCACGCTGGGTGCCTGGTTGGACCGCCACAGCTATGACGAAGCGTTCCGCCGTAATTATATTCTACCCATGGGCGCGGCGATCTGGTCTACGCCGGAACGCGAGATGCTGAATTATCCCGCGCAGAGCTTTTTCCAGTTCTTCGACAATCACCGGCTGATGCACAAAGAGCGCCCGAAATGGCGCACGGTGAGCGGCGGCAGCCAGAGCTATGTGACGAAGGCCGTAGACGGATTGGGCGGGCGCGTCAGGACGGGCACGGGCGTCTCCCGCCTATATCCTGTCGGAGGCCGGACAGCAGTTGTTCTGGAAAGCGGGCATACAGAGGTTTTTGATGCGGTCATCCTGGCTGCGCATTCCGACCAATCCCTCCGGATGATCCAGGCGGATTATGAAGATCAGGCCTTCCCGCTCCGCTCCATCCGTTATCGCCCGAACAGTATCTGGCTGCACCGGGACCCTTCCCTGATGCCAAAGCGGCGCAGCGCCTGGGCGAGCTGGAACGTCCTCAAGCAGGAGAGCGAAGGTATCTGCCTGACTTACTGGATGAACCGCCTTCAGGGGCTCGGCCCATCGCGGCCATTGTTCATAACCCTGAACCCTGCCACGCCGCCAAAGGAAGAGCTGACCTTCCTTCACTACACGTTCGACCACCCACAGTTCGATGCTGCGGCAGAGGCGGCCGTGCGCAGCCTCAAGCGCATTCAGGGCAAGGACAATCTGTGGTTTGCAGGTGCCTGGATGGGGCGCGGATTTCATGAGGATGGGCTGAAATCCGGCCTTTCTGCCGCGTTGTCTCTTGGAGGACGTGTTTCCTGGCAGACGGAGGGTCTTGAGACCTGGACTCCTACCCGCAGCCTTTCTGTGATACATATGGCAGCGGAGGTATCTGCTTGACCGCGCCTGCTCTCCGGCTTTGGACCGGCAAGACGGTCCATCATCGCTACGCCCCTTTCGAGCGGCGCTTTACCTACGATATTGCTCTGATCGATCTCGACATTGACAGGCTGGCGGACGCCGGCGCGCAATCGCGCCTGTTTTCCGTGGGGCAGCCGGGGGTGTTTTCCTTCCGGCCGGAGGACCACGGAGACAAGACAAAGGGCACGTCGCTGCGCCCGTGGGCCGAAGGCATGTTCGGCAAGGCGGGTGTAGGCCTGGATGGCGGCGCGATACGGCTGGTGACGTTTCCGCGCCACCTTTTCTACAAATTTGCGCCCTTGTCGCTCTGGTACGGATACGGACCGGACGGCGCGCTGCGCGGCATTATCTATGAAGTGAACAACACGTTCGGGGAGCGCCACTGCTATGTGGCGGCAACCGGTCCTGACCGGTCAGAGCATGAGGCCGAGAAGAGGTTTCATGTATCGCCCTTCATGGACGTTTCCGGCCGGTATCGCTTCACGCTGCGCGCGCCCGACGGAAAGCTGCGCGTAACCGTGGAGAACTGGCACGAAGGCACACGTAGCCATATGGCGAATATCAACGCCCTGGAGATGCCGGCGACCACGGCAAACCTGATGCGGCTGGCCCTCGTGCAACCCTTTTCGTCCTTCGGCGTTACAGTTGGGATTCACTGGCAGGCCCTGAAGATATGGATCAAGGGGGCCGGCTACCGCAGGAAACCCGAGGCGCCCGGAAGGATGGCGACGATAGCGACGAGCGTTCCCGTTAAAGCATCCCTTCACAGCGGAGAGCCGGTATGACCCAAACCATCATCGCATCCCCCAGCACCATCCGCACGCTCAGCGGCGTACCGGCATCATTCAGGATCGGGGCGCTGCTGCTGCTCCGCACCGAGCGTGGTGAGTTGCGCTTCCTGCTTCCGGATGGCCGCACCCTGGTTTTCCAGAATGCGGAAGATGGCCCTTCGGCCGTCATCGAAGTGCATGACTACGGCTTTATCAAGCAGGCCATGGCGGGCGGCGATGTCGGTTTTGCGGATGCCTATATCGATGGGCTTTGGTCCACGCCGGATCTGACTGCGGTGTTGCGTTTTTTCTCGGCCAATTTCGAAGCGGCCGGGAAGCTGGCGCGGGGCGGATGGATCGTCCGTTCCATGAACATGATCCGGCATGCCTTCACCCGCCGCAACTCACGCGAGGGCGCGCGCAAGAACATCATAGCCCATTATGATCTGGGGAATGAGTTTTACGAGCGCTGGCTGGATCCCAGCATGACCTACTCCTCGGCCCTTTTCGAGAGCCCCAACCAGTCCCTTCAACAAGGCCAGATGAACAAGTATCGCGAGATATGCGATCGTATCCAGGCGGGCCCGTCGAGCGACATTCTCGAAATCGGGTGTGGCTGGGGCGGGTTTGCCGAATATGCCGCCAAGCAGCGCGGGGCGAAGGTGACCTGCCTGACGATCTCGCCTTCGCAGCGCGATTATGCGGCTGCACGTATGCAGCGGGAGGGGCTCAGCGACCGGGTGGACATCCGTCTTGAAGATTACCGCGATCACAAAGGGACATATGACGGCATTGCCTCGATCGAGATGTTTGAAGCCGTCGGGGAGGCCTATTGGCCAAGCTATTTTGCCCAGGTGTATTCCTGTCTGAAGTCAGGGGGACGGGCTGCGCTGCAGATCATCACCATCGATGACAAGCTGTTCGACCGGTATCGTCAGCGTGTGGACTTTATCCAGCAGCACATTTTTCCGGGCGGCATGCTGATCAGCGAGGAAGTGCTGAAGCAGCAGTTTGCCAAGGCCGGGCTGCGGCATGACGGCGTGAAATATTTCGGCCAGGACTATGCGCGGACCTGCCGGGAATGGGCGCGCGCTTTCAATGACAGCTGGGATGACATCCGTACGCTCGGCTTTGACGAGCCGTTCCGCCGCCTGTGGAACTTCTATCTCAGCTATTGCGAAGCCGGGTTCAGCGACGGCCGGATCAATGTTGGCCACTTCCAGGTGACCCGGCCAGCCTGATGCCCCCTGCCCGGCTTGTCGTCAGACGAGCCGGGATTGCTTTACGGCAGCAGCGATGAAGCTAGCAAACAGCGGATGGGGTTCGAACGGGCGCGACTTGAGTTCCGGGTGGAACTGTACACCGATGAACCAAGGATGATCCTTCAGCTCCACAATCTCCGGCAGGCGGCCATCGGGAGACATACCCGAGAAGATCATGCCGGATTTTTCCAGCGCCGGAATATAGCCGGTGTTGACCTCATACCGGTGGCGGTGGCGTTCGGAGATATCGAGCGTGCCGTAGACTTCCGCGACAAGACTGCCCTCTCTCAGGCGGGCCGGATAGGCGCCGAGGCGCATGGTGCCGCCGAGATCGGTATTGGCGTCGCGCGTGACCTTTTCGTTGCCTTTGGTCCATTCCCCCATCAGCCCCACGACGGGTTCACTGGTGGGGCCGAACTCGCTGGTGGAGGCGTCCTTGATGCCGGCAAGCGTGCGGGCCGCTTCGACGACCGAAAGCTGCATACCGTAGCAAATGCCGAAGCAAGGCAGCTTCTGTTCACGGGCATAGCGCGCAACGCGCATCTTGCCGTGCGCGCCCCGCTCCCCGAACCCGCCAGGCAGAAGGATGCCGTGAACGCCCTCCAGATCGTCAAGGGAGGCCTTGGGGTCATCGAACTTTTCAGAATCTACGAAGCGGATATCCACCTTCACCTTGTTGGCGAGGCCGCCATGACCGAGCGCCTCGGACACCGATTTGTAAGCGTCCGGCACATCGGTGTATTTGCCGACCAGGGCAATCGTCACATGGCCATCGGGATGGCGGATCGTCTGGGCGATCTTCTCCCAGGATGAAAGATCCGGCCTGGGCGCGTCGGTGATGCCGAAATGGGAAAGCACCTCAGAATCGAGGCCTTCGGCATGGTATGCCATGGGCACGTCATAGATATGGCCAACATCCCGCGCCTCGATCACGCTGGTCAGGCGGACGTTACAGAAGCTAGCGATCTTGCCCTTCTCATTGACGGGGATCGGCCGGTCGCAGCGGCACAGCAGGATCTGGGGCTGGATGCCGATCGAGCGCAGTTCCTTGACGGAGTGCTGTGTCGGCTTGGTTTTCATTTCGCCGGCGGCGGGAATGTAGGGCAGCAGCGTAAGGTGGATGAAACAGGCGCGCTGGGGGCCGAGTTCCTGGCCAAGCTGGCGGATCGCCTCGAAGAAAGGCAGGCCTTCAATATCGCCAACCGTACCGCCAATCTCGCAGAGAACGAAGTCGACGCCCTCCCCCGGATCGGACAGGACAAATTCCTTGATGTCGTTGGTAACGTGCGGAATGACCTGAATGGTTGCGCCGAGATAGTCGCCGCGGCGCTCTTTCTCGATGATGCGCTGATAGATCCGGCCCGTCGTGATGTTGTCAGACTGGCGGGCCGAAACGCCGGTGAAGCGTTCATAATGGCCGAGATCGAGATCCGTCTCGGCGCCATCATCGGTGACATAGACCTCGCCATGCTGGCGGGGACTCATCGTGCCGGGATCGACATTGAGATACGGATCAAGTTTGCGCAGGCGCACGCGGTAGCCGCGTGACTGCAACAGCGCGCCGAGGGAGGCGGAGGCAATGCCTTTTCCGAGCGAAGACACCACGCCGCCAGTGATGAAGATATAGCGGATCATGGGGTTATACTCATGAAATGATTCGCGCCTTGCGGGCGACCTCCACCAGCCGTTAGCGGAAAATTACTGGGGATTGGTGTTTTCGGGAACCGATTCCGTAGCCGGCGCGGTCTCTTCGGCGGGGGCTGCCGGGGCCGGCTGGGGCGCAGGGGCGATTCCAACGTCCGGAGAAGTCGGCGCGGTATCATTCAGCAGCGGCGCCGTCGGATCGAAGAGATCCACCGGGCCCTGCTGCGGCGCTGTCTGCGGGTTCGATTCGTCGAGAATACGCTCAATGCCTGAGCGATTGTCAGCCTGACGGTTGGCCAGGGAGGTGAGGATCAGGCTGGTCGCGAAGAAAATCGCCCCGAAGATCATGGTGGTGCGCACCAGCGCGCCCGCCGCGCCGCGGCCCGACATCAGCGCGTTTCCGGCACCGCCGCCGATCCCAAGGCCACCGCCTTCAGATTTCTGGACCAGAACCAGACCAATCATCGCCAGACAGGCGAGAATGTGGATAACAAGAATGACGTTCTGCATGGGCCCGACCAGCTTTCCTGAATTTAAGGCGCCCGCATAACCCCGATCAGGCCGTTCGCCAAGTCAGCGGTTCCACACGACTTATAGCGCCGCCTGCCGGTAGATGGCGAGGAAATCGTCCGCCTTCAAGCTTGCGCCGCCGATAAGGCCACCATTTACCTCAGCAACCCCAAGGATTTCCTCAGCATTTCCGGGGTTCATGCTTCCGCCATAAAGGATACGGGTGCCTCTGCCCGCTTCCCCGAACCGTTTTGTCAGCAGATCCCGGATGAAGCCGTGTACTTCTGCGATCTGCTCTGAATTTGCCACGCGCCCGGTTCCAATGGCCCAGACGGGCTCATACGCCACAACAATCGTGTCCGCAGCGCCGTCAGAGGGAATCGATCCGGCTATCTGTTCGGAAATAACCTTCAGGACATCTCCGGCATCTCTCTGGGCCAGAGTTTCGCCCACGCAGATTATCGGCGTGATGCCGGCGCGAAGGGCAGCAGATGCCTGAGCGGCAACGCCCGCGTCTGTCTCACCGTGGTCGGCCCGGCGTTCGGAGTGGCCCACAATGACATAGGTGGCGCCTGCATCCTTGAGCATTTCGGCGGAAATATCGCCGGTATGGGCCCCCTTTTCCTTCGGATGGCATGTTTCCCCGCCAATTTTCAGGGCGGAGCCGTCTGCTTTCGCGGCAGCGGGGTGAATCAGCGTGGCCGGCAGGCACAGCAGGATTTCAGGCCCGGCTTGGGATGGCGCGACTGCAGCAGCCACCCGTTCGATCTCGGTGAGACTCCCCACCAAACCGTTCATTTTCCAGTTTCCGGCGATCAGCGTGCGTGTCATGCGGCCTTCCCTCTCTTGCAAGTCATAAACCGGTCGCCTAGCAAGCTGTGAGCCACCCGGCAAACCCCAGAAATAAGAGAAGCGCCGTATGCTCGCACTTATGAAGAAGCTGACCCGTTCCCCGTTGGGGAAGCTGGTTCTGATGATCGTCGTTGTCGGTATGGCGCTCTGGGGCGTGGATCAGATCTTCAACCAGGTGCGCAGCGGCCTTGGCGCAAACATCGTCAGCGCCGGCACGCGGGGGCTTGATCCAGCGGACCTGGATTTCCGCGTCGAGACGGTTCTGCGGAACATCAACGCCGCAGCCGAACGTCCGATGAGCAAGTCTGAGGCCCTGGAAGAAGGCCTCATCGATCAGATCGTGGAAGTTGAGAAAGCCCGGATCACCCGCCTGGGCTATGGTGAAAGCATCGGCATCTCCCCCTCGCCCAAAGCGGTGGTGGAAGAGATGAACAGCATTCCGGCGTTCCAGAACCCGCTTACCGGCGAGCTGGACGCCGCCATCTTCCGGGATCGCATTGCCCAGCTGGGCATGACGCCGGCCCAGTTCGAGCGTCAGCTGCAGGACGATATTCTTATCCGTGCGCTCAGCCGGGCCGCTGGTTCGGCAGTCTATGCGCCCGACATCCTGTCAAACATTCAGGCCAATTACCTTGGCGAAGCGCGTGAGGTGGCCTGGTTCCTATATGATGCCTCGAACGCCCCCGCGCCCGCCGCTCCCACCGATGCCGATATCAAGGCCTATTACGACGAACACATCGAGCGCCTGAAACAGCCCGAGCGGCGCGCGCTGAACGTGCTGCGCATGTCGACCGATGATTTTACCGGCAAGGTTGAGGTGACGGATCAGGAAGTAGCCACGGTATATGAAGCGACCAAGTCAGAGCGCTTCGCGGCGCCGGACCAGCGCACCTATGCCGAGCTGATGTTCCCCAGCCGCGACGCGGCGCGCACAGCGTTCGGCCTGCTGGCCGGCGGCGCCGATCCCAACAGCGTAACCGGCGCCAATTCCATTCAGATGCGAACTGCGAGAGCAGAGGAACTCTCTGATGCCGCGCTGCGGGACGCCATGTTCGGCCCCGGAAAGCAGAGCGGCGCCATGTTCGGCCCGCGCGAAGTGAACGGCCAGTGGATGGTGACGCGGCTGATCTCTGTTCAGCCCGGCGCTGTCAAACCGCTGGAAGAGGTTGGCGAGGAAATCCGCCTCGGCCTCGCCCGCGAGCGCGCCCAACTGCTGTTCTCCGCGGCTCTGGATACGCTGGATGAAGCGCTGTCTGCCGGGCATGATCTCGATCAGATCGCCGAGGATATCGGGGTGCCGGTATTCAGCATTGCCCCGATCGACCAAAACGGCATAACAGAGGATGGCCAGCGCGTTTCGCTGCTGGCAGACGCCCCTGAAGCGCTTCCCCAGGCTTTCCGCCTGCCGGAGAATGAAATCAGCAGCCGCTTCGACGTATCCGGTTCGGTGATCCTTGTCTCTCCGCGCCGCATCGTTCCGGCCGCTACCCCGGAGCTTGAAGGGATCAAGGACCGCGTCCGCGCGATGATTGTTGCCGAACGGGCCGCCAATGCGGCGCAAGCTGCCGTCGATGCCCTCACCGACCGGATCCGCACCGGCGCGCTGACGCTGGAAGCGGCGGCGGCGCAGGCCGGAACCGAGGTTGACCGTTTGCCAGAGCCTGTGTCCCGCGCCAATGCCCAGGCCATGGGTATCCCCGGACCTCTGATGCAGGCGACTTTCAACAACCCGGCTGGCAGCGTGATCAGCCTGCCGACGGGGAGTGGCTCGATGTTTGCCATTCTCAAGGTGTTGAGCGTCACGCCCCCGAGCGCTGAGGCGCTGGCCAGCATGAGCGCAGCGTCTTCGGCAGATGTGACCAATTCTCTTGTATCCGACCTTGAAACGGCGGTGGATGACGAGATCCGCCGCGCCGTGAAGGTGCGGGAGAATGCAGCAGCGGTCGCTGCCTACAAGCGAACGATCACGGCAGCCCAATGACAGCGCGCCTGATCGTAAGGCGGCGCATCGGCGATATCGAAACGCCGGTTGGCGCCATGATGAAGCTTGGTTCGGATGATCCGGGCAGCTTTCTGTTCGAGTCTATCGCTGGCGGCGAGCGGCTTGGGCGATATTCCTTCATAGGCTTGAAGCCGGAGGTGTGGTTCCGCATCAAGAACGGCGTGGCCCAGACCAGCCGTTCTGCAGATTTTGCGGACGCGCGGACACTGACCGAAGCGCCGGTGGATGCCCTGCGGGAATTTGCGGAGGCCGCATGCGCGGAAACCTCGGAGGCCCTGCCACCCATGGCCTCGGGCGCTTTTGGATATGTTGGCTACGACATGATCCAGCATGTCGAACCTGTTTCGATCACAAAGCCCGATCAGCTGGACGTGCCCGAAGCGCTACTCGTTATTCCGCAGGTGATGGTCATCTTCGATCACATCTATCAGGAGCTACTGCTGATTGGCCGTGTTGGCGGAAGCAGTGAGGCGGACGTGAACGCCCTGCTTGACGAGGTGGAAGAGCGGCTGGAGGGCCTACCCTCCCTGCCTCCGAAGGACGGCGTTGCGCAGCAAGTGTCGCTGGTTTCCGATACGCCAAAGGACCGCTATTTCGAGATCGTCGAAACCTGCCGGGACTACATCAAGGCGGGTGATATCTTTCAGGTGGTGCCAAGCCAGCGTTTCTCGGCGCCGTTCCGGCAGAAATCCATCAGCCTCTACCGCGCCCTGCGGCGGCTGAACCCCTCTGCTTTCATGTTCCATATCAATCTGGGCGATGTCCGCCTGGTTGGGTCGAGCCCGGAAATCCTGGTTCGCCTGCGGGAAGGACGTGTCGCGATCCGCCCCATCGCCGGCACGCGCCCGCGCAGCGGTAATCCGGCGGAAGATGCGCTGCGCGCCGAAGACCTGCTGAATGACCCCAAGGAACGCGCCGAACACCTGATGCTGCTGGACCTTGGCCGGAATGATGTGGGCCGGGTGGCGGCTTATGGCTCTGTGGAAGTGACGGAGCAGTTCATCGTCGAGCGCTACAGCCATGTGATGCACATCGTCAGCCATGTGGAAGGCAATCTGCGCCCCGGCCTTGATGCCGTGGACGCCCTGTTCGCTGGCTTCCCGGCTGGCACTGTTTCGGGCGCGCCGAAGATCCGTGCCATGCAGATCATCAATGAGGTCGAAACCCACCGCCGCGGCATCTATGGCGGCGCTGTCGGCTATTTCGGCTGGAACGGGGATCTCGACACCTGCATTGCTTTGCGCACGGCCGTGCTGAAGGACGGTATGCTGCACATCCAAGCGGGAGGCGGCGTGGTGCTGGATTCCGACGCGCAATATGAGTTTGACGAGACCGTCCACAAATCCGGCGCCCTGAAGCGCGCTGCCGAACTTGCCGCAGCCTACGAGCACGACCAATGATCCTCGTCATCGACAATTATGACAGCTTCACCTGGAACCTCGTGCATTATCTCGAGGAACTTGGCGCCCATACGCATGTCGTGCGGAATGATCAGTTGACGGTCGAAGAGGCGCTTGCCCTGAAACCGGATGCGGTACTGCTTTCTCCCGGCCCCTGCACGCCGAATGAAGCGGGCATCTGCCTTGACCTGCTCAAGGCAGCTCCGGAAACGCTGCCGATCCTTGGCGTCTGCCTCGGCCACCAGGCCATTGGCCAGGCATTCGGCGGCGCGGTTATCAGCGCCCGCGAAATCCGCCATGGCAAGATTTCCGAAATCTCGACTAATCAAACGGGCCTCTTCGAGGGCCTTCCTGAGCGGTATCGGGTTGTGCGGTACCATTCCCTGGCGATCCGGACAGACGACCTTCCGCTCAATCTCATTGCCGATGCTTATACAGACGACGGAGAGATCATGGCCGTCCACCACAGGACCCGCCCGATCTACGGCGTGCAGTTCCATCCGGAGAGCATCCTGACCGAGCATGGCCATGCCCTCCTCAAGAACTTTCTCAAGCAGGTGAAACAGTGAGCGAAAGCGCTCTCAATTCGGCCATCCAGGCAATCGCGCGCGGTCTTCCCCTTGAAGAAAGCATGCTGGAAGGTGCGTTCGATGCGCTGCTTTCCGGTGAGGCGGCACCTGAAGAAGTCGGCGCGTTTCTTGCCGGTCTGACCGTACGCGGAGAGACGGCAAATGAACTCACCGCTGGCGCCCGCATCATGCGGCGCCATGCCCGCCGCGTCAGTACCGACGGTCCGCTGCTGGACACCTGCGGCACCGGCGGCCTGCCTTGGAAATCACTCAATACTTCCACCGCCAGCGCCATCGTGATCGCCGCTTCCGGAGGCCGTGTCGCCAAGCATGGCAACCGGTCTGTCCCCCCCAAAACGGGCTCGGCCGATGTGCTCGAAGCGCTTGGACTGCAACTTGAGCTAAGCGACACGGCTTTCCGGGCCTGTCTCGATCGGGCGGGCGTCGGTTTCCTTTTTGCGCGCAGCTACCATTCCGCCATGCGGCATGTGGCGCCAATCCGTCAAAAACTCGGCATCCGCACCATTTTCAACCTGCTTGGTCCGCTTTCCAATCCCGCTGGCGCCGAATATTCCGTGCTCGGCGTATACGACCGGCAGTGGGTTACGCCGATGGCCGAAGCCCTCAAGGCGTTGGGCACCCGACGCGCATGGGTTGTCCACGGCCTCGCCGGGATCGACGAAATTTCGATCTCCGGACCAACGGAGGTGTGCGAGGTAACGCCGGGTTCCATCCGCCACTTCCAGCTCACACCTTCGGACGCTGGCCTTCCGGTCCACCCGATCTCCGCGATTGAGGGCGGCGCGCCAGAAGAGAATGCGGCGGCCATTCGAGACCTGCTCGACGGACGCGAAGGCCCCTTCCGCGACATCGTTCTTTTCAACGCAGCGGCGGGTCTTCTGGTCAGCGGTCTTGTGCCCGATCTGCCTGCAGGCGTTGCGCGCGCCGCCCAAGCCATTGACAGCGGCGCGGCCCGGGAAACTCTGGACAAGCTCGTGCGCACATCCCGGGAGAGCGACTAGGCCATGAAAACGGCGCTCGACCGCATCATTGATTACAAGCACGATGAAGTGCGCGCCCTGAAGGCGGCCCGTTCGCTGGCAGATCTTGAGGCGGCGGCCAAGGCTGCGTCCCCCGTTCGCGGGTTTGCTGCGGCGCTAACGGCAGTGGCCGACGCAGGCCAGAATGCCCTGATCTGCGAGATCAAACGCAAGAGCCCTTCGGCAGGAGATATTCTGCCGGGCGCAGATCCGGCCGAAATCGCGCGGGATTATGAGCGAGGGGGCGCCGCCTGCCTTTCTGTGCTGACAGATATGCCGAGTTTTGGGGGAAGCCTCGCAGACTTTGAAGCCATTCGCTCAGCGGTCAGCATTCCGATGCTCCGCAAGGACTTCATGATAGACCCCATACAGATCATTGAAGCCCGCGCGCATGGCGCAGACTGTATCCTGATCATCATGTCGGCGGTGGATGATAACCTGGCGGCAGACCTGCACCACTGCGCGACGGGCTTGGGTATGGATGTGTTGATCGAGACGCATGATGAAGAGGAAATGGAGCGCGCTCTGCGCCTCCCCTCCCCGCTGATCGGCGTCAACAACCGTGACCTCAAGAGAATGGTCACTGATCTCTGCACTACCGAGCGACTCGCGCCGATGCTGCCGGCCGGCCGCCACCTTGTTTCCGAAAGCGGCATTGCTGATCCGGAGAGCATCATCCGCCTGCGAAAGGTCGGTTCACGGCGTTTCCTGATCGGCGAGTGGCTGATGAAACAGGGTGCGTCGCGTTCCGAGCAGGTAACGCGCCTGAAACTCGCCTGTTGAGATTGACCCGAACCGGGAACGCTTGTAGAACAAAAGCGAACAGAGATTCGCATCGGGAACCGCTCCATGCTCACAACCAAGCAGAAAGAGCTGCTGCTCTTTATCAATGATCGCATCAAGGAAACCGGGGTTTCGCCCTCCTTCGATGAAATGAAGGAAGCGCTTGATCTGGCTTCCAAGTCCGGCATCCACCGGCTGATCACGGCGCTGGAAGAGCGCGGCTTCATTCGCCGGTTGGCAAACCGGGCGCGGGCGCTTGAAGTGCTCAAGCTGCCCGATTCTGCTATTCCGCCACCGAATGCGCGCCAGCGGCGGGATTTCCGGCCGGCCCTGGTCACAAATCAGGGCGTGGAAACACCCCGGGTCGCCGGCATGATCCCGCTCGTCGGCCGCATCGCGGCAGGGTCCCCCATTTCTGCCATCCAGCAGGACAATGGCCAGGTGGCGAGCCCGGGCGGGCTTCCGGAAGGCGACGACTATTTCGCGCTTGAGGTTCAGGGCGATTCGATGATCCAGGCCGGCATCCTCAACGGGGATACCGTTATTCTGAAGCGTACCAATACCGCGCAGACAGGTGACATTGTCGTGGCGCTGATCGATGGCGAGGAAGCGACTTTGAAGCGTCTGCGCCGCAAGGGGGCGTCTGTGGCGCTTGAAGCGGCGAACCCCGCTTTTGAAACACGCATCTTCGGGCCTGACCGGGTTGAGGTGCAGGGCCGTCTCGTTGCTCTTATCCGGCGGTACGAATAAGCCTCTTGAAATAACCCCGGGCGCCGCCTGAAGGTTGCGCCGAACCGTTCTCACTGCACCGGCGCCATGGGCGTTCGGTGCAGTTTTGTAATTGGACCACGTAGAGGTCGTCGTCTCGCGCATAGACGGTAATGCCGCTCGCGTCTCTGACCTCGGCCCAGGTAAAGGTAAGGTCAGCGCTTGCCTCGCCAGCTCTTAATATCTGGATACGGAGCGTGTCGGGGGTCTGCTCCGTTTCGGCTTTCTTCTGCTCCGCAGTGCCGAAGGTAGTGATACTCAGACCTGAAAACGAGGGGTACTCACACACTTCCAAGCCACACCCTTCCCTGTCGGGAGCTTCCGAGAAACGGAGAGGCGGCAGGCCATCTCCATCAACAAATTCAAGGCGCGAGACCATGCTCTGGGTATCTGCGATAAACACATCGCCTGAGGCAGACCAGTGAAGCACAACTTTCGGCGCCGCGCTCCAGAGCCAGATGGCCGGTGCTAGCAGGACAGCCCCGCCAAGCAAACGTGCCCAGCCTGCGAAAGCCATCATGGCCCCCAGGGCCAGCGACAGAAACACCAGCGCCAGGGGCGGCATGGGAACCGGCATGCGAATGACGCCGGGCGAGAGATTGTAGAAAAAATGCGTCATGCTCAGCACCAGTTCGAGCGACTGGCCCAGCAGCCGGAGCCCAAGCTCGGCCTGCCCGAACAGCGCCAGGATGACTGTAAGCGCGGCCGCCGGCGCGGTGACGAAGGTTACCACCGGCATGATGGCAAAATTCGCAAAGAGCCCCACAGGAGAAAGCCGCTCGAAGTGAAAGAAGGAGAACGGCGCCGTCGCCGCGTCTGACACGACAGATGTCATGATGATCGACGCCCAGGCAAACCCGATCGGCCCGAGAACGCGCTCCCGGCTGGAGCGGTGATTTCGCCAGACCTCGTAAGTGGCGATGAGGCCGCCGGTGGCTGCGAAGGACATCTGAAAGCCCGGTGTCACCACGCTTTCGGGCTGGAGCAGGACGATGACGATCAACGCAATCGCAAAGGTCCGCAGGCTGATGGCGGCACGATCAAAAATCACCGCCAGAAAAACAATCGCGGCCATGATGAAGGCACGCTGGGTCGACACACTTGCCCCGGAGACTATGAGATAAGCGGCGCAGGTAGTCAGGGCGACGACCGCAGCTATTTTCTGCACGGGCACTCGCAAGGCCAGCGGTTCAATGAGAACCAGTGACCGCCGGATCAGGAAAAAGGTCAGCCCCCCGACGATAGAGAGATGGAGGCCTGAAATGGCCAGAAGATGGGCAAGGCCCGTATCCCGCAAAGCGTTCTGGTCCTCAGTACGCAGAAAGCTCCGGTCGCCGGCGATCAGCGCCGCCGCCAGCCCTCCCGCGCGTTCGCCCGCCGCTTCATTGACATAGGATGCCAGCAGCCGGCGCTGGGCAGATACCCAGAGCGCGGCCTGATCCATCACATTGTCCGGCGCCCCGAGAACCCCGCCCCGGCAGCGCCCCTGCACATATCCCACTGCGCCAAGTTTCTGGAAATAGGCTTGCCGCCGGAAGTCATAATCACCTGGCAGAGTTGGCGAAGGCGGCGGGCGGAGCACTACCCAGCATCGCACAAACCGGCCCGAGGATACTTCAAGCCGCGCGCGGTGGGTTACCCGGACGAGTTCCGGCTGCTGGTCTGCCGGAAAGCCTGCGATGGAATGGACTTTGACCTTGAGGCGCGCCCCTTTTTCGCCGGGCTCGATATTGGCGACCCACCCCTCCAGCATCACGGGGCGGGTCTCTGCAGCGATAACGGGCATTTCCACCCGCCAGGTTCGCAGAGCCGCCGCCGAAAAGCCAATGACAGCCCCAAAAACGCAAACTGCAAGCGCGTAGATCAAGTCTGACCGGTGCAGCCAGCGGACCAGCAGAAACATCGCCGCCACCGCCCCGAAAAGCACAGCCACCTCAAGGCGCGTAGGCTCAAATGGCACCGACAGGTAGGCCGCAGCACCCGCGCACATGGCGAAGGCCAGCAATAGCGGCCGGGAATCCACGCCAACAACGCTGGCCGTATCCCGCATGAGCTTCCGGAAGAAGCCGTCCCCCTCTTGCACTTCGCCCCGTCCTCGTGTTTGACCACCCCAACAGCGGCCACAGCGCCGGTCAATCGGAGCGTGCCACAGGATGTCCGTCGTTACTCGATTTGCCCCATCCCCAACGGGAATGCTGCATATTGGAGGCGCTCGGACGGCACTTTTCAACTATTTGTTTGCGCGCCGACATGGCGGGCGGTTTCTCTTGAGAATTGAGGACACGGACCGCGAGCGCTCCACCCAGGCGGCAACCGATGCCATTCTGGATGCCATGCAATGGCTGGGGCTGACGCCAGATGAGCCGCCGGTGATGCAATCGGCACAGGTGGCGCGTCACGCCGCCGTTGCGCACGAAATGATCGCCCGGGGCACCGCGTTCAAATGCTATGTGACGGCAGAGGAACTCCAGGCCCGCCGCGACATGGGCGAGGAGAAGCGCCTGGCAGCCCGCGAGGAAGGCATCAGCGACGCGGCGCGTGAAGCCCTGCTGGCCGAAGCATCGCAGCTTCTGGCGCCCTTCCGGTCGCCTTACCGGGATGGCGCACCGGCGCCCTCTCCGGGGGCGCCCTTCACCGTTCGCCTGCGCGCGCCTGAAAGCGGGCCCCGCACTGTAGAAGACGGCGTGCAGGGCAGCGTTACCATTGATGCGTCAGAGATCGATGATCTGGTCATGCTCCGCGCCGATGGCACACCGACCTATATGCTCGCTGTTGTGGTCGACGATCATGATATGGGCGTCACCCATGTCATTCGCGGTGACGACCACCTGCGCAACACCTTTCGCCAGGTGCCGATCTACGAAGCCATGGGCTGGGATGTACCCAAATTCTCCCATGTGCCGATGATCCACGGCAATGATGGCGCCAAGCTGTCCAAACGCCATGGCGCCCTTTCCACCACGGCTTATCGCGACATGGGCTACCTTCCAGAAGCTATGAAAGCCTACCTGCTCCGCTTGGGGTGGAGCCATGGCGACCAGGAGATATTCACGGACGAAGAAGCGATCACCGTGTTTGATGTTTCCGGCATCAACAAGGCCCCGGCCCGGCTGGACCTCGACAAGCTGGCCACGGTCAACGCGCACTTCATTCGCCTGGCCGAAGATGGACGCCTGTTTGACCTGATTTGTCCGTTTTTGTCCGCCAACGCTTCCCTCAGTGACAGCGAACAGGACCGGATTCGGGCGGCCCTACCGCACATGAAAGATCGGGGATCAACGCTGATCGAACTGGCCGCAGCATTTGATTTCCTTAGGGTAAAGCGCCCTCTGGAGATGAATAAAAGTGCACGTAAAGCCTTGTCTGACGAAGGGAAACTTCGTCTTAAGGGACTATATGATGAACTGCAGCGAATGTCGCAGTGGTCAGGCGCTAGCATTTCAGAAACGATAAAGTCATATTGCGCCGCAACAGGCCTATCGATGGGGCAGATAGGCCCGCCACTCAGAGCCGCACTTACCGGCGGACTTCCAGCACCGGACCTCGCGCCGGTGATGGAATGGCTCGGCCGGGAAGAGACGCTCGCACGAATTGATGACCAACTTGCCAGCTGACACGCAAGTCGATGCCGGCCAACACAAATGGAACAGGGTTAAAGGCTGATGGAAAACAAGGTTAAAGACGCTGGAACGGCCAAACTTGAAGTCGGAGGAAAGACGGTCTCCCTGCCAGTGTATTCTGGCACGCACGGCCCGAACGTAATCGACATCCGGAAGCTCTATGCTGAAGTCGATCACTTCACCCTCGACCCTGGTTTCACGTCGACTGGCAGCTGTGAAAGCCAGATCACCTTCATCGACGGCGATGAAGGCATTCTGCTCCACCGTGGCTACCCGATCGAGCAGCTGGCTGAGAAATCGAGCTATATGGAGCTCTGCTATCTCCTCCTGAACGGCGAGCTGCCGACCAAGGAAGAGTATGAAGCCTTCGGCAAGGATGTGCGCCAGCACACCCTGCTCCACACACAGCAGGACCGCTTCTTTGACGGTTTCCGCCGTGACAGCCATCCGATGGCGATGCTCACCGGCACCGTTGGCGGCATGGCAGCCTTCTATCCCGGCGCCATGGGCAACGAGGACCCTGAAGAGCGCCGGCGCGATTCCATCCGCCTGATTGCGAAGATGCCGACCATCGCAGCCCGCTGCATGAAGTACAATCTGGGCCAGAAATTCGTCGATCCGCAGAACCGTCTGTCCTACTCCGAAAACTTCCTCAACATGTGTTTCTCGGTCACCGCCGAGGACTATGAGGTGAACCCGGTGCTGGCCCGCGCTATGGACCGGTTCTTTATGCTCCACGCGGACCATGAGCAGAATGCATCGACCTCCACGGTGCGCCTTGTGGCCTCCTCCGGCGCGCACCCCTTTGCCGCAATCGCGGCCGGCGTGGCCAGCCTCTGGGGCCCCAGCCATGGCGGCGCCAATGAAGCAGCGCTGCGCCAGCTGCGCGAAATCGGTGACATCAGCAATGTTCCGGATTTTGTGAACAAGGTGAAAGACAAGTCCAGCGGCGTGCGCCTGATGGGCTTCGGTCACCGCGTTTACAAGAACTACGACCCGCGCGCGAAAGTGATGCAGAAGACGGCTCACGAAGTTCTGGACGCCCTGGACCTGCGTGACCATCCGTTGCTGAAGGTGGCAATGGAGCTCGAGCGGATCGCCCTTCAGGACGAATACTTCGTTGCGAAGAAACTCTATCCGAACGTCGATTTCTATTCGGGGATCATCCTCGAAGCGATGGGCTTCCCGACCAAAATGTTCACAGTGCTCTTCGCTGTGGCACGGACCGTTGGCTGGGTGTCTCAAATGAACGAGATGCTGGAAGACCCCACGCAGAAGATCGGCCGTCCGCGCCAGATCTACACCGGCGCCGCAATGCGGGACTACAAGCCGATGGATGGCCGCTAAGCGGCTCTGAATTCGTCCAGAATAGCCCCGGCAGCCAGAACCGCTGCCGGGGTTTCTTCTTTCAGGAGCCGCGTCAGTGCTTGCCCCTGCGCTTCGCGCTGACGCTGCAGAGCGCCAGGTTCCTTGATCCAGCTGATGGTCTGCGCGGCGATCATTTCGGGCTTTTGTTTCGTCTGCACGAACTCCGGCACCACCGCAGTATCGTCATTCAGGATGTTCAGAAGCGTGATGTGCGTTTTCTTGTAGAGAAGCCCGCGCGCCAATGCCCAGGTAACCCAACCTGTCTTGTAAGCGACGATCATCGGCGGGCCTTGCATGGCAACCTCGCTGGTCACCGTGCCAGAGCATGCCAGAACCACATCTGCCGCAGCCATCGCATCAAATCGTTGGTCACCATCGGTCAGAACGGTGAACTGTTCTGATGCCTCCGGGAACGCTTCCCGGAAGGTTTGGGCGGCCGTTTCCGCCGGCTCGACAAACAGGCGCGTGCCCGGCAATGCGCGCTTTACGAGCGCCGCAGCCTCCATGAGCGCAGGCGCGACGCGGGCAATTTCACTTGTCCGGCTGCCGGGCAGCACCAGGAGTGCGGTGTCTCCTTCAGTCAGACCATGGCGGCGTCTGAAGCCCGCGCGATCCCCCTGCCCACCCCGCGAAAGCGCGGGGTTGCCGATCACGGTCGTCTTCAATCCGAAAGGTTCGTAATAGGGCACTTCAATGTCGTGCATGCAGAGCAGATGATCGACTGTCGCCGCAAGCGTCTTTGCGCGGCCGGGCCGCGTCGCCCATACTTGCGGACCGATCAGCTTGACCAGGCGGATGTGGGGGGCTTTTGCGCGAACCCTTTGAGCCAGCCGGAGCATGAAACCCCAGGAATCCACGAGAACAACAACCTTTGGATCTGCCGCGACGATTGCCTCTGTTGCCGCGTCAGCCAGCTTGATCACATCGCCATACGCCTTGATGCCCTCAAGAAATCCGAGGACGGACAGAGGGGATATGTCGATGGGGGAGTCGATGCCAATTTCGGCGAGTTGCTCCCCGCCAATACCCTGGATCCGAAGACCTGCATCTGCGCCTTTGAGAGCCATAATGACTTCGCGTGCGAGGAGGTCGCCTGAAGCCTCGGCCGCCACAAAATAAATGTCTGCGGTGCTCACGGCACACCCGTTTCAGGCGGGAAGCCGTATATGAAGACACCCAGTTCCGCTGCACGCTGCTCCATCCGTGCACGGTTGAGCATCAGGGCGCCGCCTGCTTCTATCGCAATGCCCGCAAGCCCGGCTGCTGCAGCAAGCTCTACGGTAGATACACCCGTCGTAGGCAGATCAATCCGCCGTTCCTGGACGGGCTTTGGCCGCTTTGCGAGTACGCCGCGCCGCGCCTGCTGGGTCCCCCTGATTTCAGCCGGCAGGCCAGCGCAGCGGCGCAGCATTTCATCTGTGCCTTCCTGGGCCTCGACGGCGAGGACAAGGCCGTCGCAGACGACACAGCCCTGCCCTATATCCAGTGTGCCGGTAGCGGCCGCCACTTTTGCGGCCACCAATATATCCTGCATCATGGCTTCAGTGGGCTGGGGCCCTGCAATGAGCCCCGCGGGCGCAAGAAGGCTGGCGTGAGCGACATCACTGCCGATCACGCGGAAGCCGTTTTTTTCAAACTCCCCCACCAGCACGCGCAGCAAGGCATCATCGCCTTTGCGCGCTTCGGAAATCACCTTTGGCAGGAGCGAAAGCCCTTTGAAGTCTAGCTTCAGATTCTTGAAATCCGGCCGGCTGACATTGCCCGCGAAAACAACATCCCTGCATCCGGCAGCCTTCAGGCGGTCCATCACAGCGCCGATTTCTCCGAGACCGACAACGCTGCCTTCGAACTTCTCAAGCCGCGGCTCTTCAAACCCTTTAAGCCGCAGCACATATACGCCCTGACCTGTAGAAACAGCATTCTCCGCGATCGCGACCGGCAATTCCCCCAACCCCGCGATAAGACCCAATGGCGCCGTCATCGCATCACGCCGGTTTGCAGATGGGGCGGTCTCCACCCTGAAGTACAAAATTGATGAGTTCCATGGCCAGCGGCTTTCCAGCGAAATTCTGCGCCGCCTGGTTCAGACGATCCTTGAACAGCCCTTCTCCCTCAAACACAGCTTTGTAGGCCGCCCGGATCTGGTGAAGGTCTGCCTTGCTGAAACCCCTGCGTTTCAGGCCAACGGTGTTGAGGCCTGCCAGCTTCGCGTGATTGCCGATGACAGAGCCGAACGGGATCACATCATCCACAACAATGGCGCCGCCCCCGATGAAAGCGTTCCGCCCAATTCTGCTGAACTGGTGAACAGCCGAAAGACCGCCAAACCAGACATTGTCGCCAACCTCGATATGCCCTGCGAGCGAGACGTTGTTCGCCATCACGACATTATTCCCGATCTGGCAATCATGCGCGATGTGAGCGCCGATCATGATGTAGCAGGACGCGCCAACCTTGGTGAGGCCGCCATGCTTGGGTATGCCGGAATGCGCCGTGGCATATTCGCGGAAGACGCTTCCGGCCCCGATTTCCAAGCGCGAGTCAGAGGTTTCACGCATGCCCAGAACCTGAGGCCCGCATCCGAGGACGGCGTGCGGATAGAGCACGCAGCTCTCGCCCAGCTTTGTATTGCCGACCACCGAGGCATGGGAAAGGAGTTCTGTGCCTGCGCCCAGCTCCGCCAGGGGCCCGACATGACAGAACGGGCCTATGCGCACGCCATCATGTAGAACGGCGCCACGCTCGACCACTGATGTGGGGTGTACCTCAACGCTCATCGCGAGGACCTTCCTGACTTTGTAACGGCGACGCCGTCAATCAACCGTTTTTCTTTGGATTGGCCTGCTTTTGCAACCATGCGACTTCTCGCATCCACTGACGGATCGGTTTGGCAGGGGTGCCGCCCCAAGTCTCCCCGCTGTCCACATCCCTGAAAAGACCGGCCGACGCAGCAAGACTGACCCGCTCGCCCACCTGAACATGGTCGGCGATACCCACGCGGCCGCCAAGCATCGAGCCATCGCCCACACGTACGGATCCGGAGATGCCTCCAAAGGCAGCCACAATGACCCCGCGCCCCAGTATGACATTGTGCGCGATCTGGCAGAGATTATCGATCTTCGTCCGTTCGCCGATGATCGTGTCTTCAAACACGCCGCGATCCACACAGCTGTTCGCGCCGAGCGTCACATGATCCTGTATGATCACGCGCCCGAAGTGAGGCGCATCTTCGGCGCCACTGGGCCCGACCAATACGCCGAAGCCCGTTTCACCGACACGGGCACCCGCGAGTACGGTGACATGATCGCCAATCAGCGCGCAATGGATCGACGCATTCGCGCCGATTGTCGTGTTGCGGCCAATCTGGACGCCGGCACCAATGACCGCGGCCGGGCCGATAACCGCCCCTTCCCCCACGGCTGCGCCAGGGCCGATCACCGCGCCAGGCTGAACCACTGCATCGGGATGGATCTGCGCCAGCGAAGAGATCGGCTCTGCGCCATAACCCGTCAAATGGCGCGGACGGAAAAGCGCGCTGGCAACAACACTATGCGCATGCCGTGGAAAGGGCGTTTCCAGAACGGCCACGCCCTCCGGCACGAATGCCTTCATTGCCGCATTGGCGAACACGGCTTTGAGATGAGGGCTGAGCGTTGGCCGGGTTTTGCCGTCCCCATCCAGGAAAGCAATTTCGGCGGCCTTTGCATTGGCCGCCGAGGCTATTCCGGAAATCGCTAACCCAGCGCCCCCTGTTAGCGTTGCTGTTGTCCGGCCGGCAATCTCTTCCAGCGTCAATGCCCCCAGCGGCGCATAGAATCGAGTGTCGACCGTCACAGCAATACCTTATCAGTTGCCGCCCTGAGGCGCTGCCGGCAGTTTCTGGCGGGTGACGGCGATTGCGGTAGTCTTCGCGTCAAGCTTCTGGATCACGGCCGCCGTTGCATCGACTGCATCTGCGGAGAACACAACCTGGCTCTTCAGCAGAACAACCTGGGCATTCTTTTCACGGATGACTTCGGTAAGAACCGGATCAAGCGCATTGTTGAAATCAATGATGGCCTTCTCGGCAGTCATCGCATATTCGCGCTCGGCGATGGCGCGCTTCTGGTTCAGATCGTTGTTCTTTTTCTGGAACGCAGCAAGCTCGTTCACGAGCGCCGTATCCGCCGCGATCGCTTCCCGGGTCTTGCCTTCGAGTTTGGGCTGAAGAGCTTTAACTTCGGTCTCGAGCGATTTGCGGGTGGGCTCCAGCTCGTTGTTGATCTGCTTCTCGATGTTCTGAAGCTTCGTCTGGATGTCCTTGCCAGCTTTGCTGTCGAGGAAAATCTTGTTGTCGTCGATGACCATGACGGTCGAGGTTTGCGCGTGCGCTCCTTGAACCGCCGAGACCGAAACGACCGCCGCCAGCATCATGGCGGCTACGAGAGTCCTGATGAATGACATAGTTAGTACTTCCTACTCTGGGGCTTGCGATATCAGAATCGCGTGGAGGTAGAGAACCGGAAGGTTTCTGTCCGGTCGTATTCTTCCTTGCGGAGGATTTGTGAGAAGTCGAAGCGAATGGGGCCGAAGGGCGAGTCCCAGAAGACACTAAGACCGGCCGAGGCCCGCAGCGTCGCAGCATCCTTTGTCATCCGGATGGCAGTCAGTCCGCTATAGCCGAACGGCGCGCCATCCTCGAGAATGACTGTGGAGCCCTTATCGACATCTTCGAGCAATCCAAGAGAGCCGACATCCAGGAACAGAGCGCTCTTGATGCCATATTCTTCCGGAATGAAGTTCGGAACCGTGAGCTCAAACGTGCCCTGATAATAAGCGTTGCCGCCCATCGAGTTGAGACGCTGCGTGGAGACCACTTCACCCGTCTCCGGATCGATCAGGCGCAGAATTTCCCGAGGACCAAGGCCCGCAACATCAAAGCCACGGAAAGTGCTCCCGCCGCGGAAGAAACGGTTGTTAATCCGAACGCCCTGCTCGTCATCCAATGGGACCACTAAGCCACCGGAGAAGTTGGCGCTGGCCACGACATCGCGCCAGATGCCCCGATAGAACGAAGCGCCGGTCTCGGTACGGATGTATTTCACATCACCGCCGACGCCAGCGAGGTCCTGGCTGAAGCGGAAATTGAAGCCGCGGGTTGGCGAAATCGGATCGTTGGTCTGATCCCAGAAGAAATCATACCCTACGATGCTGGAGATATCGCTGCGCTCCGAGCGGCAAATGGTGTTGCGAAGCACATAAGCAGGGTCACAGATATCGACAACAGCCTCGCCCGGGCCAGCATCGCCCGGCTCCGGAAATCTGTAGACGTCATCGGACGTGTCGTTGGGGGTATCCTGGCCAGCGATCTGTGTAGTGCTGCGGACGAGCATACCGCTGGAATCGATAATGATGTTCTGGTTGGTAATGCTGACATCATCAGACTGCAGACGGTAACGAACGCCCATCTGCATGCGATCTGTGAGCGGGAATGCCATGCGCAAACCGCCGCCAATCGTGTCGCTGGTGAAGCCCGAATACTCCTCGAAGTCCTGACGTGTCGCGAAGAGATCGACGCCCGCCGAAAGATTGCGATCGAGGAAGCGTGGCTCCGTGAAGCGTAGATCGACAATCTGTTGCCGGCTGGAAAGCGAGGTCCTGGCGACAACCGACTGGCCGCGTCCACGCAGGTTCCGCTGAGAGGCGCTGAGATCGAAGAGGTACGCATCGACGGAAGAGAAGCCGGCGGCGAAGGACAGTTCGCCGGTCGATTGCTCGGTAACCTTGACATCGACAATCGTGCGGTCGGGTTGCTCGCTCGGCGTTTCGACGACTTCAACATCCTTGAAGAAGCCGAGTGCTCGGACACGGTTGCGCGAACGGTCCAGTAGAATCCGGTTGAACGCATCCCCTTCGGAAAGGCGAAGTTCGCGGCGAATGACGCGGTCCAGCGTCTGCGTGTTTCCGACGATGTTGATCCGGTCGATGTAGACGCGCGGGCCTTCATCGATCGCGAAAGTGATATCGATGCGTCCGGATTGTTCGTTTACGCTGATCTGTGGACGGACATCCACAAACGCATACCCGGCTACGCCCGCGGCATATGTCAGACTATCGATCGTCGCTTCGATCTGGCTACCACGGAAGAGTTCTCCCTCCTGGATCGGAACAACCGCCCGCAGGACATTCGCGTCGAGCTTCTCAAGCGCTGTTTCGACCTTGATCACGCCGAAATCATACTGGCGCCCCTCCTCCACCGTGTAGGTGATGTAGAAGTCTTTCTGATCGGGTGTCAGTTCTGCGACAGCAGAGGAAACGCGGAAGTCGTAATAACCATTATTCTGATAGAACTCGCGAAGGCGTTCGCGGTCATATTCGAGACGGTTTGAATCGTAGTTGTCGTTGGAGCTGAAGAAGCGCCAAAACCGCGACTGCTTTGTAACGATTTCGCTGCGCAGCCGGGAGTCAGAATAGGCCTGGTTGCCAATGAAGTTGATCGACCGGACACCGGTAACCGGCCCTTCGGTGACTTCGAAGATCAGATCGACACGGTTCTGTTCCAGCGGCTTGTATTGCGGCTCCACCTTGGCCGCGAAACGGCCCGAGCGCCGATAAAGTTCCATGATCCGCTGCACGTCCGACTGCACGCGAGCAGCGGTAAAAATTCCGCGCGGCGCTGCCTGGATCTCTTCGCGAAGCTTGTCGTCCTTGAGCGCGCGGTTGCCCTCGAAAATGACGCGGTTGATGATCGGGTTCTCCACGACCTGGATAACGAGATCGTTGCCCCGGCGATCAATCGAAACATCCGCAAAGAGGTTCGTTGCAAAAAGCGTTTTCAGAGACAGGTCGATCCGGTCGGGATCGAACGCATCACCTGGCTCGACAAGAAGATAGGACTGGACGGTGCGTGCCTCGATGCGCTGGTTCCCCTCAACCAAGATCGATCTGATCGTCCCGCCATAAAGAGGGTCTTCCTGCGCACTGGCAGTGGCGCCAAAGTTGCTCACGCCCAATGCCAGGGCGCTGGTCGCAAGAATAGTGGCCGCGAGAAACTTACGCATTATGGATATCACTCTCCGTATCGGCCGACATTCCGTCAGCCACCACCCCGTCCAAATACGCCCGTTTCAATCACATCTCCCCATGTGATAACCACCACCATAAGCAGCAGAAGGAACACACTCGCTCTCAAGGCGAAGGCTTCCACCTGGCTTGGGAGTTTCGCTCCCGTGATTGCTTCGTATGCATGAAACACAACACGACCGCCATCCAGCACTGGCAGTGGCAACAGGTTGAAAAACCCCACACCTACAGAAACTGCCGCACAAACACTCATAAGCATCCAGAACAATTGCTCTGTCTTCTGCCAGGACGTGAGTTGAGTCTGCTCCATCACCCGGTTGACCGCGCGACGGGAAATGTCACCCACCCCGACAGGCCCAGACATGGTGTGCACAGACATGTTGCCGGTAGCGATTCGGCTTAGCATCTTGACGGTCTGATCAATGGTCCGGCCGGTTTGAGCCGTTCCGGCGACCAGGGAGCCGATCGGGCCATATTGTACCCGCTCTATCAGCTCGGTGTGGGCCAGATTGAAGCCTGCCGTGCTCTGAGGCACGATCTGTCCAAATTCGTTAGGCCGGACAACCTCAAGCGGCGTGACAGCCAGGCTCAGCGGCTGCCCACCCCGCTCCACGACGAAGTTCATCGCCTTGTTGGGACTGACGAGCACCATTGTCGTAACGTCGGCGCCGCTGAAGATTTCCCGGCCATTGATCTGGCGGATCACATCTCCGGGCAAAAGCCCAGCCTCCTGGGCGGGCATACCCTCAGACACATGCGTTATCTGAACTTCGAATTTCGGTGTCCCGAACACACCGAGGGCCAGCGCGAAGATCAGCGTTGCCAGCACAAAGTTCGCAAATGGGCCCGCAAGACTGACCACAATCTTGGGAATGGGTTTCAGGTCGTCAAAAGACTTGCCGACAATATCGGCGTGGGGGCCATCCTCAAGGCGCGCTGCCGCTGGCAGGAAGCTGACAAACCCACCGAGGGGTATCCAGTTGATGCGCCACCGGGTTCCCCGCTTGTCGCGCCCCTCTACAAGGGGTTTGCCGAAGCCCACAGCAAAGGATTCAATGGCCACGCCATACAGGCGAGCGGCCAGATAGTGACCAAATTCATGAATGACCACCACGATGCCCATCATGAATATCAGGCAAGCAAGGAAGAGCGGCCCCTGGCTCAGAATCTGATCCACTCGATCATCCCCCTGCCCGGCTTGGGGCGTTGCTTAACCAATCGGACGCTAGGAAATGCCCGTATCGGCTTAATTCTGCTATCTCTTCAAGCGTTTCGCATTTGCTAGAGGCAAAATTACTCGATGAAAAGCGCTCGAGTGCGGCTTCCACCGCCCTTGCGATATCCAGAAACCCGCATTTTTCAGCAACAAAGGCGGAAACTGCCGCTTCATTAGCGCAATTTAATATCACCCGCGCGCCCGGGCCGGCATTCATTGCCTGCCGCGCGAGACGGATCGAGGCGAAGCGATTTTCGTCAACTTCGGTAAATTCCAGCCTCGAAATCTGCGCAAGATTGAGCCGGGTGACGCTCGTAGGTATCCGGTCCGGCCACCCCAGAGCGTAGGCTATCGGGGTTTTCATATCCGGTGTGCCCAGCTGAGCGATCACGGAGCCATCACTGAAATGCGCCATTCCGTGTATAATGGATTGCGGATGAACCAGAACATCGATCTCAGAAGCGGGCACATCGAAAAGTACTGCCGCTTCTATGAACTCCAACGCCTTGTTCATAAGCGACGCGCTGTCGATGGAGTTCTTGATACCCATTGACCAGACAGGATGGGCGGCTGCCTGTCCCGGGGTCGCCCGCTCCATTTGCTCCAGGGTCCATGTGCGAAATGGCCCGCCCGACGCTGTGATAGTCAGCCGCTCCAGCTGTTTGCCGTCACCAAGGCTCTGGAAAATCGCGCTGTGCTCAGAATCGACGGGAAGAACCCGCGCGCCCGACTTTTTCGCTTCCTGAAGCATCAGCGGGCCACCGCAGACGATGCTTTCCTTGTTGGCGATGGCGACATCATTGCCGGCGCAGATGGCCGCTAAGGTGGATTCCAGGCCCGCTGCGCCCACAATGGCCGCCAGAACCCTGTCGCACGATCTGGCGGCAGCCTCGTTAAGTGCGGCGGCGCCTGCCGCCACCTCTATTCCAGTCCCCGCCAGACGGGCCGTGAGTTCACCCAAGCGGCTTTCATCAGCGATAACCGCGATGCGAGGCCGCAAGACACGGGCCTGGTCCGCCAATTTCTCGGCATCTTGGCCGGCAGCAAGAGCCTCGACTTCAAATTCAGCAGCCCCGGTCTCCATGGCGTGGCGAATCACGTCGAACGCTGACCGGCCAATGGATCCCGTGGATCCAAAAATAGAGACCCTGCGCACCATCAGTTCACAGCCCCAAAGATGCCGCGAAACCAGGGAGGACGCAAAGCGCAAGGCTTCCGGCAACGCTGACCGCGCCGAGACCATCCACGCGATCCAGAAGGCCTCCATGGCCGGGAAGTATCTTTCCCGAATCCTTGACCTTGAAACGGCGTTTTAGTCCGCTTTCAAACAAGTCGCCCACCTGTGCCACGATCGATATTGCTATCCCTGAGATGATCCAGATGACGGGATCGACATCTTCTATCATCGCAGCGAAATAACCACAGATTGCGCACACGATGACAGCAGCAATTGCACCACTCCACGTCTTATTCGGGCTTTCACTCGGCAAAAGTTTGGGCCCGCCGATCGCCCGGCCGAAGAAGTAGGCGGCTGCGTCGGATGCCCAGACAAACGACATGAAGTAAAGCGCCGCCGAACGGCCCTCCCAGTCCCCTTCCCGAAGCAGGTAGAGGCCAGAGAGCATCCCGAAAACGTAGACAACCCCGAAACCCGCAGCAATTCGCGTGTGAACGCCAGCGCGGGCGGCCACCAAGGCCAAAGACAATCCCGCCACCGCTATCGAGAGCGTAATGGCGAGGTTATCGAGCGGGAACGAGGCCGCGAAAAGCCCGCCAAGCCCCGCGAGCAGATGGTGATGCGGCGTCGCGCTCATCGCGCACCATTCCAGCATCATGACATATCCGAACAACGCGCATGCCGCTGCTAGCCACCAGCCCCCCATCCAGACAGCGCCCAGGGCCATCGGGATCAGAATGAAAGCAGACGCCAAACGGACAGGAAGTTCGGAAAACCGCCTTTCGGCTGGCGTCCAGTCGCCCATCAACCTGCTCCCGGAGTCACCGCGCCATAACGGCGTTCCCGTTCATTGTAGCTTTTTAGGGCTTCTTCAAGATGGGATCGGCCAAAATCCGGCCAAAGAACGTCACAAAACAGCAGTTCGGCGTAGGCTGCCTGCCAAAGCAGGAAATTGCTTATCCGGAATTCTCCGCTCGTGCGGATCAGGAGGTCCGGGTCGGGGAGACCGCTTGTGTCCAGATAGGCTGCGAATTCTGATTCGGAGATGTTCTCATCGCGAATCCCCGCTTTCACGTCGCGCGCAACCGCCTGCACGGCGCGAAGTATTTCGTCCCTCGCCCCATAATTGAAAGCAATCGTTAGATTGAAGCGGGTGTTGGCGCTCGTCTCCAGCTCCGCCTTCTTGACGAGGTTGGCAATATCCGGGGGCAAACCTTCACGCTGGCCGATGATCCGTATCCGCACGCCTTCCGCCTTGAGGCGGCCGAGATCTCGCTGAACATACGCCTTCAGTAGGGCAAACAGGGTGTTCACTTCTGCTGGCGGTCTCCGCCAGTTCTCCGTGGAGAAAGAAAAGACGGTGAGATATTTGATGCCGAGTTCGCCGGCCGCATCAACTGTCCGCCGCAAGGCCTCAACGCCCCGCTCATGACCAGCCGACCGGGGTAGATGGCGCGCCGTAGCCCAGCGGCCATTTCCATCCATGATTATCGCCACATGGCGAGGGGCGGCGGGCTGTTCACCCGCCGGTACAGGGTCGAGAGGGGCAGCTGCCCGCGACATCAGACCTGCATGATCTCCGCTTCTTTGGATTTCAGCGCCTCATCCACGCGCTTTACAAACGCATCGGTGAGTTTCTGCACCTCGTCCGTCAGGGCCCTGTGACGATCCTCACTGATCTCGCCATCCTTCTCAGCCTTCTTGAGGGCATCCATACCGTCGCGGCGCACATTGCGCACCGCGACGCGGGCAGCCTCCGCATACTTGCCGGCAATCTTGGTCAGCTCTACCCGGCGTTCCTCGTTGAGGGGCGGGATCGGAATACGGAGGTTTTGCCCATCCATAACCGGGTTCAGGCCGAGGCCGGACTCGCGGATGGCCCGGTCAACGGCGCCTACCACAGCCTTGTCCCACACGTTCACCGACAGCATCCGCGTGTCAGAAACGGTCACCGAAGCGACCTGGCTCAAAGGTGACACACCACCGTAAGCCGGCACCTGGATGCTGTCCAAAAGGTTCACGGAGGCACGCCCGGTCCGCAAACCCGCGAATTCCGACGCCAGAGACGCGAGCGCGCCTTCCATCCGGCGCTCGATGTCCTGTTTGCTATAGCTCATGGCTTCTCTGCTCCCTCATTGGTAATCGTCGTGGATGTGCCCCGCCCGTAAAGGACATTCAGCAGTGAACCTTCCTCTTTGAGCGAGAAAACCACGATCGGAACATTGTTGTCTCTCATCAGGCTGACGGCGGAGGAGTCCATAACGCGAAGGTCTTTCGCCAGGAGCTCCTGATACGCTACCTGATGGTAGCGGGTAGCCGTCGCGTCCAGCTTCGGATCGGCGGTATAGACGCCATCGACCTGCGTCCCCTTCAGCAGCGCGTCGCAATTCATCTCGATCGCGCGCAGCGCAGCGCCGGTATCCGTCGTGAAGAAGGGATTGCCAATGCCGGCCGCGAAAATCACCACGCGGCCCTTCTCCATGTGCCGCTGGGCGCGCCGGCGAATATAGGGTTCGCAGATGGCATCCATGTTCAGCGCCGACTGAACGCGGGTGGGTACGCCGATATTCTCAAGCACGCTCTGCATTGCGAGCGCATTCATCACGGTCGCCAGCATTCCCATGGAGTCGGCCTGGGCGCGCTCCATACCTTTTGCAGCGCCCGCGACGCCCCGAAAGATATTGCCGCCGCCGATAACCAGGCAAATTTCCGCGCCGGCTTCCCGCGCATCGGCAATTGCCCGGGCAAACTTCTCACAGGTCGGAATATCGATCCCGAACTGCCCGCTTCCCATCAGCGCCTCGCCTGAGAGCTTCAAAAGAACGCGACGATATTTCAGTTCGCCAGTTTCAGGCTCGCCGGACGGCATAACGAAACCCCACTCTCTTTTATTATGAGCACTGGATACAATAATCCCGGCCACTCCTGAGGGGGGCAGCCGGGATTGTTCAAAGCCCCTCGCGGGCCGAAAGGCAAGCCCGATCAGGCGCCTTTTGTGAGCGCAGCAACCTCGTCAGCGAAGTTGTCCGCAGCTTTTTCCACGCCTTCACCGAGTTTGTAGTGAACAAAGCCTTTAAGGGTAGCGCCCTGCTCTTTCAGGAATTCGCCGACCGTTTTGTCAGTGTCCATGATGAAAGGCTGCTCAACCAGAACAACTTCCTTGTAGAACTTCTGCATCCGGCCAACGATCATTTTTTCGATGACGGCGTCCGGCTTGCCGCTCTCGCGGGCCTGCTCGGTCAGAACACGCTTTTCCGATTCGACAAGCGCAGGATCAAGCTCTGCCGTGGTGGCAGCGGCCGGCGACGTAGCGGCGATATGCATCGCAACCTTGCGGCCAGCGTCTTCAAGGTCGCCCGACCCATCCAGCGCCACAAGAACGCCAACCTTGCCCATGCCGGGCACCACCGCATTGTGAACGTAAGCCGAAACACGGCCGTCAGCCGAGAGCTTGGCAAAGCGGCGGAGCGTCATGTTTTCACCGATGGTGGCGATCATGCGCTTGATGAGGTCGTCAACGCTGCCTTCGCCGTCCGGCGAAGGGGCGCCAGCGAGCGTATCAACCGCGCCATCGACCTTCAGAGCGGCCTCAGCGATGCCATCGAGCGACTTCTGGAAGATTTCATTGCGCGCAACGAAGTCCGTTTCAGCATTCAGCTCGACGATTGCGCCGGACTTGCCATCTGCGGACAGCTTGACGGCAACGAGGCCCTCTGCAGCCGCGCGGTCAGATTTCTTGGCAGCCTTCGACAGCCCCTTGGCGCGAAGCCATTCGATCGCAGCGGCCTGGTCGCCATTGTTTTCGACGAGCGCCTTCTTGGCGTCCATCATACCTGCGCCGGTCTTCTCGCGCAGTTCCTTCACAAGTGCAGCAGTAATCTCAGCCATGAGATTGTTCCTTCATCTTGGGTTGGCAGGAGAAGCGATTAAGCTTCGCCTGCAGCTTCTTCGTCAGCCAGTTTGACGTCGGCATCCGCCAGAGACGCAATGTCCGCAGCCGCGCCAAGATCAACGCCGAGACCTGCTGTGGATTCAGCCAGACCGTCGAGCACGGCATCTGCAAACAGGTTGCAGTAAAGGGAGATCGCACGAGCGGCGTCGTCGTTGCCGGGGAAACCATAGTCCGCGTCGGCCGGGTTGCAGTTGGTGTCGAGGACAGCAACCACCGGAATGCCGAGCTTGCGGGCTTCCTGAACAGCGATCGCTTCCTTGTTCGTGTCGATCACGATGATGGCGGACGGCAGGCCGCCCATGTCTGCGATACCGCCGAGCGATTTCTGCAGCTTCTCGCGGCGGCGCTGCAGGTCGAGCAGCTCTTTCTTGGTCAGGCCGGCGCCGCCACCGCTCTCGAACATCGCGTTCAGTTCGCGCAGTTGCTTGATCGAGTTGGAAACGGTCGACCAGTTGGTCAGCGTGCCGCCGAGCCAGCGATGGTTCATGTAGTACTGAGCGCAGCGTTGGGCGGCTTCAGCGATGGGCTCCTGAGCCTGACGCTTGGTACCCACGAACAGGATACGGCCGCCTTTGGCGACGGTATCACGCACGAAGACCAGCGACTGATGAAGCGCCGGAACCGTGTGCGAAAGGTCCATGATGTGGATGCCGGAACGCTCGCCGTAGATATACGGCTTCATGCGGGGGTTCCAGCGGTGGGTCTGGTGACCAAAGTGAACACCAGCCTCGAGCAGCTGACGCATCGAGAAGTCAGGAAGGGCCATCGATTTTCTCCATCCGGTTGGCCGTCGCAGGGGGAACTACGGGAAATCCCGTCGCACCGGATGCACCCGCGACATGGTTTAGAATGCGCGCCGTATACTCAATTCAGGCGAAACAACAAGTCCCAAAACGCCGTGGATTCAGGCTGCCTGGCGCGGATCGACCTTCTCCACCCCCGGAACTTCCTTCAGGGCGCGCTGGGCGCGCAGCCCAATTGTGTAGGTTTGGGGCAGTCTCATCGTCACGATGCGGCCATCCTCGAGGATAAGCTCGATGAAAATGATACCCCTGTCGCCATCGGGAAGCTGCTCCAGCCGGCGCACCACCCCGGCCAGATCTGCTGGATTTGAATCAGGACCAAGACGAACGAGCAAAGAGCCTGAAGGCTTTGACAGCCTCGCGTCTTCCAGTTCGATCGCCCGGTCGAGATTGAGGCGGAGTTCCTCGCCATTGAGCTTGGCCGTCACTGTAATGGCCACGGCTTTGCCAGGCTGGAGCAGGTCTCCGTATTGCTGAAGGCCTTCATTGAAGACCATCATCTCAAGCTCGCCTGTGGGGTCCGAAATCGTCAGAAACGCGAATTTACCGCCATTCTTGCTCGGCTTGTCGTTTCTCGAACGCACGATCCCGATCATTTCCAGCGGCTTGCCGTCCGCGGCGCGCTCATGGATCTCCATGGCGAGGGTCACGCGGTCCCGGTCAATCGAGGTCAGGACATCGTCCAGCGGATGACCGGAGAAATAAAAGCCAATGGATTTGAACTCTTCGTCTAACTTCTGCTGCGCCGTCCAGGGCTTAGAGGGCGGAAAATCTGGGCGCAGCGCCGGCTCAGCCTCGCCGAACAATCCCCCCTGCCCGCCCTGGCGATCTTCGGCCTGGCTGGCACAATATTGAGCCAGCAACGGAACCGCTGCGAACACGCGCGCCCGGTTTGCTTCCAGCCCATCCAGAGCGCCAGACTTGGCCAGAGATTCCAGCGCTTTCTTGTTCACATGCCTTGGATCGACCCGCTCGGCGAAATCATAGAGATCCTTGAACTGGCCACCCTCAGTGCGGACAGCGACGACATGCTTCATCGCCTCAATGCCAACGCCCTTGATGGCGCCAAGCGCGTAGACGATCCCATCCGCATTCACGTCAAAATCCGGCTGTGACGAGTTGATCGCGGGCGCCAACACCCGGATCCGCAGACGTTTGGCTTCCTGGAAAAAAGCCGCGAGCTTATCGGTGTTCCCGATATCAAGGCTCATCGACGCGGCCAAGAACTCCTTCGGATAGTGGCATTTCAGGAAAGCCGTATGGTAGCCGATCAGCGCATAGGCGGCTGCGTGAGATTTGTTGAAGCCGTAGCCGGCGAACTTCTCCATCGTGTCGAAGATTTCGTTGGCGAGGGATTCCTTCATCCCCTTATTGGTGGCCGCGCCTTCCACGAACCGCTTGCGCTGCGCAATCATCTCTTCGAGTTTTTTCTTACCCATCGCGCGGCGGAGAAGGTCTGCCTCCCCCAGAGAATAGCCCGCAATCTCCTGCGCCATCCTCATGACCTGTTCCTGATATACAGGCACACCATAGGTCGCCTCCAGCACAGGCTTGAGATCGGGATGCTGGTAGCGCACAGAGGCGGGATCTTCCTTGCCCTGAACATAAACGGGGATGTTCTCCATCGGGCCGGGCCGGTAGAGCGAGATGATGGCGATCAGGTCTTCAATGTTGTTGGGCCGCACGCGGCGTAGCGTGTCGCGCATGCCCGCGCCTTCGAGTTGGAACACACCCAGCGTTTCGCCGCTTGCCATCAGCTCATATGTCGCCGGATCATCCATGCTCCGCCAGGCAGGCCCCACTTCACCGCCATCCCGCCGGATGAAGTTCAGCGCCCGGTCGATCACCGTGAGGGTTTTGAGTCCAAGGAAGTCGAACTTCACCAGACCCGCCATCTCGGCGTATTTCATGTTGAATTGTGTAGCCGGAAGATCAGCACGCGGATCGTTATAGAGCGGTACCAACTCAACAAGCGGGCGATCTGCAATGACGACACCGGCAGCGTGCGTACCGGCGTTGCGGTACATGCCTTCCAGCGCCCGCGCCGTATCAATCAATTCCCCGACGCGCGGGTCTGCCGCGATTTCCTCATCAAACTTCGGCTCTGCGGCAATCGCCTCATCAAGCGTCGGCGGTTTGGCGGGGTTGAAGGGGATCAACTTGGCAAGCCGGTCCACCTGCCCGTAAGGCATCTGCATCACCCGGCCCACATCGCGCACAACGGCCTTTGCCTGAAGCGTACCGAAGGTGATGATCATAGCCACGCTGTCTGCGCCGTATTTCTCGCGCACATAGCGGATCACTTCGCCGCGCCGCTCCTGGCAGAAGTCCACGTCAAAGTCGGGCATCGAAACGCGCTCAGGGTTTAGGAAGCGCTCGAACAGAAGGTCAAACCGCAGAGGATCCAGATCGGTGATCGACAACACCCAGGCAACCAGAGAGCCCGCGCCCGACCCCCGGCCGGGCCCGACCGGAATCCCATTGACTTTCGCCCACTTGATGAAGTCGGAAACGATCAGGAAGTAGCCGGGAAACCCCATGCGGGCGATGATGCCGAGTTCATAGTCCAAGCGTTCAAAGTACTTATCTCGATCCGCATAAAGACGGTCTGCTTCCGCCAGGCGCTGTTCCAGACCCTGGCGCGCCTGATAGGCAAGCTCCTCTGCTTCCGAGCGCCCTTCCTTGCTGAAGTTAGGCAGGATCGGCTTTCGGGTTTCAGCCCGTACCGAGCACCGCAGGGCGATTTCCTGGGTATTGGCGATGGCCTCAGGAAGATCATCGAACAGGGCCACCATCTCTTCGGGAGATTTCAGATACTGATCCGGCTCAACCCGTTTGCGGTCGTCCTGCCCCAGATATTGCCCATTGGCGATGCACATCATGGCATCATGAGCCGTGACGTCATCCGGCTTCATGAAGCGGGCGTCATGGGTGGCGACAATCGGCAGGCCGAGTTCGTAGGCGAGTTCCACCAGCCCCTGTTCCGTCTTGATCTCGTCCTGAGTGCCATGGCGCGTGATCTCGACATAGCAGCGCCCCGGATAGGCGGCCGCGAGCGTCGCCAGCTCTGTCCGCGCATCGGCCATGCGCCCCTTCAGAATGTGCCGCGCAATTTCGCCCTCAGAGCCGCCCGTCAGAAGGATAAGCCCTTCCGTATTCTCGAGCAGGTATTTCTTGTGAAGGCGCGGCACACCGTCCTCTGCCTCCAGATAGGCGCGCGAAGAGAGGAACATGAGGCGCTTGTAGCCCACGTCATCTTGGGCATAAGCGGTCAGCCGGAAAGGCTCAGCCTTGGGCGAGCCATCGGTAACGTCGAAGCAGCAGGCCATGATGGGCTGGACCCCATAGTCTGTCAGCTTCAGTGACAGCTCCAGCGCGCCGAAGAGACAGTTCCGGTCGGTCACCGCCATCGCGGGCATGCTGTGCTGCTTGCACCATTTTGCCAAGTCTGAAGGCGTAATCATGCTCTCCAGCAGCGAATAGCTGGAGCGGACAGCAAGATGGATAAAAACGGGTTTCGTCACGCGGCAATCCTCTTCCGCGCGGATAATCTCACCGAATCAGCAAAGCTGGAAGCATCTGCCGCCAGCAGTCCACAAAGGATCACTCTGTGTAGTCGACCAGTTTGCCATCCTGAAGGGTCAGGACGCGGTCCATATGCCGGGTCAGCGCCAGGTTATGGGTCGCGACAAGCACCCCGGCCCCCTCTTCCCGCACCATCTTGATGAGCGTTCCAAAAACTCGCTCTGTTGTCGCCGGATCCAGATTCCCTGTTGGCTCATCGGCAATCACGAGTTTCGGGTCGTTGGCAAGCGCGCGGGCAATGGCGACACGCTGCTGCTCGCCTCCTGAAAGCTGGCCGGGCTGATGGAAGGCGCGCTCTTCAAGCCCCATCTCTGCCAGCAGGCGGGACGCCTTTTCTCTGGCCTTTGATTTCTTTACCCCGGCAATCATCAGCGGCATCGCGATATTGTCGATGGCGTTGAACTCGGGCAACAGGTGATGAAACTGGTACACGAAGCCGATCTTCCGCCTGCGGATGCCGGTGCGGCCATTGTCGTTGAGCTTCAGGCAATCAATTCCATCGAGAAATATCGATCCGCCTTCTGGCCGCTCAAGTAAGCCGGCCGTGTGCAAGAGAGTGGACTTTCCGGAACCTGACGGCCCAACCAGGCCAACCAGCTCTCCCGGCGAAACGCGCAGATCTGTGCCCCGCAGCACCGGCAGCGCCCCAGCTGCCGTGCGGTAGGTGCGGTCAATCCCGATAAGTTCGAGTACAGGCTGTGTCATTCGAACCTCAGGGCTTTCACCGGATCCTGGGACGAGGCCCAGATAGACGGGATCAACGAGACAACCATCGACATGACAAGCGCATAGGCGCCTGTGCTGAACACTTCCCCCCAGTCCAGAACTGCCGGGAGATGATCGAGCCCATACTGTTCGGCCGGGAATACCTCTCCATCAATGGCCAGATTGATAAGCGCCTCGATCGGGCCAATATTCAGGATAAAGAGAACACCGACGACCATTCCCAGCAGCGCGCCGAGAGAACCAAGAACGGTCCCCACCATCAGGAAAACCCTCAGCACGCCGCCGCGGCTGAGGCCAATCGTACGAAGGATTGCGACATCCCGTGTCTTGTTCTTTACCAGCATGACCACACCGACGATGATATTCAGTGTGGCGATCATCATGATAATGGTCACCAGAAGGCGCACCATGACGCGCTCTGTCTGTAGCGCGCCAAGATAGGTGCGGTTCTTGGTTTTCCAGTCACGCAGCAGCAGGCTGTAGCCGGTTGCTTCCGCGATACGCTGCATCACGATCTCGGTTGCATCCGGATTTTTTACGCGCACATCCAGATATTGGTAGCGGCCCTTCGACTGAAACAGGATCTGGGCCTGCTCCATCGGCATGAAGACATACACATTGTCGAGCTGCGCGGAACCGGTGCGGAAGATGTCCCCTACGATGTAAGCCTTGCTGATCGGCGTCTGCCCGATCGGGCCAGACCGCATCTGAGACGTCACGACTTCAACGCTATCCCCTGGCTGAAGACCGAGATTGGCGGCGAGGTACTGGCCAATCATGATGACATTTCCGCCATTCCGGCCTTCGCCAAATCCAGCCGCCAAAGCCGCCGCGCCGCCATCCTTCAGGATCGGCATGGTTTTAAGGTCTGCTGGGGGCACTGCTCTTACAACGCCGCCGGTGCGGACGCCGTTGGCGGAGAGGAGCACAAACTGCTCAATGTAAGGCGAAACGCTGACCACGCCCGGCGTTTCGGAAATTACCTTGGCAAGCGCCTGAGCCTCATCCTGGGGGATACCATCCACAGCGGCCGAAATGTGAGGCTCTCCGCCCAGAAGCGCGTCCAGCAGGGTCGCCCTGAACCCGCTCATGATCGACATGGTAATGATCAGTGCGGCGACGGCAAAGAAAATGCCGATGAACGAGATCACCGCAATCAAGCTTGCGCCGCCATGCTCCCGGCGTGCCCGCAGGTATCGCCAGGCAAGCGTCCGCTCCAACTTGCCGAACGGAGTGGCAGAGGGCGTCGCGCTCATCAGGAGCCTTTCAGCTGGGCCAGCATGTCTTCAATTGTGACGTCGTGCTTCTCGCCGGTCTTGCGGTTTTTTACCTCAACCTTGCCTTCGGCCACGCCGCGTGGACCAACCGTCGTTTGCCAAGGCAAACCGATCAGATCCATCCGCGCAAACTTGGCCCCGGCGCGATCATCCGTATCGTCATAGAGCACTTCGCGGCCCGCTGCGGTCATGGCCGCATACAGAGTTTCGCATGCGGCATCGCATGCCTCGTCGCCCGGGCGCATGTTGATTAGGCCGACATCGAAAGGCGCAACGGCTTCGGGCCAGACGATACCGTTTTCGTCGTGACAGGCTTCAATGATGGCGCCGAGCAGGCGAGACACGCCGATGCCGTAGCTGCCCATCTGGACGGGCACCATCTGCCCATCCGGCCCCTGCACGACGGCATTCATGAGTTTGGAGTATTTAGTGCCAAAGTAGAAGATGTGGCCAACCTCGATACCGCGCGCCGACACGCGGCGATCTTCCGGCAGCGCGTTGAAGGCTGCTTCGTCGTGCATTTCCTCAGTGGCGGCGTAATATCCCGTCCGCTCTTCGACGAAAGGCGTCAGGTCCGCATCGAAATCCAGATCAAGGCCTGGCGCCGGCAGGTCCAGCAGGGCCTTGTCACAGAACACCGCGCTCTCACCTGTCTCCGCCAGGATGATGAACTCGTGGCTGAGATCCCCGCCAATCGGGCCAGTGTCGGCCCGCATCGGAATGGCTGTCAGCCCCATCCGGTCAAAGGCGTTCAGATAGGCGCAGAACATTTTGCGATAAGCCGCCCGGGCGCCCTCTTCCGTCAAATCGAAGGAGTAGGCATCCTTCATCAGGAACTCCCGGCCCCGCATGACGCCGAAGCGGGGGCGCACCTCGTCGCGGAACTTCCATTGCTGGTGATAGAGGTTCAGCGGCAGCTGCTTGTAGCTTTTCACATAGGTGCGGAAAACGTCCGTGACCAATTCCTCATTGGTCGGGCCATACAGCATATCCCGCTCATGGCGATCCTTGATGCGGAGCATTTCCTTGCCGTAATCGTCATAACGGCCTGACTCACGCCAGAGGTCTGCCTGCTGCAGCGTGGGCATCAGCATCTCGATCGCGCCGGAACGGTTCATCTCCTCCCGCACGATCTGCTCGATCCGTTTCAACACCCGGAAGCCCAATGGCAACCAGGAGTAGATCCCCGCACCATTCTGGCGGATCATACCAGTACGCAGCATCAACTGATGCGAAACGATCGCGGCATCTGCCGGAGCTTCTTTGGAAACAGGCAGGAAAAACTTCGACAGGCGCATGAATCATCCAGACTTTTACGGAATTCTTTCACGCTCACTAGCCGGAGCTAGACCGGTTCGGCAAGCAGGAGAGGAATAACCAGCGCAGCAACCGCCGTGATCACCACTGCGCCAATGGTGGCCCAAATCGCTTTTTTGACCAGCATCGGGTTCTTGGGCGCCCCCTCTTCCGTACCGGGCGTGGTGGACTCATCTTCCCATTGCCCTTTCACCCCAATTGGCAAAACGGCGAAGAAGGTGATCCACCACCCCAGAACAAAAACGATTGTGGCGCCCGCAATCCCCATCAGTGGTGACCTTTGGGCGTTTCCATCAGTTCCACCAGAACGCCGTTGGAGTTCTTCGGGTGAACGAAAATGATCATGGTGCCATGAGCGCCGATACGCGGTTTGCCCAGCACGGTGGCGCCGCGCTTTTCCATTTCGGTCATGGCCTGATTGATGTCCGCTACTTCGAAACAGACGTGATGTTGGCCGCCGGCCGGGTTCTTCTTCAGGAAATTCGCGATCGGCGAAGCGTCATTCAGCGGCTCGATCAGCTCGATCTGGCTGTTGGGGAGGTTCACGAAGCAGACTTTCACGCCCTGCTCAGGCATATCGAACGGTGTCGTAATGTCCGTTGCGCCATACAGCGTCCGGTAGGTTTCGCAGGCCTGCTCGATGTTGGGCACCGCAACGCCGACATGGTTCAGCGGCCCGATCTTGAATTCGCTCATAAAATCTCAGCTCCTCAGCACAACCACTTCAATCATCGGCTTCAGGCCGAAATTGATATCACAAGCCTTTCGCAATGCACGGCCCATAACGCGCTCGATCGCCTCATCATCGCCGCGGTCTTTCTTCGAAAGGCCGGCAAGCGCCGCCTCGGCGGCGTCATCAAGGATTTCAAGACTTTCCTCGGCCACGCGGCCATCGGTCTCGGAAAGCCCTTTCGCGACAACGACCGGTCCATCGACAATGCGCCCGGTCTGATCCAGGCTCACGGTTGCGAAGATGATACCGCTATTATTCAGGCGCTTGCGCTCGATCAGGCCCTGAGCTCCTTCCGGCACCAGACGGCTGCCATCCAGGAAAAGGCGGCCGGCGGGCACCTCATCCAGAATTTCTGCTTCGCCCGGTGCGAGGCGGATGAGGCTGCCATTCCGGGGCGCCACGGCTTCCGGCACCTGCAGCGACCGGGCGTAAGCAGCATGTTCGAGAATATGCCTGCGTTCACCATGGACCGGCACAGCGATACGCGGCCGCACCCACTGGTACATCCGGCGCAGCTCATCCCGGCAAGGATGGCCGGATACGTGGATTGTTTGCGGAACCATCCGGGGGTGAATGACCCGGATCCCCTGCTCCGCCAGAGTATTCTGAAGGCTGTAAACGCTGCTCTCATTTCCGGGGATGAGGCGCGAGGAGAAGATCACGCTATCCCCTTCGCGCAGCGCCACATGGCGGTGGTCTCCCCTCGCTATGCGGGAGAGCGCAGCATTGGCCTCGCCCTGGCTACCGGTGCAGAGATAGAGAATGTTTTCGGGAGGCAGATAACCGGCTTCCGCCTCATCCACGAAATCGAGGCGCGCAGGCAGAATGCCAACCGCCTTGGCCGCCGCCGTGACGCGGTGCATGCTTCGCCCGACAAGGCAGACGCTGCGTCCGGCCCGGTTGGCCGCATCGATGATCGACTTCACCCGCGCCACGTTGGAGGCAAAGGTGGTGACCGCGACAGCCTGTTTCTGCTCTGCAATCAACTCGATCAGACCCTGGCGTACAGTCTCTTCCGACCCCGCTTCACCATCTTCGAACACATTGGTGGAATCGCACACCATGGCGAGAACGCCTTCATCGCCCAGCGCGGTCAGCCCCTCAATGTCCGTAGTCGCACCGATTTGCGGGCTGGGGTCTATTTTCCAGTCGCCCGTATGCAGGATGACGCCGGCAGGTGTCCGGATTGCGAGTGCATTAGGCTCGGGAATGGAGTGCGTGAGCGTCACATAGGTTACTTCAAAGGGACCGGCTTTGACCGTCGCGCCCATCGAAACCGTCTTCAGCCATTTATGATCCACCCCGCGCTCATCCATCTTTGAGCGGACGAGCTCGCAGGTGAAGAGAGTCGCATAAATTGGCGCTTTGGTGCGCAGCAGAGGATAAAGCAGCCCCACAGCGCCGATATGATCCTCATGTGCGTGGGTGAGGAAGACCGCATCAATTTGCTCGCCCACGAGAAAATCGGGATCGGCGCAGATCAGATCAATGCCGGGTGTTTCCGAGTTTCCGAAGGTTACCCCCACATCCACGACAATCCACCTCCGGGCATGGGGCGGGCCATAGCCATACGCATTCAGGTTCATCCCGATCTCGCCGCATCCGCCGAGGGGAAGAAAGACAAGCTCGTCCTTGGACTGATCGAAGGAGGTATCTCTAATGGTCAACGGTTCCGCTTCCAGACTTCCAGAAGCCCCCGGATGAGGATGTCCTGGTCATAATAATCAATGGTCTCGCTGGCGCCTTCAAACAGGGAGGCGACGCCCCCTGTGGCGATCACCGTCATGGGGCGCCCCCATTCGGCCTTGATCCGGCGCACGAGACCATCAATCAACTCAATGTATCCAAGAAATACGCCGGACTGCATGGCAGAGACCGTGTCTTTGCCAATTACCTGCGCCGGTTTCTGGATGGCGATTCGGGGCAACTGGGCCGCCGCGTCGTGCAGCGCCCTCATGGATAGATAGATACCCGGCGAAATGATGCCACCTTCAAACGCACCATCGGCGGACACAATGTCGAATGTTGTGGCCGTGCCGCTGTCGATCACCACCAGATCACCCGGATAAGCGACATGCGCGCCCAGCGCGCTCACGATGCGGTCTGCGCCCACCTGTTCCGGATGCCGAACCCTGAGGTTCATGCCTGTCTTCAGGCCCGGCTCGCCTATAAACAGCGGCTCGACATTGAGGTAGCGGCGCGCAAGATTTCTGAAATTGAACTGTGCGTGCGGCACCACGGAGGAGACGACACACCCCTTTACCTCCGAGAGGTCGACCCCCTGCATGTCTGCCAGACGCCAGAGCCAGGATGCGTGATCATCGGCGGTCTTGGTTGAATCTGTTGCGCTGCGCCATTGGTTGACCCAATTCTGCCCATCATGCAGCGCAAACACGGTGTTGGTATTGCCGACGTCGATGACCAGAAGCATGATTCAAGCTTGTCCGATGAGGCTGACTTCGCCCGCTCTTATGATGCGCGCCCCCCCATCGGGCAACCGCAGACGCAGCGCGCCGTCCAGGTCGAGATCTTCAAATACACCCTGCACAAAGGCTTCGCCGACGCGAACGGAGACTTCCTGCCCCCTGCCTTCGGCATAACCGAGCCAGTCCTGACGGAGGCTTTCAAAGCCTCTGCGCGCCTGCGCGATCCGCGCCTCAAAGGCCGAGTGATAAACACCAATAACTTGATTTAGTTCAAGATTTCTACCACTCAGCACGTTGAGACTAGTCGCTGCCTGCCCCACATTGTCCGGCACGTAGGCCACATTGATGCCGGTACCCGCGGCGACCCAGAGATCTGTGCCGGTACCGCCTGTTTCAACCAGGATACCGGACACCTTCTGCTGGGCGATCCTTACATCGTTGGGCCATTTCACCTGAACTGGCGCGTCAGGCGCAAATGTCCGCACGGTATCCACCACCGCCATGGCCGCCGCAAAGGGGACCCGCAACGCGACAGGAATGCCGCCAGGTTCGGCAAAGAGCGCCGTGGTGAAGATGTTCCCGACGGGCGAAGACCAGACCCTGTCCTGGCGGCCGCGGCCTGCGGACTGGGACGCCGCCACGATCCATTGGTCGTCGAACTGCCCGGAGCCGCCGGCCCGCCGTTTTGCCTCGGTGTTGGTGCTGTCTATCTCTTCAAACCGGTAAACCGGCCAGGAAGCGCTCAAGGGGCCAGACCCGCAGCAGCATAGCTTGCCCAGCCACCTGTACCGAGTTCTCCGATGAAGATCATGAACACGACACCAGCCACCACAGCGCAAGCGATCACGGTGCCAAGCACGGACACATCCACCCGCTCGAAAGCTTCCTTCGGTTCATCGAACCACATCACTTTCAGAAGCCGCAGATAATATCCGAGCGAGACTACAGAGGCGATGACCAGCACAATGGCCAGCGGGACAAGATCGGCATCCACGCCCGCGCGCAGGACTTCGTATTTGCCGAAGAAGCCTCCAAACGGCGGCAATCCGGCGACGGAAAGAACGAGAACCGTCATCGCAATGGCAAATACCGGCTGGCGGCGCGCAAGCCCGCCAAGCTCCTGGATGCTCTCGACCATGCCGCCCCGGCGGCGCATTGCCAGAACACCGGCAAAGAGACCCAGCGAAGAGACAACGTAGATCGTGGAGAAGGTGAGCAGCGCCGCCGCGCCGAGCGCCTGCCCCGCCGCCACCGCGACCAGTGCATAGCCGACATTGGCAATCGACGAATAGGCGAGCAGACGCTTGATGTTGGTTTGCGTCAGGCCACCGAGTGACCCGACAATCATCGAGAGCCCCGCCACGATTGCCACGATGAGCTGCCACTGATGGATCACACTGCCGAACAGCGTGAACATCACATTGGCGAAGACGACCAATGATGCAAATTTCGGCGCCGACGCGAAGAACGCAACGACCGGTGTGGGCGCACCTTCATAAACGTCCGGCGTCCAGACGTGCATAGGCGAAGCAGAGATCTTGAACGCCAGGCCGACAATCATCAGCACCATGCCGAACATGGCCCCTACAGACTCCCCTGCCAGCGTCAGACCGTCAAAGGACGTCGTGCCCGTGAACCCATAAACGAGGGACGCGCCGTAGAGCAGCATGCCAGAGGCAAGCGCGCCAAGAACAAAGTATTTGAGGCCTGCCTCGGATGACCGAGCCGAGTCCCGGTGGAAAGCTGCGAGCACGTAGGATGAAAGGCTCAGCGTTTCGATACCCATATAGAGCGTCATCAGGTCGTTTGACGACAGGGTGATGCCCATACCGAGAGAACCGAGAACCATCAGCAGCGGGTATTCGTAGCGGCTGATGCCATGGCGCTTCAGAAAGCCCTCCGACACAAAGACAGCAACGCCAGCCAACGTGAAGCTGATGACCTTGGTGAAGTTGGTGAAGGTTGTCGTCTTGACGAGACCATTGAACGCCTCGCCACCCTGGAGGTGGATGGCAGACAGGGCCGCCGCCCCAAACAGAACCAGCGCGCCTACCTTGTAGGAGAGGCTGTTGAAGCGCTCCCCGACTATGGCGCCGACCAGCACCAGGATAAGGCCGGACGCAGCGAGCCAGAGTTCGGGCGCAAGCGCCTGCAGGATGGATTGAGTGTCGAGCATCGGCTTACTGGCCTCCCGCCATGAGCGCGATGATGCGCGCGGTAGCACCACTGGTGACGGCGAAAATGAGGTTCGGAGCAACACCGAACAGGATCGTCAGCGCCGCGAGCGGGGCAATACAAACCCATTCGATACGGTTCATGTCCTTGATATCCTCAAGGTGGGGATTGGTGATCTCGCCAAAGACTGTCCGGCGATACAGCGTCAGCATGTAGACGGCCGAGAAGATCACACCGAAGGCGGCGCCGAAGGCTGCCCAGGTTGCCGCCTGGAAGCCGCCGACCATGGTGAGGATTTCCCCCACAAAGCCGCTGGTGCCCGGAAGGCCCACATTGGCCATCGTGAACAGCATGAAGAAGCCAGCATAAATCGGCATGCGGCTGACCAAGCCGCCATAGGCGGCAATCTCGCGGGTGTGCATCCGGTCATAGACCACGCCGACGATAAGGAAGAGCGCGCCGGAAATGAGACCGTGGCTCAACATCTGGAAGATGGCGCCCTGAATACCCGTCTCATTGAACGCGAAGATCCCGAGCGTCACGAAGCCCATGTGCGCGACAGAGGAATAGGCAATCAGCTTCTTCATGTCCGTCTGCCGCCAGGCGACGAGCGACGTGTAGATGATCGCCACAATGGCCAGCGCAAACATCATCGGCTGGAAAAACGCACTCGCCTCCGGAAACATCGGCAGCGAGAAGCGCAGCATGCCGTAACCACCCATTTTCAGCAGAACACCGGCCAGCACCACGGAGCCCGCTGTGGGCGCCTGAACGTGGGCATCCGGGAGCCAGGTATGGACCGGCCACATCGGCAGTTTCACCGCAAAGGACGCGAGGAAGGCCAACCAGAGCCATGTCTGAACGCTGGGATCAAAGGCGTATTGCTCCAGCACTTCGAAGTCTGCCGAGCCTGCTGCCTGGATCATGTAGATCGCAGCCACGAGCAGAAGAAGCGAGCCGATCAGCGTATAGAGGAAGAATTTGAAGGACGCATAAATACGGTCCTTCCCGCCCCAGATACCGATGATCAGGAACATCGGGATCAGGCCAGCTTCGAAGAAGATATAGAACAGCACCAGATCCAGCGCCGTGAAAACGCCGATCATGAACGTCTCGAGCACGAGGAAAGCGACCACATATTCGGTCACGCGCTTGTCGATCGAATTCCAGCTTGCCAGCAGGCAGATCGGCGTAAGGAACGTCGTGAGCAGGATCAGCGAAATCGACAGGCCATCGATGCCCAGCTTGTAGCTGATCGGGCCGTACCAGGCATGCTGTTCGACCAGCTGGTAACCCGGCTGGGAGGCGTCGAACGACACAAAGGCCGCCACCGACAGCACAAATGTCGCTGCCGAGATGATCAGCGACGCCATGAGAATGGCGCGGTTCTGCCGGCCATCATCCGCGACTGCGCGGCTGCCGGCCGTTGCCGCCCGCACCAGTACGATCAGCAGCGCCCCGATCAGAGGCAGGAATGTCGTTGCAGTGAGAATGGGGAAACCGCCCATCAGTTGGCCCCTCCGGCCCGCAGCCACAGGATCGCGCCGAAGACAATGGCCGCCCCGATGATCACGAATGCATAGTGATAAAGATAACCTGTGTGGAGTTTTGCGAGTCGGCGGGCGCTGAAGCCGGCAAACCAGGCCACCCCATCCGGCCCGACGCCATCGATGATCTTCTTGTCAGCCTTCCAGAAAATGTTTCCGAGGAAGGCCGAACCGCGAACCAGCGTGGCCTGATAGATCTCGTCGAAATACCACTTGTTTGAGAACAGCGCATGAAGCGGGCCACCGCTGGCCGCAATCCGCGCGCCCACACCTCTGTTGAAGAAGTAGGTCATGCTCGCCAGCACAAAACCGGCGACGGTAACCACCAGAGGCGCCCACAGCACCCATTCGGGAACATTATGGCGATCATGGAGAACGTGGTTCTCTGCAGCGCGGTAGATCGCGCCAGCCCAGAACGCCTCGTTATTTGCCTCGACGAAAGCATCGTAGAAATAGAAGCCGGCGAAAATCGCACCCAGGCTGAGCAGGCCCAGGGGGATGAGCATCACCATCGGGCTCTCATGCGGCGTGTGCGCATGGTGATCGTCAGCAGGATGCTCCTCCCCTTTTACGTCTTCGCTCTCATGGGTGTCGTGATGCCCATGATCGTGATGCTCTCCATGCTGCGTCAGCGGGCCATGGAAGGTCATGTAGATCAGGCGCCAGGAATAGAAGCTCGTCAGGAATGCTGCCAGCAGACCGAACCAGAACGCCATCTGACCGAACATCACCTGCGCGCTGCCACCTGCAAACGTGCTCTCGAGGATCGCATCCTTGGAGAAGAAGCCAGAGAAGCCGAGTTTTGTGTGCGGGATGCCGAGGCCGATGATGGCGATCGTGCCGATCATCATGGCGGCATAGGTCAGCGGCATGAACTTCGCCAGGCCGCCCATACGGCGCATGTCCTGCTCGTGATGCATCCCGTGAATGACGGAGCCCGCACCAAGGAAGAGGAGCGCCTTGAAGAAGGCGTGCGTGAAGAGGTGGAACATCGCCGCTTCGTACGCGCCAACGCCGGCCGCGAAGAACATGTAGCCCAGCTGCGAACAGGTTGAGTAGGCGATCACGCGCTTGATGTCGTTCTGAGCCATGCCCACCGTTGCGGCGTAAAGCGCCGTGACGGCACCAACCAGCGTGATCATGCCCGCCGCATAGAACGTGTATTCATAGATCGGCGAGACGAGGCAGACGAGATAGACACCCGCCGTCACCATCGTCGCCGCGTGGATCAGCGCGGACACCGGTGTCGGGCCTTCCATGGCGTCCGGCAGCCAGACGTGCAGGAAGAACTGTGCCGACTTACCCATCGCGCCGATGAACAGAAGGATACCGATCAGTTCGAGGGCATAAACGCGCTGGCCAAGGAAGGAGATGATGACTTCGCGTGCGGGGGCGGCTTCTGCGAAGGCAGCGGGCGTGACGACCGCATTGTTCCGGATTGCATCCAGAACCGGGCCGAACTCGACGCTGCCGAACACGAAAAACACTGCCATGATGCCGAGGGCGAGACCAAAATCGCCCACGCGGTTGGTCACGAAGGCCTTGATAGAGGCATCATTCGGCGCCTTCTTCGTGTACCAGAAGCCGATGAGCAGGTAGGAGGCGAGGCCCACACCTTCCCAGCCGAAGAACAGCTGGATGAAGTTATCGGCCACCACCAGCATGAGCATCATGAAGGTGAAGAGCGAGAGATAGGCAAAGAAGCGCGCCTTGTGCGGCTCTTCGCTCATATAGCCCCAGGAATAGAGATGAACGAGGCCGGAGACGCCCGTGATTACCGCCATCATGACAATGGACAGCGCATCCACCCGGATCGCCCAATTGGCCTTGAAGTTGCCCACCTCGATCCACGGCATCAGCGTGATGATGTGCTGCTTCAGCTCCTGAGTGCCGTGCGCGGGGCCAGCGGTCAGGTAAGCGTCAAGCGCCGCGTGCGCCTCATGGCCGCCGGCATGACCAAGGCCCGCCACATAGGCAAAGAGCTGGTAGAGCGAGAGCGCACCCGCGGTCAGCACCGTACCAGTGGTGACCAGCATGACGATACGGTCACCAATGATCTTGTGAAACAGACCGAACAGCGCCGCGATACCGGGCGCCAGAACGATGAAAAGAAGAAGGCTATCAGGAAGCATACCCTTATCAGCCCTTCATGAGGTCGACATTCTCAACCGAGATGTCGCGCCGGTTACGGAAATAGACGACCAGGATCGCAAGGCCCACAGCGGCTTCAGCGGCTGCAACCGTCAACACCAGCATGGCAAAGATCTGCCCCTGGATCGTGCCGCTGAAGACCGAAAAGGCCACCAGGTTGATGTTCACGGAAAGCAGGATCAGCTCAATCGCCATCAGGATGACGATGATGTTCTTGCGGTTCACGAAGATGCCGACGACACCGATTGTGAACAGTGCCGCTGACACAAGAAGATAGTGAAATAGGCCCAGTTCCATCTGTCAGATTCCCTGCCCTGGTGTTGGGTCCTTGAGCTCAATAGCGTCCACGCGGCGGCGGCCGGTCTGCTTAGCGATATCCTGACGCTTGATGTGCGGCTTGTGGCGCAGTGTGAGAACAATCGCCCCGACCATCGCCACCAACAGCACAATGCCCGCCAGCTGGAACAGCAGAATGTAGTCGGTATACATCACATAGCCGATGGCTTCCGCGTTGGTCGGCGCATTCGGCGACGCATCCATATTGCCGGTGGGAACACTGCCGCCCGCGACAGAAACAAGCGCCAGTTCCGCCAGCAGAATGACACCCACAAGCAGCGCAAACGGCCAGTACCGGAGGGTTCCCTGCTTCATTTCGACGAAATCGACGTCCAGCATCATCACAACGAACAGGAACAACACGGCCACAGCGCCGACATACACGACCACCAGCAGCATCGCGAGGAACTCGGCGCCAATCAGGACCAGAAGCCCCGCCGCCGAGAAGAACGTCAGAATGAGCCAGAGCACGGAGTGCACGGGGTTTCGCGCTGCGATGACAAACATCGCCGCCAACACGACAACCGCCGCAATCAATGAGAAAGCGATCAACGCCACGGCTTGTTCGCCCCTTCCTGCTAAATGCCAGAACCTGACCGGCCCGGCCCTGCTTCAACCCAGCGCCGCCCTACCGGTACGGCGCATCTAATTCGAGATTCTTGGCGATCAGCCGTTCCCAGCGGTCGCCATTCGCAAGTAGCCGTTCCTTGTCGTAGAACAGCTCTTCGCGTGTTTCAGTCGCAAATTCAAAGTTCGGCCCTTCGACGATGGCGTCCACCGGGCAGGCTTCCTGACAGAAGCCGCAATAGATGCACTTCACCATGTCGATATCGTAGCGCGTCGTGCGGCGAGCGCCGTCTTCGCGGGGTTCGGCTTCGATGGTGATCGCCTGCGCCGGGCAGATTGCCTCGCAGAGTTTACATGCGATGCAGCGCTCTTCCCCGCTGGGATAGCGGCGGAGGGCATGTTCCCCGCGGAAACGAGGCGAAAGCGGGTTCTTCTCGAAGGGATAGTTCACAGTCGCCTTGCGGCGGAACATCTCCCGGACTGCGAGCCAAGATGCGCCGAGAAAATCCGTCAGCAGAGCGCCGCGAAGGGTTTGCGCAAGGGTCATGAGATACCTCCCACGAATGTCACATAGCCAGCCACGAGGATCACCGCTGCCAGCGAAGTCGGCAGGAAAATTTTCCAGCCCAGACGCATCAGCTGGTCGTAGCGGTAACGAGGCACGATGGCCTTCACCAGAGCGAACAGGAAGAAGCAGAACAGCACCTTCCCCATGAACCAGGCAAGGCCGGCGAGGCTGAGGAGAAGCGGCGGCAGGTTTGCCGTAAGCTCAGGCCCCAGGGCAATCGGGCCATGCCAGCCGCCCAGGAACAGGATCGTCATCATCGCGCACATCAGCACGATGTTGAGATATTCCCCCAGCATGAAGAGGAGGTACGGCGTCGAGCCGTATTCGACCTGATAGCCCGCAACCAGTTCAGATTCTGCTTCCGGAAGATCGAATGGCGGACGGTTGGTCTCTGCCAGCGCCGAAATGAAGAAGATCACGAACATCGGCAGCATGACGAGGATCAGCGGGAAATACTGGAAGCTGAACACATGCCAGTTCTGAATGCCGCCATCCTGATTGTTGACGATGGTGGTGAGGTTCATCGACCCGACCAGCAAGATCACGGTGACGATCACGAAACCGATGGACACCTCATAGGACACCATCTGCGCTGCCGAGCGGAGCGCGCCGAGGAACGGGTATTTGGAGTTGGATGCCCAGCCGCCCATAATGATGCCATAGACACCCAGCGACGAGATCGCGAAGAGATAGAGGATACCCACGTTCAGGTTGGCGATAACCCAGCTGGTGCCCGTTTCGGTGCCGGGCGCCACGGGAATGGCCGCCCAGGTTACGAAGGCCAGCGTACAGGTCAGGATCGGCGCCATAAGGAACACAGCCTTGTTGGCGCCTGCCGGGATCACGATTTCCTTCAGCAGGAACTTGCCGAAGTCCGCGAAGGACTGAAGCAGACCGAAGGGGCCGACCACGTTCGGGCCCTTGCGCATCATCACGCCGGCCCAGACCTTGCGGTCCAGCAGCAGAAGGAAGGCAATCGACAGAAGCAGCACCAGTGTGAACAGGCCAATCTGACCCAACACCAGCAGCGGCCCCCAGAGGCTGCCAAGAGACTCGATCGCGTTGCTCATGGCGCCGCCCTACTCTGCCGCTACCGGAGTGTCTAGGCGGCTTGCCAGCGCAGAACACTCGGCCATTGTCTTGGATGCCCGTGCAATCGGGTTGGTGAGGTAGAAATCCACAATTGCAGATTTGAAGGGGGCGCTGCTGAGGCTGCCTGAGGCGTCTGCCACCGGCCGGGAAAGCGCCTCCACGCCGCGTGCGCCGGGGGCGTAGCCGCGGCCGGAGAACACGGTGTTTTCGCCTTCCTTGCCACGCAGGAGCGCACGGAGCTGGTCTGCTGTGTCATAAGGAAGCGGCTTTCCGCAAACCGCTGAAAGGGCACGGAAAATTGCCCAGCCTTCCCGTGCCTCGCCTTTCGGCTGGACGGCGCGCGTGGTCATTTGGACCCGGCCTTCGGTGTTTACGTAAGTGGCGGTCATTTCGGTATAGGCAGCGCTGGGCAGGACGATGTCTGCCCGGCTTGCCCCCGCATCGCCATGGGAACCGACATAAATAACCTTGGAATTTCCAAGCTTTGACAGGTCCACTTCATCAGCGCCGAGGAGCACGACCGTGGAAAGGCCGCCGCCCAGGATTTCGGCGGTTGCAAGGCCGCCTTCCGCCGGCACGAAGCCAACATCCAACGCGCCAACACGGCCAGCTGCGGTATGAAGCACGCCGAAACCGGCCCATTCTTCGGACACCGCACCGACAGTCTGGGACAGTTTATGGACAATTTCGGACAGTTTGAGACCATCCTCGCGACAAAGTGCGCCCTCCCCGACCACAATCATCGGACGCTTGGCATCCTTCAGGACCTGGAAGAAATCACTTGAGGCGAGTTTGTCGAGGTCAGCTGCGCTGGTCCCGAGATGCTCATAGGGATAGGTCAGATCGACAGCCTCGCCGATGAGGCCGATCTTGAGATTGCCCCAGAGCCAGGACTTGCGGATGCGGGCGTTCCAGACGGCGGCCTCAACGCGCGGGTTGGCGCCGATCAGCAGCAGGGCGTCGGCCTCTTCGATACCCATCAGGGTGGGGTTGAAGAGGTAGTGCTCCCGGACACCTGAAGTGCCGTATTGGGCGCCTGCCGGGCGGCAGTCCGTGTTCTTCACGCCGAGGCTGCGGAAGAAGTCCAGCGCGGCCTTGGCCTGCTCGACCTCAATCAGGTCACCGGCGACCACGCCGATCTTGTCGGCACTGGCCGAGAGGGCCGCTTTCACGGCCTCGAAGGCCTCACCCCATGTGGCAGCGCGCAGCTTGCCATTCTCGCGGATGTAGGGACGATCAAGGCGCTGACGGCCGAGGCCATCCCACACGAAGCGGGACTTATCCGACAGCCACTCTTCGTTCACCTCTTCGTTGAGCTCGGGCATGATGCGCATCACGGCATCGCCCTTGGCATCAACGCGGATGGCGGCGCCCATGGCGTCCATCACATCAATAGAAGAGGTTTTGCGCAGCTCCCAGGGGCGCGCATTGAAGGCGTAAGGTTTCGACGTCAGCGCACCGACGGGGCACAGGTCGATGACGTTACCCGAGAGCTCAGACGTCAGCGATTTTTCCAGATAGGTCGTGATCTCGGCGTTTTCGCCGCGGCTGATCATGCCCATTTCTTCGACGCCGGCGACTTCGGCCACGAAGCGGACGCAGCGCGTGCACTGGATACACCGGGTCATGATCGTCTTGACCAGCGGGCCCATGTATTTGTCTTCGACAGCGCGCTTGTTTTCATCATAGCGCGAGGTTGAGCGGCCATAGGCCACCGCCTGGTCCTGAAGGTCGCACTCACCGCCCTGGTCACAGATCGGGCAATCGAGCGGGTGGTTGATGAGCAGGAACTCCATCACCCCGTTGCGCGCCTTTTCGACATAGGCACCACCCGTGCGCACGATGGGGGCAGAGCCATCCCGGTTCGGGCGCATGTCGCCGACGATCTGGGCGCAGGAGGCGATGGGCTTGGGCGCCCCTTCCCACTCGACGAGACACATGCGACAGTTGCCGGCGACCGACAGGCGCTCATGATAGCAGAAGCGCGGGATCTCGGCGCCCGCTTCCTCACACGCCTGCATCAGCGTGTAGTGCTTGGGCACTTCGATTTCCTGGCCGTCGATGTTCAGCTTGAAAGTGTCGGACATGGGACTTCAGAACTCTTCGGAAGGATTGATGCGGGGCTTGCCAGGATTGTCGATGGCGTTGAGGCCAATGGCGAAGCGGGAGAATATGAACTGGGCAACCAGAGCGCCCAGGACCAGCAGATTGAATGGCAGCGCATATTCAATCATGCCATAGAAAAACAGGCCGGCGCTGACGATGGCGAGCACCATGACGCCCCAGAGCGCCTTGACGTAGAAGATAGCCATCAGTGCAAGGATGGCAGAAAGCAGCGAAGCACCGGCGACAGCCATCACGTAAAGCCGCTGGCCTTCAACCACGCCGCCATTGCGCGGCATCACATAGCCCAGCGCAATCGCGACAACCCCGTGAAGGGTGGCCAGCGACAGGCACCAGGACACGATCAGGATGGCGCGGGTGAGGCTCATATTCAGAACTCCTCCGGCAATGCTTGTTCCTGACGATACGCGCCCATCTGTCTAGCCCAATGGATAAACATATAGCTGAGCCCCGCGACAAACGCCGTGCGGAAAAACACCTGCCAGATATTCACGCCAAGTTCTGTGGCCACTGGGAGCTGCATCAAGGCTTTGAGTACGACAGCAGCCACCACAACCCAAAGGAACTTTACTGTAAAAATTGACAGTAACGCCCCCGTAATAAGTACGCCGCTCAATCCATAAAAGATCAGGCCATACCAATCGAGATCCAAGAAACCCATCTCTTCTCGGCCCATGGCATCATAAACCCGGAGAAGGTCGAACGCGTAGCTCCCGGCAACAATCAAGCACCAAAGGATCAACGCAAGATTGGTTTTCCGGAAAGCCTCCACGACGCCTACTCCGCAGCCGTGACGACAGCGCCCTGAACCATTGCGCGGGGCAAACGATACTGGGTGATGCGGTCTTCGATTTCGTGGCGGAAGTGCCGGATCAGGCCCTGGATCGGCCAAGCGGCGGCGTCACCAAGGGCGCAGATCGTGTGGCCTTCGACCTGTTTGGTAACGTCCAGCAGCGTGTCGATCTCGTCATGCTCGGCTTCGCCGCGCACCATGCGCTCCAGCACGCGCCACATCCAGCCGGTGCCTTCACGGCACGGCGTGCACTGGCCGCAGCTTTCATGTTTGTAGAAATAAGCGAGGCGGGCGATCGCCTTGATCAGGTCCGTCTGCTTGTCCATTACGATCACAGCGGCCGTGCCGAGGCCGGATTTCAGATCACGCAGCGTGTCGAAATCCATATAGGCGTCCATGATCTGCTCTGCCGGCACCATCGGCACAGATGAGCCGCCGGGGATCACGGCCTTGAGATTATCCCAGCCACCGCGAATGCCGCCGCAATGGGTTTCGATCAGCTCACGGAAGGTGATCGACATCTCTTCTTCGACATTGCACGGCTTGTTCACATGGCCGGAAATGCAGAACAGCTTCGTGCCTGAATTGTTCGGGCGGCCAAAGCCGGCAAACCACTGCGCCCCGCGGCGCAGAATTGTGGGCGCCACAGCGATGGATTCGACGTTATTCACCGTGGTTGGGCAGCCATAGAGACCGGCATTCGCCGGGAATGGCGGCTTCAGGCGCGGTTGGCCCTTCTTGCCTTCAAGGCTTTCGAGCAGCGCGGTTTCCTCGCCGCAAATGTAAGCACCGGCGCCATGGTGTACATAGAGATCAAAATCCCAGCCGTTCACATTGTCCTTGCCGATGAGCTTGGCCTCATAGGCTTCCTTGACGGCCTTTTCGAGCGCATGACGCTCGTTGATGTATTCGCCGCGGATATAGACATAGCATTTGTGGGCGCGCATCGCGCGGCTCGCCACCATGCAGCCTTCGATCAACAGATGCGGATCGTGGCGGAGGATTTCGCGGTCTTTGCACGTCCCGGGTTCGGACTCGTCGGCGTTGACGACGAGATAGTGCGGACGGTCGCGCACTTCCTTCGGCATGAAGGTCCATTTCAGGCCGGTCGGGAAGCCGGCGCCGCCGCGGCCGCGCAGGCCCGATGCCTTGATCTGGTCGCAGATCCAGTCCGGCCCCATGGCGAGCATTTCGCGCGTCAGGTGCCAGGCCCCGCGCTGCTTGGCGGCTTCCAGGCCCGGCGAATGCAGGCCGTAGAGGTTTGTGAAGATGCGGTCCTTGTCCTGCAACATGGCCTAGTCCTTCTTGTCCTTCGGGGCGGACATGCCGTCCTTTGTTGCATCCGGCTTGCTGGTCGTGTCGATCAGCGTCGCCTTGCCTGCTGTCGGCTCTTCGCGCTTCACATTGGTCGGCGCGCCAGCATCTGGGCGGCCGGTAGCTTCGGCGGTGGCCTCCCCTGCCGGCTCCGGCAGGTTTGGCAGTGTCTTGACCGAATTGCGGCTGCCATCGAAGAGCGCTTCGTCCGTCAACGTCTTGGCACCGCCTTCTGGGGCGCTGTTGACGCGATCAATCTGCGGGCCGGGCGCAACCTCCACGCCATTCTTCAGCCGGCCGATGATCTGCGCCAGGGAGTCCGGTGTCAGGTCTTCGTAGTAATCGTCGTTGATCTGCACCATCGGCGCATTCACGCAGGCGCCGAGACATTCAACCTCTTCCCAAGAGAGGCGCTTGTCATCGGTAACGTACATCTGATTGCCGATCTCGCGCTTGCAGACCTCTTTCAGGTCATCCGCGCCGCGGAGCTGACAAGGCGTGGTGCCGCAAAGCTGGAGATGGAACTTCCCAACCGGCTGGAGACGGAACATCGTGTAGAATGTGGCGACCTCGTAGACGCGGATGTAGGGCATCTCCAGACGGTCAGCGACTTCGCGCATGGCCGGCTCGGAGAGCCAGCCATTGTTGTCCTTCTGGGCGAGCCAGAGCAGCGGGATGACCGCCGAGCGCTGCTTGTCCGCCGGATACTTGCCCCGCCAGAACGCAATCTTGTCTTCTGTCTCAGGCTTGAAGGAGAAGCTGTCGCCGCCCGCCTCAAGATCAAACCGGCGCAATGCCATCTACTGCTCCTTCGCAAGCGGAACGGCAACGCGGCCCGCTTCGTCAATTGGCCAGAATGGATTGTAGGCAACTTCCCAGGCATTCCCTTCGGGGTCTGCAAAGTAGCCGGAGTATCCACCCCAGTATGTCTTGTGCGGCGGCTTGGAAATGCGTGCGCCTGCACGCTCCAGCCGGCTGAAAATCTCGTCCACCTCTTCGGCAGAGCGTGCGTTGAACGCCAGGGCGAAGCCCTTGAAGGCGCCCTTGCGATCATCGGAAACGCCCGCGTCAGCGGCGAGCTTGGTTTCGTCCCAAAGGTCGATCACGAGGCCGCCGGCGTTGAAGAACGCCACCTCGCCTTTGACGCCGCGATCCTCAAACCCCAGAACATCCGTGTAAAAACGTATCATGCCGGCGAGGTCGCGAACCCCGACGGTGATGACCGATACACGCTGTTCCGGCAGAACGCCCATCAGACCGCCCCAGCCCTCGCAAAATCGACGCGGGCGATCTTGCCATCGCGGAGGGTATAGATGGCGGCCACCTCGAAGGTTTCACCGCCAGGCGAACGCTCCACCGCTTCGTGATCGATCACGGTCGTGCCGAGATCGATCCGGTTGACCAGTTTTGCGCGGTTCTGCGGGAACTGAGCGAAGAGGTCTTCGTGACGCTTGCGGATGGCGTCCAGACCCTTCTGGTTTACCCCGCCATTCAGCGTCGCGAGTTCGGCATCGTCTGCATAGCAGGCGAGGAAAGCGTCGATATCCTGATTATTATAGGCTTCCAGCTGCCGTTGGATGAGATCAAACGAAGCGCTCACCGGTCGATCTCCCCGAACACGATGTCGAGTGTACCGAGAACCGCGGACACGTCTGCCAGCTGGTGGCCCTTGCAGAGATGGTCCATCGCCTGGAGGTGCGGGTAGCCCGGGGCGCGGATCTTGGCGCGATAGGGGCGGTTTGTCCCGTCTGCCACGAGGTAAACACCGAACTCACCCTTGGGGGCTTCGACAGCGGCGTAGCATTCACCTTCCGGAACGTGGAAGCCTTCCGTGTACAGCTTGAAATGGTGGATCAGCGCTTCCATCGAATTCTTCATCTCGCCGCGGCGCGGCGGGGAGAGTTTCGAACCGGCCAGAAGCACCGGACCAGGACCATCCTTCGCCATCAGGTCGATGCACTGGAGAATGATCTTCACGGACTCGCGCATCTCTTCCATGCGGCAGACATAGCGGTCGTAATTGTCGCCATGGCGGCCGACAGGAACTTTGAAGTCCAGTTCGCTGTAGCATTCATAGGGCTGCGCACGTCGCAGATCCCAGGCGAGGCCAGAGCCGCGCAACATGACGCCGCTGAAGCCCCAATCGAGGATCGTGCGCTGGTCGACCACGCCGATATCGACGTTGCGCTGTTTGAAAATACGGTTTTCGGTAACGAGGCCCTCGATCTGGTCGAGCTTCTCGGGGAATTGCTCGCACCAGGCGGCGATATCGTCGATCAGGCGCTGGGGTAGATCCTGATGGACGCCGCCGGGACGGAAATAGGCCGCGTGCATACGGCTGCCCGATGCACGTTCATAAAACACGCAGAGCTTCTCGCGTTCCTCGAAGCACCAGGTGATCGGCGTCAGCGCGCCCACATCCAGCACGCCACTACCGATGTTCAAGAGGTGCGACATGATCCGGCCGATTTCCGAGTACATGACGCGGATGAGGCTGGCGCGGCGGGGTACTTCCACCCCGAGCAATTTCTCAATGGCGAGGCACCAGGCGTGTTCCTGGTTCATTGGCGAGCAGTAATCGAGCCGGTCGAAATACGGCATACCCTGAAGGTAGGTCTTGTATTCCAGCAGCTTTTCCGTGCCACGGTGGAGAAGGCCGATATGGCTGTCCACGCGGGTAACGATCTCGCCGTCAAGGTCGAGGATCATGCGCAGCACGCCGTGGGCGGCGGGGTGCTGAGGCCCGAAGTTCAGCGTGAACTTGCGGTCGTCCATGTCTGCGATATGAGCCGTATCAGCCATGTTTACCCCCAAGCGACTTTGAGACGCCTCTTGCAATTGGACATGCACCGGGTTCTGCCGCAGCCAGTGTATCAGGGAGACAACAAGCAACGGACTCCATAGATGCGGCCGCTAACGAACCCATCCCGTGCGACCTTGCTTCCATACCCGAGATAGTATCGATGAAATCCTGCTTTTCGGCCGCTACTCGTTCCGCGCTCAAATCCCAACGTTGCTCCACCAAAGCCCAATAACGGTCGGCGGCTAGCCACGCTTCGACCCGACCTTGATCAGTAGCAAATCGCACACGCTCATGCTCAGACAGAGCAAAACAAGTGCCTACCTGCAGAGAGAGTGCGCTCAAGATCTCCTCATCTTTTTCCGCATGGGCAGGAAGCCCCGATATTGTGGCCACAGACAAAAGAGATAATAGGCATAAGGAAGAAAGATGCCTCATTTGACTTCCCCGCCACCAGCTTTCTCGTCGCCGGGAATGACGCTGGTCATGCCTTCCCAGGGCGAGAGGAAATCGAAATTGCGGTATTCCTGAGCAAGCTTCACGGGCTCGTAGATCACGCGCTTCTCGAGGTCGTCATAACGAACCTCATAGTGCCCGGTCAGCGGGAAGTCCTTGCGGAGCGGCCAGCCTTCGAAACCGTAATCGGTGAGGATGCGGCGCAGATCCGGATGGTCGGCAAACTGGATGCCGTACATGTCGAACGCTTCACGCTCGAACCAGTTGGCAACCGGCCAAAGGGATACGATGCTCGGGACCGCCGTTTCCTCATCGGTGCGTATCCGCACGCGGATGCGGTGGTTCATCCGCATCGACAGGAGGTGGTAAACAACTTCGAACCGTTCCGACCGCTCGGGGTAATCCACGCCGCAGACATCAATGAAGGTTTCAAAGTTGCATTGCTGATCGTCCCGCAGGAAACGCAGCAGCGGGACGATATGGTCCCGTTCGGCCAGAAGCGTCAGTTCGCCCACGCGGATCTGCCAGCTGCGCACGGCGTCGGGCATGCGGCTTTCGATATGGGCTGCAAGTTCGGAAAGCGCCTGAGTATCCATTGTCGTCACCATCAGCGCTCAAGCGAGCCTTCGCGCCGGATCTTCTTCTGCAGCTGCAGGAAGCCGTAGACGAGAGCCTCAGCGGTGGGCGGGCAGCCCGGAATGTAGATATCCACAGGAACGATGCGGTCGCAGCCGCGAACGACGCTGTAGCTGTAATGGTAATAGCCGCCCCCATTGGCGCAGCTGCCCATCGAGATCACATAACGCGGCTCCGGCATCTGATCGTAGACCTTGCGGAGCGCGGGCGCCATCTTGTTGGTGAGCGTACCGGCGACGATCATCACGTCTGACTGGCGCGGCGACCCGCGCGGCGCCATGCCGAACCGCTCCAGATCGTAGCGCGGGTTACCGGCGTGCATCATTTCCACAGCGCAGCAGGCCAGACCGAACGTCATCCACATCAGCGAGCCGGTACGCGCCCAGCTGATCAGATCATCCGCTGCGGCCGTGAAGTAGCCCTTGTCCGCAAGCTGATCTGAAAGGCCGGAATAGAACGGGTCATCATCGCCAGGCCGGAAGCCGCCTTCGACCCCTGCCCGCGCGCCACCCAGCGCATATGGTTTGTAGGAATTGTCAGACATCATTCCCACTCCAGAGCGCCGCGGCGCCATTCATAGACAAAGCCGACCGTCAGCACGCCAAGAAACACCACCATCGACCAGAAACCGACAACACCGATCTCTCCCAGGCTGATCGCCCAAGGGAACAGGAAGGCAACCTCAAGGTCGAAGATGATGAACAGGATGGCGACGAGATAGAATCGCACATCGAACTTCATGCGGGCATCATCGAAGGCCGGGAAACCGCACTCATAGGCGGAGTTCTTTTCCGGGTCGGGCTTCGAAGGAGCCAGAAGCACGTTCCCGATCACGAAAAGACACGAAATCACCGCACCGATCACCAGAAAAATGATGACCGGGAGATAGTCGAGGGCAAGCCGTTCAACTTCCGTCATAGTGCAATTGCTCCCATTGCGTTGCCGCCCGATTAGGACGGTTTCCCGCCGGGCGCAACTGACGCGCATCTGTAATCGCAGCGCCTCGCAGTATATCCTGCGAAAACGCAATTTCACGGGTCACTTGCTGCGGCGGTCGGTCACGGAGGAAGCAGGAAAGCCCTGTATTTGCGAATAATTCTCAATCACGCGCGCTTATGCTGCTCATAATGCGCCGCCGCGCCGATCAGCGGCGCCACCGGCTCCCGCATCAGCCATACGGGACAGTTCTCGAGGTAGTGACTCATCGGTCCGCGCGTCACGAATCGCTCCCTGGCCGCAGCCGTTTTGAGGAAATCCGAGATGCGCTCACTGACGCCGCCCGCAAGCACCACACCCCCGAGCGCGCCATTGGCAAGAACAAGATCTCCTGCAGCGCCCAGTACAGCCAGCGCCCGCACTTCGATGAGCGTGCGGAAGAGTTCATCCCCCGAATCGGCGCGCTGGCGCATTTCTTCAGGCGTGAGTTCGAGCAGAGGCCGGCCGAAAATCTCGCAGAAGGCCGCGTGAACCTCATCTAGCCCGCTGCCGGAGGCAACCAGTTCGTTCGACACATATCCATGATCGCGCGTCAGCAGGCGGGCGAGCGCATGTTCCACATCGGTGCGTGGGGCATAGGCCATATGCCCCCCTTCCCCTGACACAACGCGCCAACGGCCTTCCGGCTCGGACAACAAGGTCGCCACCCCGAATCCCGTGCCCGGCCCGGTCACCAGCACCGGGGCACCCGGCTTTGGCGTACCGGGAAAAATGCAGTCGAACGAATCATACGCAAATTCGGGAACGGCGCGCGCCATCGCGTGAAAATCGTTGATCAAGCACACGTCCTGAAAGCCAAACCTTTCCTTCACGCCGCCGGCGGAAACATGCCAGCCGCGATTGGTCAGCGTGACTTCCTGATTCTCGATGGGTCCAGCGAGCGCAAAACACGCCTCCGACACCTCGGCTCCGGTCTGGTCGAGATATTGCTGCAGCGCCTCATCAAACGCGCCGAACCCGTCCCCAGCGAGCTTCTCGAAATGCTCGATGTGCAGCTTGCCATCCTGGCGTGATGCCAGGGCGAAACGGGCGTTGGTGCCCCCGATATCGCCGACAAGGATCGGTTGCTGCATCGCTCAAGCCCCTGCGCCAAGAAAACGAAACGGGCTGGCGCCACAATCGGCCGTGCTGGCGGCATGCCGGAAGAGATCAAACATTTCGCGGCCAAGGCCCGTCGCAGGCCGGTTTGGGCGGAACTCGGCGGGCGCGCGGGACGCAAACTCCGAAGGATCGACTTTCAGGTCGAGGCGCCCAGTCTCGCCATCCAGCCGGATGATGTCGCCATCCCGCACCCGCGCCAGCGGGCCACCGCGTGCCGCTTCCGGCGCGACATGGATGGCGGCGGGGATCTTGCCGCTGGCGCCGGACATGCGTCCGTCCGTCACCAGAGCCACCCTGTAACCCCGGTCCTGCAGCACGCCGAGAACGGGCGAAAGGCCGTGAAGTTCCGGCATGCCGTTGGCCGCCGGCCCCTGGAAACGCACAACCGCGACGAAATCCCGGTCGAGCTGGCGCGCCTCAAATGCCTCACGAAGCGCCTCCTGTGTATCGAAGACGAGAGCGGGCGCTTCGACGATACGGTTCTCGGGCTTGATCGCAGAGACCTTGCAGACGCCGCGCCCGAGCGGGCCATCCATAAGCCGCAAACCGCCATCAGCCGAGAAAGGCTCGCTGGCAGGCCGCAGGACATCCCTGTCGCCGCTGACATCGGGCGCAGGCCGCCAGGCAAGCGCGCCATCCTGGAGGAACGGCTCGTGACTATATTCGGCCAGCGTTCCCATCACCGCAGACGCATCCCCGTGCAACAGGCCAGCATTGATCAGCTCCCGGACAAGGAAGCCCATGCCTCCCGCCGCATGAAAATGGTTCACGTCCGCGCCGCCATTCGGATAGATCCGCGCCATCAGCGGGGTCACGCGGGAGAGGTCAGCAAAATCTTCCAGCGTCACCTCCAGCCCTGCAGCGGCCGCCATCGCCGGGATGTGAAGGGCATGATTTGTCGAGCCGCCCGTTGCCATCAGGCCGACGATCGCGTTGACCAGCGAGCGGGCGTCGACAAGTTCCCCGGCCGGCCGGTAATCGCTGCCCTGCGCGGTAATGGCGGCCGCGCGCTGAGCGGCAGCACGGGTCAGCGCAGCACGAAGCGGCGTACCCGGATTGGTGAAAGCAGCGCCGGGCAGATGAAGGCCCATGACTTCCATGATCATCTGGTTCGAGTTTGCCGTGCCGTAGAAGGTACACGTGCCCTGGGCGTGGTAGCTTTCCGCTTCTGCCTTGAGCAGAGCGTCCCGGCCGACCTTACCTTCGGCGAACAACTGCCGGATACGGACTTTCTCCGGATTGGGTAAACCGGAAGGCATTGGGCCGGCCGGAACGAAGATCGAGGGCAGCCAGCCAAAGCGCAGCGCAGCGATCACCAGCCCCGGCACGATCTTGTCACAGACGCCCAGATGCAGCGCCGCATCGAACGCATCGTGAGACAGGCCGATCGCTGATGCCATGGCAATGATGTCGCGCGAGAACAGCGAGAGTTCCATACCCTCCTGCCCCTGTGTGACGCCATCGCACATCGCCGGAACGCCGCCCGCCACCTGCGCCACAGCATTCACCTCCCGCGCAGCATCCCGGATGATCTGCGGATAGGTTTCAAACGGCGCGTGGGCAGACAGCATATCATTGTAGGACGTGATGATGCCGATGACAGGCCAGCCAGCGCCAAGGATCTGTGCTTTCTCGATCACCGCGCACCCCGCAGATGCATGGGCGATATTCCCCTCGTGGAGACGTGTACGCGCATAGGCCTTGGGGCGCCGGCTACGGATCATTTCAAGATAGGCGGCGCGGGAATCCTTTGACCGATCCTCGATGCGGCGGGTGACTTCCTCGACAGTGGGATGCAGCGGCGACATGGATCAAGGTGCCCAAATGATGGAGAGGCGGCGGCCCAGCCCCTCGATGGCCCGGCGCACCGGATATAGCTGCTCGTCGCCCTTCAGGGCGTGCTCGAGCGCCGTTCTCTTGTCTTCCCCGAATACCAGGAGAATACCCGCCTCGGCATTGCAGACAGGGTCCGCCGTCAGCGTCATGCGGTGCCGGAACTCTCCAGCGACGGGCGTGTTGCTTGCATCTATTGCAGCGATGACGGCGCCATCTTTCGGATACATCGCCTGCTCCAGCCCCATTGAGCCGGGAAACCAGCTTGCGGTGTGTCCATCCGGCCCCATTCCAAGCAGAATGCAGGAGAGTGGTGAAAGATACGGCGCATACGCGGCTGCGCGGCTGGCTACTGCGCTGGCTGGCTCTGCATCTGCCGTTTTCATCGGGACGAAATGCGCCGCAGAGGCGGGCCCTTTCAGAAGTTTTTCCCGGACGGCCTTTTCGTTCGACTCCGGATGATCAGGCGCAACCCAGCGCTCATCCACCAGCCCGACGGTGACCTTTTCCCATTCAAGATGCTCCTCGGCCAGCAGGCTGAACATCCGGCCCGGCGACGTGCCGCCAGAGACCATGAAACTGGCCTGCCCGTCCCTTGCGATGGTTCTCGACAAATGAAGCGCGGCGAGTTCAGCAGCGAGCGCTGAGGCAGCTTCCCGGTCATCCAGAACTATGAGGCGTGAATCCATCTGCTTAACTCTCCTTCCACCAGCTTCGATTATCGCGGTCCATGAGCATGGCAGAAGACATCGGCCCGTCCGTACCCGCCGGATAGGTCTCCGGTTCGTATCCGCTGGATTCCCAGGCTTCTATAAGCCCATCCACCCAGCGCCAGGCCGCCTCCACTTCATCTCGCCGCATGAACAGCGAGAGATTGCCACGCACCACATCCATCAGCAGGCGCTCATACGCATCGGGATAACGCAGCATGAAACTCTCCGCATAGGAAAGGTTCAAAGGCAGGGATTTGACCCGCAAGCCGCCCGGCCCCGGCTCCTTGATCTGCACATAGAGGCGCACGGCCTCATCCGGCTGAAGGCGGATCACCAGTTTGTTTACGTTTCCGAACTGTTCACCGAACAGATTGTGGGGCGCACGCTTGAACTGGATCACGATATCGGAATGGCGCGAAGACATACGCTTGCCAGTGCGCAGGTAGAATGGCACGCCGGTCCAGCGCCAGTTGCTTATCTCTGCCTTGATTGCAACGAAGGTTTCCGTCTTGCTGCCCTCGGGGGCGGACAGTTCCTCGACATACCCCTTCACGGGCTGCCCGGCATGAATCCCGGCGGCATATTGCCCGCGCACCGTCAACCGCCGCGCATCGGTCTCTGTTACCGGGCGAAGCGCCTTGAGCACTTTTATCTTCTCGGTACGGATGTCATCATCGTCGAGATCATTGGGCGGCTCCATCGCCGTGAGGCAAAGGAGCTGCAGCAGGTGGTTCTGCACCATGTCCCGCAGCGCGCCAGAGCGGTCGTAATAGTCCGCACGCCCCTCAAGCCCAAGATCTTCTGCCACCGTGATCTGAACGTGATCGATATAGTTCTGCGACCAGAGCGGCTCGAACAGAATGTTGGCGAAACGCAGCACCATAAGGTTCTGTACCGTTTCCTTGCCGAGATAATGGTCAATCCGGAACACCTGCCGTTCGGCGAACACTTCCGCCACACCGTCGTTGATCGCCTGCGCGGAAGCAAGGTCAGTGCCGATCGGCTTTTCAAGCACAACCCGCGAGAGACCGCCCGAAAGACCGACTGCGCCAAGCGCCCGGCAGATATCGACATAGAGGTGCGGCGACGTCGCGAGATAAAAAATCCGTGGGCGCTCTCCCTCGGACGACAGCTTGCTTTTGAGCCCCTCCCAATCGCCTTCCGGATTGGTGGCATCAATGGTGACATAGTGCAGGATCTTTTCGAACTTGTCCCAGGCGGCTGCATCCCAGGACTTCCCTGATGCCTTTTCACACGCTTCCCGGGCGACAGTCCGATAAGCCGCCGTATCCATATCCGACCGCGCCGTGCCGACGATGGTGGAGTTTTCGGGGATCTGCCCATCGACCCAGCGGTGGTAAAGCGCGGGAAGAAGTTTGCGCCGGGACAGGTCACCCGTGCCGCCAAAAATCACGATGTCGAAGGGTTCAACAGGAACAAATTTTGCCACCGGGGCGCTTCCTCTCTCAGGTCGGCTGCCACAGGGAGCCGAGACAGTTTCAGGCCTTATATGACGCTTCCAAACAAAATGACAACGTTAGTCATGGCGCCCTGTTATCCAATGCCCCAATCCATACTCCAAAAGGCGCCAAACGCTCCGGAAGACGCATCGTTCCATCCGACGCCAGGAGTGTTCGGGCCGCTGGGAGGGGTATGCCAACCTCTTGCGGCGCGTTCGCCAGGTTGAAAAGGCACAGCACGCGCTCCTCTTCAAAGCTGCGCTCGATTGCCAGCATGTCCGCAGGTGCGTCTGGAAAACTCACTTCACCGAGCCTGAATGCGGCCGAACTGTTGCGCAGCGCAATCACCTGCCGCGTGAACTCCAGCACCGAGAAGGGCTGACCATACTGCGCCGCCGCCGCTTGAAGCGCATGGCCTGCGCCGACGGGTAACCACGGCTTCACCTCAGAAAAACCGGCATAGCTGTTGTCGTTGATCCAGGGCATCGGCGTACGGGCGCCATCCCGCCCGAGCGTCAACGGCCAGTTGGCGATAGCTTCCGGGTCCTGCAAATCTTCAAAGGCGATCTCGGCTTGCGTCAGCCCCAGCTCCTCCCCCTGATAGAGGATGGGGTTGCCGCGCAGGCAGAGCAGCAACGCATTGGTCAGCTTGGCATAGGCCGCAAGATCACCGCCGGGCGGGCACCAGCGGCTGATGCAGCGGGGGGCGTCATGGTTGGAGAAGGCCCAGGCTGCCCACCCTTCACTGAACGGGCCCGCCCAGTTCATCTGGGCGGCTTTCACCCGGCGGGCCGACAGCGATTTGGCGTATAGAAAGTCAAAGCTGTAGGCCGAGCTGAGCCGGCCTTCGGCCGTAAACGCGCGCATTTCGGGTATCGGATCAGGCCCCGGAATTTCGGCAACCGTATAGATATCGCCATAGCCATCGGCGAGTTTGCGCACCCGCTCCATGAATAACGGAATATCCGGGTGCGACTGGTTGTGAATATGGTGCTGCAGGTCAAATGGCCGGGTGATCGTGCGCCCCTCGGCCGGCCAGGGTGGATTGTCCCGGAATTCGGGATCAAACATCGCAAAGTTGATCGCATCCAGCCGGAAACCATCCACGCCCCGATCCAGCCAGAATTTCGCGACGCCGAACAGCGCGTCCTGAACCTCGGGATTGTGGAGGTTCAGCTGGGGCTGGCCGGAGAGAAAGTTGTGCATGAAATACTGACCGCGGCGCGCGTCCCATGTCCAGGCCGGGCCGCCAAACACCGACTGCCAGTTGTTAGGCGGCGTGCCATCGGGCTTGGGATCGCGCCAGACGAACCAGTCTGCCTTGGGGTTTGATCGGGAAGCGCGGCTCTCCATAAACCAGGCATGCTCATCAGAGGTGTGGGCATAAACCTGATCAATGATGACTTTCAGGCCGAGAGAGTGCGCTTTTTCCAGAAGCGCATCGAAATCTGCCAGGGTTCCGAACACCGGATCGACATCGCAATAGTCCGACACATCATAGCCGAAATCCTTCATCGGCGATCGGAAGAAGGGCGAGATCCAGATGGCCGACACGCCGAGCGCCGCGATATGATCGAGGCGGCGGGTGATCCCCGGCAGGTCTCCCACGCCGTCCCCATTGGAATCCTGATAGGAGCGCGGATAGATCTGGTAGATGACCGCGCCGCGCCACCAGGGTTGCGTATCTTGGCTCATGCGGACCTCCCGAACTGCGCTCCATCAAGGTCTCGGCCGCTGCGCCGCCAATGACAAGGGGGCCGCGCCAAATGGCACAGGCGACTGCGTTCTGAATTGTCTGGAAAAGGCGCCTGGCAGGGGCAGAGGGACTCGAACCCCCGACCTGCGGTTTTGGAGACCGCCGCTCTACCAACTGAGCTATACCCCTAAGGCTGGAAGGCATTTGCCCCAACTCTGTGATTGCTGCAAGCCTGTGCCTGATAAAGTCACAAGGGAGATTTCACGCTATGCCCCGCCTGCCCTATCCGGAAGACCTCAGCATCCTCGCCCCCGGCGGCGACAAAGTGCTGGGAAACCTCGCCCCATTGAATGTTTTCAAGATGCTGGCGCATGCGCCGCATATGCTGAAACCTTTTGTTTCGATGGGCACAGCTTTCCTGATCAAGGGCAAGATGGACCCTGTTACGCGCGAATGCGTGGTCCTGCGTGTGGGGTATCTCTCCGGCGCAAGCTATGAGACGACCCAGCACGAGGCGATTGGCTTGGCTGTCGGCATGACACCCGCCCTCATTGAAGCCGTGAAGGAGGGGCCTGGCGCCTCCGGATTGACGGAAGAGCAGCAGATTGCACTCAGCTTCACCGACCACCTTGTCGCAAATCCCCGCCCTTCCGATGCCCAGGTGGAAGCCGTCAGAGCGCATTTCGGGCTCGCAGGCCTTGAGGAACTCGTCCTGCTGACCGGCTATTACATGATGGTCTGCCGCTTCCTGGAAACCTTCGGAGTCGACATCGAAGACGGCGGGCCGAAGGGCACGGCCATCATCGACCGCAAACAGCCATAAAAGAAAACGGGCGGCAGTTGCCTGCCGCCCGCTTCACTTTTCGCCGGAGCGAGAAGCTTATTTCTTGATTTCGGACACGACGCCGGCGCCGACGGTGCGGCCGCCTTCGCGGATGGCGAAGCGCAGGCCTTTGTCCATGGCGATC
>NZ_JBNNJJ010000004.1:0-286057 GCF_050269995.1 Hyphomonas sp. NPDC076881 | reverse complement strand
AGCTCCGCTCAGCGGGCCTTGACCACCCACCCCCAACCAGAAAGAAAGGCGAACAGAGTCTCCAATTAAACGGCCCGGATCAGGGGGCTGGGTCAAGGGGTTTAGCGTTCCGCCTGCCGCGAAGTCCCAACCCCTCTCCCTCCGGGAGAGGAGGGGCCCATTGCGCAGCAATGGGAGGTGAGGGCCTTGCGCCCTATCCCCCAAATCCCGCCCCCTCCGCGTCCAAAATCCCCAATCCCCTCAACGCCTTAAAAATAAATCCCGCAAACCTTGTCCACCCCCTCCCGCGCCGGGCGTATGCTCCGTGGCATGATGAGTATCGCCCGTCTCAGCAAGGAACCAGCGCTCGCGGAGTATTTCGCGCTCGTGCATCCGTTCTTCTGGTGGGTGTTCGTCTGGCAGATGCGGATCGCCGCAAAACACGTCCAGGCCGCCGGCCGCACGGGCGCGCTCATCCGCATCAGCTGGTGGGGCAGGGTCCGCATCGAATATCTCGGCGACCAGAGGCCCGATCCCTCCGCCTACAGACCAGCAGAGCCCACACGCAAAGCGTGGGATGACCCAAGCTGGTCAAGCTCGCTTCCGGCGATCTTCAACGCTGATGCCCCGCAACCTCTTTTCTTCCCCCGTGCAAACGGGGGAAGTGGCAGGGCGCCCAGCGCCCTGACGAAGGGGGCCTGCGCCCTCACCGCGGGCCCCGACACCTCCTAGCGCGCACAATTCCCCAAACCCAGCCCCAATCCCCCGGCCAGCCCCCGTTGCGTCCGGGCAAACGTGCTGGCTGAAACCTGCACGCGCCCGCCATCCTTCGACTTCGCTCAGGATGAGCTCCGACAGGCTGCGTCCGAGAAGCTCATCCTGAGCGAAGTCGAAGGATGTCAGCGGGCATCCCGCCCCCTCTAAACCGCTTCCAGCTCCAGCCCCACGCCGGCAATCTTCACCACGCGGTCCACCACGCAGAGGTTCATGCCGCGCGCCCGCTGCAGCGCCACGCGCGGTTCCTTCACGGCGATCTGGAACTGGATCAGTCTTTCCTCCGGCCCCTGACGGAATTCAATCCCCGCCTCGTCTGCCACGCGCAGATAGCGCCGTCCCTTGGGCACGGCCAGAATATCGGCCCAGTGCGCCGCCATGCCTTCGGGGTCCGGCCCCGCCAGCACCGCGCCGCGCAGGGCGCCCGGCTTTGCCCGCTTCTGCCAGCCCGGCCCCGCCCAGCGCCAGCTTGCCGCCGGGCGCGCCTCATCGATGGAGACAATCGCCCCGCCCACATCGGCGGGGTGAAGATGGCTCGCGGCAATGTCGTCCAGGTCCATGTTCCACACGCGGCGCACGCCCAGCTTGTCCACCCGCGCGCGGGCCGCCGCCAGATCCTCAGTCTGGAAGATCGCCATATAGCCGCCCTCCCCGCCCCGCTCGATGAAGCGGGCCGCCGGCGCCTTGCCGCTCGTCGGCACGACGACTTCCAGGAACTGGTCCCCGATCGGGAACACGCGGTTGACGAGGCCAAACTCCTCCACGCCGGGGTCGATGAACGGCTCGCCCAGGCCCAGCAGTTCGGCCAGCTGATCAGCGGTGCTCAGGCTTCGGGCGGCAATCACCAATTGTCGGAGACGCGGCAGGGTCATGGTTGTGGTTCTCCCCGGAGGTATTTTCTTTTGAGAAGACCCTAACGAGCAGAACAAACGCCGCAACAACGACGCAAGGTAAACAAGGTTATGCTATTACGCACGGATTGCTTTCCCCGCCGGAAGGCGCCACTGGCTCGGGCAAGATGACCAAACCGCATGCAAATCCCCCGGGGCATGGCAGCCCCGCCGTCAAGGATCATGATCACGGCCATGATCATGACCACGCCCATGGTCACGGCCACAGCGGCGCCACCGGGCTAGACTGCCCGGCCGATCCCGGCGCGCATGCCCACGATCACGGCCATGGCCACGATCACAGCCATGCCGGCCATTCCCATGACCATCATGCTGACATGACCAGCGCCGACTCCCGCCGCCGCGTGGCCATTGCTGCCGTGCTGACAGCCGCCTTCATGTTTGCCGAAGTGGCCGGGGGCCTCATCTCCGGCTCCCTCGCCCTCCTGGCAGACGCCGCCCACATGTTCACCGATGCCGGCTCGCTGCTGCTCGCCTGGATCGGCTACAAGCTCGCCGAGCGCCCGGCCGATCCTGCCCGCTCCTATGGCTTCGCGCGGATGAAAATCCTCGCCGCCTTTACCAATGGCGTGCTGCTGATCCTGCTCGGCCTCTGGATCATCTGGGAAGCGGTCCACCGTCTCCTCGCCCCGGTCGAGGTGATGGGCGGCCTGATGATGATCGTCGCGGCCGGTGGCCTCCTGGTCAATATTGCCGCTTTCGCTGTTCTGCATGGCGGCGACAGGCAAGACCTGAACCTGCGCGGCGCCCTCTGGCATGTGGCCGGCGATCTCCTCGGCTCGGTCGCCGCCATCGCTGCGGCCGGCATCATCCTCTGGACGGGGTGGACCCCGGCCGACCCGATCCTCTCCGCGCTCGTCGCCGGGCTGGTGATCGTGGCAGGCGTGCGCATCATGCGCCAGTCTGGCCACATCCTGCTGGAGGGGACACCTCCGGGTCTGTCAGTGTCCGAAATTGTCCATGATCTGTCCGGAAATGTCCCCGGCGTGTCCCGGGTTGCCCATGTCCATGCCTGGTCCCTGACCGAATCGCGGCCCCTGGTGACGCTGGAAGTCACCGCCGCGCCGGGCGCCAATCCCGAATCCCTGCGCCGGGATGTGAAGGCGCGCCTCGCCAGCCGGTTCAAGGTTTCCCATGCCACCGTGGAAGTTGTCTCCGCCCCTGAATAGCTGCCTTGCGGCCAGCGCAAGAGCGCTTTAACCCTGCCCCTTCAGGCCCCATATGGGGGCCAGCCCGCCCATGAGTCCGCGAAGGAGGCTGAAGATGGCCGAGACACAACATGCCGAAATCCTGATCATCGGATCAGGCCCCGCCGGCTGGACCGCCGCCATCTACGCCGCCCGCGCCCTGCGCGATACGCTCGTCGTCACCGGTATGCAGCCCGGCGGCCAGCTCACCATCACCACGGAAGTGGAGAATTATCCGGGCTTTGACGAGATCCAGGGCCCCGAGCTGATGGGGAAGATGCAGGAACATGCCGAAAAGATGGGCGCCAAAGTGGCCAGCGATCACATTCTCTCGGTCGATTTCGAAACCCGCCCCTTCAAGGCCGTGGGCGAAAGCGGCACCACCTACACCGCCGATGCCGTGATCATCTCCACCGGCGCTCAGGCCAAATGGCTGAACCTTGCCAGCGAAGAAAAGTTCAAGGGCTTCGGCGTCTCCGCCTGTGCCACCTGCGATGGCTTCTTCTATCGCGGCAAGGAAGTGCTTGTCATCGGCGGGGGCAACACCGCTGTGGAAGAGGCCCTCTTCCTGACGAACTTTGCCTCAAAGGTCACCGTCATCCACCGCCGCGACCATTTCCGCGCCGAGAAGATCCTGCAGGATCGCCTGTTCAAGAACCCCAAGGTCGAAGTGATCTGGAATCACACGCTTGAGGAAGTTGTGGGTGATGAGCAGCCTCTGGGCGTCACCGCCGCACGCATCCGCGATCTCACCACCGGCACCCTCCGCGAACTGCCTGTTCATGGCGTCTTCGTCGCCATCGGACATGCTCCGTCCACGGAGCTTTTTACCGGCAAGCTGCCGATGAAAGAGAATGGCTATCTGATCACCGAGCCCGGCTCTCCGCGCACCGCCATCCCCGGCGTGTTCGCCGCTGGCGACGTGACCGACGAAACCTACCGCCAGGCCGTCACCGCCGCCGGCATGGGCTGCATGGCCGCCCTCGACGCCGAACGCTTCCTGTCAGAACAGGAAGCGCATGCTGAAGCTGCTGCTGTTCCCGCAGAATAGGGCTTCAGCGCTAAAGCATCGCCAGCGCCACGCGCTCCACATCGCGGGGTTTCTTGCGGGTGACGGCTTCGAGCAGCCGTGCGGCGCGTTCCTGCATCACCCGGTCCAGATCCGTGGCCGGATCAGTTGCCACAGCAGCCTGCAATGCCGTTTCGATCTCTGCGCGGTGCTTCTTCGCGTCCAGCGCGGCCAGCGCCCGGGCCCATTGCCAGCGCAAGGCGATATCCTCCGGCGCAAGACGGACGGCTTCTTCATAATGGCGGCGCGCGGTCTTCAGACTGGCGCCCATGATGGCCGCGCCGATTGTGCCGCCCCGGCGCTCGACCTCCACATGCCAGACAGCCAGAAAGCCATGCGCATAGAAATTCGCGGGGTCATCCTTCAGCACACTTTCGGCAAGCTGTTTTGAAAGCTCGCCATAGCCGGTCTTGCTGGCCTCATTGAGACTCATCGGCCGCAGGATCAGCGACAGGGAAATGGCCTTCTGAAGGCGGCCTTCCTCATGTTCAGGGTCCAGCTTCAGCGCTTCTTCGGCCTCGGCCAGGGCCTGGCCGATCAGGCTGCGCGGCGGATCGCCCTCCCCGCTCATGGCCTTTGCCAGAAGGGTCCGCGCACGGAAGGCGTAGGCGTCGGCTGTCTGCTCGCCGCCCGCCTGCTCGAACGCCCTCTCGTAAAGGCCCGCCCGGAACGCTTCGGATGCAGCGCGAACATCTGCATGGGCCAGCATTGCTGCCAGCACGGCAAAAGTGAACAGAATCAAGCTGCGTCCCTGCATCTGAGTTGATATTACTCCGAAACAGGACGTTCGGCGAGCGGGATTGCAATGACAGATAGTTTTGAGGCGGATGTGGTGGTCATCGGGGCGGGCGTGATTGGCCTGGCCTGCGGGCGTGCGCTGGCGCGGGCGGGGCGCGAGGTGATCGTGCTGGAGGCCGAAGACCAGATTGCGATGCACACCTCATCCCGCAATTCCGAGGTGATCCATGCCGGGCTCTATTATGCCACCGGCAGCCTCAAGGCGCGCCACTGCGTTAATGGCCGGCGGATGCTCTACAGCTTTCTGGATGCCCACGGCGTTGCCGTGAAGCGCTGCGGCAAGCTGGTGGTGGCCATTGGCGAGGCGGAAGCGGGCGAACTTGGCGCGATCCTGGCGCGGGCGCAGGCCAATGGCGTGGAAGACCTGCGCCTGTTGGACGGCGCCGGGGCTCTGGCGATGGAGCCTGCGCTCAACCCGGAAGTGGCCGCGGCCATCCACTCCCCCGTCTCCGGCATTTTCGACAGCCACGCCTATTTCCTGGCCCTGCAGGGGGAGCTGGAAGATGCCGGCGGCTCGATTGCCTTCAACACGCCGGTGCTCTCCGGCGCGGTGGAGGCAGGCCATGTCCGGCTGGAGACCGGCGGGGACAATCCGGCCACCATCCGCGCCCGCACCGTGGTCAATGCGGCGGGTCACTACGCGCCCCATATAGCCGCCACAATAGAAGGCCCCCACACGGCCGGCTTGCCGGAAACCCATTTCGTGAAGGGCAGCTATTTCGGCATCAGCGGGCGCACGCCGTTCTCCCGGCTGATCTACCCCATGCCCAACACCGCCACGCTGGGCCTGCACCTGACGATAGACCTGGGCGGGCGCGGCAAGGTAGGGCCGGACGCCGAATGGCTGCCCGAGGGCGCCTCCCCGCCCTTCGATTACCGGGTCGATCCCGCCCGCGCCGCCGTATTCCATGCCGAAGTCAGCCGCTACTGGCCCGGCCTGACCCTTGACCGGCTCACCCCCGATTATGCCGGCGTGCGGCCCAAAATCGTGCCCAGAGGCGCCCCGTCCGGCGATTTCCGCATCGAAGGGCCAGAGGCCCATGGCAGCGCCGGCCTGGTTAACCTTCTGGGGATTGAAAGCCCGGGGCTGACCTCATCCCTGTCAATTGCAGACCATGTGGCAGAGCTTGCAGGATAGGGTGCTTGCGCGCCCCCCTTTCCATGTGTATCAGGCGCCTTCGCTGATGCGGCGTTCAGGTTCGGTAGCTCAGCTGGTTAGAGCGCGCGACTCATAATCGCGAGGTCGAGAGTTCAAGTCTCTCCCGAACCACCACGCCTAGCGCGCGATCCCTCTTGCGCCGCCAGCCAACTGGCCAGAGGATCGCCTGATGACGCAGACCTTCTCCCGCACTCTGGCTTGCTGGCTGCCCCGGCCGCTGCTCCTTCTCACCGCCCTGTTTGCCCTTGCCGCCACCAGCCTGGCGCAGGAAACGGCCGAACCCACCGAGGCCCGCCGGCCCAAGGTCGCGCTGGTGCTCTCGGGTGGGGGCGCGCTCGGCCTCTCCCATGTCGGCGCCATCCAGGAACTCGAAGCGATGGGCATCCGGCCTGACATCGTGGTGGGCACATCGATGGGCGCGGTCATCGGCGGGCTCTACGCAGCCGGGATGAGCGGCGCGGAGCTGGAAGAGGTCGTTCAAAAGGTCAACTGGAGCGGCGTGTTCAACCCGGCGCCGGAACGCGACAAGCTCACCTACCGCCAGAAGCAGCAGCAGGCGGACTTTCCCGGCACGGCGAGCCTGGGCGTATCGGGCGCGGGCCTTCTCCTGCCCACGGGCGCCATTTCCGATCAGGCGCTGATGAAGGAACTGCGCCGTTTCACCCCGGCCCGGATGAATGTGGAAAGTTTCGACGACCTGACGATCCCCTTCCGCGCGGTGGCCACCGATATTGCCACGGGCGAAGCCGTCATCATCCGCTCGGGCGAGCTGCCGATGGCGATGCGGGCATCGATGTCCGTGCCCGGCGTATTCCCGGCTTTCAACCTGGATGGCAAGCTGCTGGTCGATGGCGGCCTTGCCGCCAACATCCCGGTCAGCGTCGCAAGGGATATGGGCGCCGACATCGTGATCGCTGTATGGACCCCCAACGACCTGCTGAAGCAGGAGCAGATCGGCTCAGTGGTCGATGTTCTGTCGCAGACCGTCAGCCTGCTGATCCTGGCGAATGAGCGCGCTGAGATTGCCTCGATGAAACCGGGCGATGTGCTGGTGCGGGTTGACACCGGCAAGATTGGCCCTGCGGCCTTCACACGCGGCAAGGACCTGATCGCGGCTGGCCGGAAATCGGTTCAGGCCCTGGCTGACAAGTTTGCGCCGATTGCCGAAGACCGCCCGCCCATCAGCTATGCCGGCCTGGGGGACACCCAGTCACCCGTCATTTCCTTCGTCCGTATCGAGAACACATCCCGCCTCAACCAGTCTCTGCTCGAAACGCGCATGGCAAGCGTGCTGGGCAAGCCGGCCGACACCGATGAGATCAATGAAGCGCTCGACCGGATCTATGCCCTCGGCCCGTTTGAGCGGGTGGATTATACGATGGCCCAGCAGGACGGGTTGACCGGTCTGATCGTGCGGGCAGAAGATTCCCGCCGCAATGCCGGCCGGGTCCGCCTCGGCATGATCGTGGAGAACGACTTCAACACCGAGTCCGATGTGGCCGTGTCGGTGGATTATCGCAGCGCGGCGCTGGACGCCTATGGATCGGAAATCCGGGCCATCGCCACCATTGGCGACATTAACGAATTTGGCCTCGAATATTTCCGCCTGCTGGAACCTGAACAAAGCTGGTTTGCTGCCGCCCGTGCCGAGATCGAGAACCGGCCGGTAAATGTCTATACAACGCGCGGCTTCAAGACCGCCGGATATGATCTCACCTATGGCCTGCTCGGCATTGATGCAGGCCGCCAGTTTGGAAACTTCGGGGAAATCCGGGTCGGTACAGAACTCGGCACGGGGCGCGCCAAGCTGAACGAAGGCGCCGGCCCCATCAATGAGGTGGATATTGACACGGGCCGCATCTTTGCCTCCGCCGGGCTTGATACGCTTGATGATCCCTTCTTCCCGCGCCAGGGCACGAGGGCCAAAGTGCGCTGGACGCACGGCCTGGAATATCTGGGAGACAATGCCGACTATCAGACCATGACGGCCTCCGGTCTTCATGCCTTCACCTTCGGGCGCAACACCCTGCTCACATCGGTCTCGGGCGGCCTGCGCCTCAGCGGCGCGCCGCCCATCGACACGCTCTACCGGATCGGCGGGCTGTTCAGCCTTTCGGGCTACCGGCTGGATGAGCTGGCCGGAGAGAATTTCCTGGCTGGCCGCCTGATCTATCGCCGGTCCCTGACCAATACGGAGGAAGCCCTGTTCGGCATTCCCCTGTTCGTGGGCGGATCCATCGAAGCGGGCGAGGCCTGGTCGGAGCCGGACAATTTCTCGCTGGATGATGTGCGCTTTGGGGGCAGCGTCTATGTCGGCGCCAATACCGCGCTGGGGCCGGTATATCTCGCCTTTGGCCGCTCCGAAGGGGGGCGCCAGTCGGCCTATCTGGTGATCGGGCGGTCTTTCTAGGAAAGCCGCTTCAAACCGCTTTCGCCTGCTTTTCCCGCGGCGCGCTGAGCAGCGTATCGGCCAGCGCCGCCACCAGCGCGCGCGGGCGCACCGGCTTTTCGATCAGGCCGGAAAAGCCAAGCTTTTCGCAGGCCGCGCGGCATTCGGCAGTCGCGTCTGCCGTCAGCGCCAGGATCGGTATGCCGCTGTTCTGGCCAGGGCCATATCGGGCCGCCTTGATCACGGCTTCGGCCCCGCCGCCCGGCATATGCACATCGGTGAGCACCGCCTGATACCGCCGCACGGCGATGCGCTGGGCGGCGGCCGTTGCATCAGGCACGCATTCAACCCGCCAGCCGGCGGCGACGAGCGCCTCACGGATGACAAAGGCGGTCGTTTCGTGATCTTCGGCCACAAGGATCTCGCCAAGATCAAACCGGCCGGCGCTTGTGGGGGCGGTATTCTCCACCGCCAGGCGCGGGCCGGCTTTCTGCACCGGCACTGCAACAGTGAACAGGCAACCGCCGCCGGCATTGTCAGCCAGCGCGATATCCCCGCCGAGACGCCGCGCCAGGGCGCGCGCGATGCTGAGGCCGAGGCCAGAGCCGCCATGAGTGGCGGCGATGGTGTCGTCTGCCTGCTCGAACTCTTCAAACAGGCGCGCCTTGTCGGCATCGGAAATACCGCGGCCCGTATCGGCAACGGTCATGATGAGGGTCAGCCCCTCCCCTGCCGGAACAGTGGACATCTGGACGGTGACATGGCCGCGATCGGTGAACTTCACGGCATTGCTGACGAGGTTGAACAGGATCTGCCGCAGGCGCCCGGCATCGCTTTCGATACGGCCTTCGGCGCTGCGGGCCACGGCGATGCGCAGGCCCACGCGCTTGGCGTCAAGCTTGGGCTGCCAGAGGTCGCGCGTTTCGGAGGCAAACTGGCGCAGCTCGAAAGCCTGCAGGGTTACCGGCAGCTTGCCCACTTCCAGCCGGGAAAGGTCCAGCAGGTCGTTGAGCAGGCGCTCCAGATGCTGGCCGCTATTGGAAATGGTCTCCGCAAGGCGGCGGGTCTCGGTGGTGGGGGCCTGATCCTTGATCAGGTCGGCCACGCCCAGAATGCCGGTCAGCGGCGTGCGGATTTCGTGGCCGATGAAGGCCAGGAAGCGGGAGCGGCCTTCCGCCAGCATCAGCATCTTTGCCTTCATCTCTTCGATGCGGCGATGGCTGGCCTGCTGGCTGCGGGCGCGGGCGGTGTTCTCCTCGGCCACAGCCTTCAGCAGCGCGGCCGGAGAGACGAGGCCCTTATAGACGCCCTCTTCCATCACGATCACGCCATCGGTCAGCGCGCTGGTGCCCTTCTCTGCCGCCTGTTTGGCAATCAGGGCGACGGGCAGGGTGCCGTCTGCGATGACGGGGGCCTGCGTGATCAGGTGATGTACCGGGCGGGCGGCGAAGATATCTCGGCCATTGGGGCCGGCGAGCGCCTCGGTCAGCCGGGCGCGGGTGACCTGCGCGATGCGCAGCGCTCCGTCCTCGCCCGTTTCCAGCCGGACCGGGAGCGCGAACAGCAGCGGGTCGGACAAGAAGAGGGAGAGCGCCGCCGCCCCCGTCGTGGAGGACGGAATGGGCGGCACGCTGAGCGCAATTTCCTGGAGGCGTACGGGCATCGGGGACCGGGCATTAAGGTTAATGCCCGATCATCCGTAACAAGTGTTACCTTCCGGCAAACGCCAGACCTGTTGTGATCAGGAGATTTCGCGGCGATTGCGGATGATCTTGTTCACAAGGCCGTAATCCACAGCCTCCTGAGCGCTCATCCAGAAATCCCGGTCGGTGTCCTTCTTGATCTGCTCAAGCGGCTTGCCGGTGGCTTCGGCGAAAATCTTGTTCAGACGCTCGCGCATCTTGATGATTTCGCGGGCCTGGATTTCGACATCCGTAGCCTGGCCGCCAACGCCGCCGCGGGGTTCATGCAGCAGGTAACGGGTGTTGGGCAGCGAATAGCGGTTTTCTTTCTGGGCGGCCGCATAGATCAGCGCGCCTGCCGAGGCGACCCAGCCGGAGCCGAGCACTTTTACCGGGGCGGTGACGAATTTGATCATGTCATGGATCATGTCGCCGCTTTCGACGTGACCGCCGGGCGAGGACAGGATCAGCAGGATCGGATCATCGCTTTCGGCAGACAGGGCCAGCATCCGCTCGCAGACCATGCGGGCCTGTTTGAAGTCGATCCCGCCGGTCAGCAGGATGGTGCGCGACTTGAACAGGGCATTTTCCACCAGCGCAGCGGGATTGGCTGCGGGGGTGGCTTCTTTTTCGTCTTCATCGTCAAGGCGGAAGGGGGTCATGCAGGCTCCGGAAAGGAATCTCTTTGATTTCAGGTCGTATAGGTGCGGTGCCAGGGGCGCCGGGTCAAGGCACGCGGCTCACTATTCCCCAGCCAGGGGCCGGACAATTCCGGACAGTTGCGGACAGGCCATGGACAAATCCGGACATCAGGCGGCCTCTGAGATCACCCGCGCGACATCGGCGGCATAGGCCTGCGCCTTCTTCTCCCCTACCCCGCTGATCTCGCGCAGGGCGTCCGGGGTGGCGGGGCGTTCCCGCGCGATTTCGGCCAGCGTTCTGTCATGGAAGATGACATAAGGCGGCACGCCGCGCTCCCTGGCGAGGTTCGTCCGCCAGGTACGCAGGGCCTCGAAGAGGGAGAAGTCCCGCTCGGAAAGGTCTGCCATGACGGCCACTTTGGCGGCGCCCTTCGAGCGGGTCTTGCGGCGGGCAGCGGCGGGGTCCTGCTTGAGCGAGACGGTGCGTTCCCCTCTGAAGAGGGCCTTGGCCGCCTCGGCATCGGGCACGACCAGGACCGGGCGCATGGCTTCCCCGCCCTCGGCCACCAGATCTTCATAGAGCAGCGCATCGAACACCCGGTTCCAGCCCTGGCGGGAGAGTTCCTTGCCGATGCCAAAGGTGGAAAGACTGGAGAGATCGGTATCAAACCCGTCCTTCGCTTCGCCCAGCAGATGCTGCACCAGGCGGCCCCGGCCAATCCGCTGGCCGCAGCGCAGCACGGCAGACACCGCCATCTGGGCATAGCGGGTCACGTCGTACCGCTCGCCCAGCTCCCCTTTGCAGGCATCGCACACCCCGCAGGGCTCCACCGCCTCTTCCCCGAAATAGCGGCGCACAGCGGCGCGGCGGCATTCATCCCCATTGAGGAAGGCGAAGAGCTGGCGCGTCTTGGTGAGCTGGACGCGCTTGACCTCGTCGGGCGCGTCGCTGCTGTAGGTCCATTGCAGGGAGCGGTTCATGTCTGACGGGCCGAAGAGGGCAACGCCCTCTGCCGGTTCGCCATCGCGCCCGCCCCGGCCGACTTCCTGCCAATAGGCTTCCAGCGTCTTGGGCGGGTCGGCATGGATGACGAAGCGGACATCCGGCTTGTCGACGCCCATCCCAAACGCAACGGTGGCACACATCACCAGCCCCTCCTCCAGCAGGAACCGGCGCTGGCGGGCAGCGCGGACTTCCGCGTCGAGCCCGGCATGATAGGCGAGCGAGGGGACGCCGGCTTTCTCCAGCGCGTCGGCCAGATCCTCAACCGCATTGCGGGTGGCAGCATAGACGATGCCGCTGACCCCTGCTCTCGCTTTGACGAGTTGGACGACGCGGGCGGTGCGATTGCCTTCCTTGGGCTCTGCCGAGAGGATGAGGTTTGGCCGGTCGAAGCTGGCGACGTGAACGGCCGGGTCGGTCAGGTCGAGTTGGGCGAGGATGTCGTCGCGCGTGCGATTGTCGGCAGTGGCTGTCACCGCGAGGCGCGGCACGCCCGGGAACAGCGCCTTCAGGCGCCCGAGGGCGCGGTAATCGGGGCGGAAATCATGGCCCCATTGGCTGACGCAGTGGGCTTCATCCACGGCGATAAGCGAGACCTTCATCCGCGAAAGCCGGTCTGCCAGCCCATTCCCCAGCCCTTCGGGCGAGACATAGAGGAGGTCCATCTCCCCGCGCGCGGCGGCGTCCAGCGCGGCGGTGCGGGCATGGAAATCCATCGAGCTGTCAAGGCGCTCGGCGCGCACCCCGGCGAGTTTCAGCGCATCGACCTGATCGGCCATCAGCGCGATCAGCGGCGAAACGACGATGCCTACCCCTTCCCGCAGCAGCGCGGGGATCTGGTAGCAGAGGGATTTGCCCCCGCCGGTCGGCAGCACGGCGAGGCCATCGCGGCCCGCCAGCGTGTCGGCAATCACCGCTTCCTGCAGGCCCCGGAAGGCATCATAGCCATAGACGCGCTTCAACAGCGCGCGGGCATCAGTGAGGGTGGGCGGCGACGGCATGGCCCCGTTCTGGGGAGATGCGGAGGCAAGAGCAAGGGGTGGGCTGCCCGTATTCGCTCAGGCAACCCGCAAGGGCTTTATCTCCATGATTTCATTCGCTGGGTCTGCAGTCAGCAGATCATAATGCATCTGAAGGTTCAGCCAGAACTCGACACTCGTTCCAAAAGCGCGGGCGAGGCGTTTGGCGGTATCGACCGTTACGGCTGTCTCTTCCCTGACAAGACGCTCGATCCGCGTCCGCGGTACGCGAATATGTTTGGCTAGCCCGATGGCGCTCAGCCCCATCGGCTCAAGGAATTCGTGCTTGAGAATCTCACCGGGATGGACCGGCACTTGCAGGGTTACCATAGTCATTTCCTTTCAGTGGTAATCCACAATCTCAACGTCTTCAGGCCCCCTATCCGTCCATTTGAAACAGAGACGCCACTGGTCATTGATGCGGATCGAGTGCTGGCCCGCCCGGCCGCCCGTTAACGCTTCCAGCCTGTTCCCGGGCGGTACCCGAAGGTCGTCCAGCTGCACTGCGGCCTGAAGCAATGCGACCTTCCGGACTGCAACACGGAATATATCCGCAGGAAATCCCTTACGGGCTTTTCCTGCCAGAACCTGCCCGATCAGATCGCCTTTGGTGCTCTGTATCATTTATCGAGAGATGTATCACGATACGATACATTGTCAAGGAGAGTTGCAGGTTCGGGCCATCGCCGCGCGTTGCGATTTGCAAGAAGGACGGCGGGCACTGTCCGAGACAAGTTTTCCAAGATTGGATGCGTGATGGATTAATCCACAAAGTCGATCCGGTTGTCGTGGATCAGCGTCTTGAGGCTGGGGGCTTGGCGGCGGCGGGTTTCTTCGGCGAGGAAATTTAGGATGTCGTCGCGTTCGGTGAGGGGCTGGCCGGTGGCGGCTTCCCATTTGTCCGGCGGCGGAACATCTATGCTGAAATGCACCGGGCGGATGCACATTTCATGATAGAAGCGCAGGCGGATGTCGCCGTCGATATAGATGATGGTGCCCGCGCGGGCGTTGCCTTCAAATTCGAGGCGGCGGGAGAAGCGCGCGGCGATTCTTTTCAGCGCCGCTTCGCGCATCTCAAGATCCGTATCCGGAATTATATTTCCAAATCCGTCGCGGTAGACGATGGGGCCTTTGGCGGGCTCTGGCGCCGGGGCGGGGTCTGGCGGCGGGATTACGCCTGCCTCCAGCTTCTGGAGGGCGAGCGTGTGGGCCCAGCCTTCAGCATGGGTGATGTCGATCCGGTACTCACCGGGGGGCCAGGGATAGGTATCCACCAATATCTGGACGCGGCCATTGAGGCGGGCGGTGAGCGGGCCTTCCTCGATCAGCGCGCCTTCGGGGCCGGTGATGCGCAGGGTGTCATAGCCCGACCAGCCATCGGCCGGCAGCCAGAGGATGACCTGCTGGACGCCGGGATAGACGGCGGTTTTTGCGTGCAGTAGGCCTGCACCTTCGGGCGCGCCGGTATTTTCCGCCGGGGCGAGGATGAGGTGTCCGTCAAAGCCGGGCTGGTCTGTCATCTGCGTCTCCCGACACTTCCATAGCAGGGCGCGGGCCGGCCTGCCAATTCATGCGCGCTCCGCATGAATGCTATCTCCCCGCAGGGTCTGCCCTGCCCCGGCGAATATCCCATATACCTCTCAACCGTAACGTTCTGAGAGGAGACATCCCATGATCGAACTCCGTCCCTTCGATAAGCTTGGCCGGTTCCGCAATGACTGGCTGAACGCGCATTATCACTTTTCCTTTTCCGGCTATCATGATCCGAGCCGGGTTCACCATGGCGCCCTGCGCGTGTGGAATGATGACGAGATCCAGCCCCATACTGGCTTTCCCCCGCATGGGCATGAGTCCATGGAAATCATCACCTATGTTCGCCAGGGCGCGATTACCCACAAGGATTCGCTTGGCAATCATGGCCGCACCGAAGCGGGCGATGTGCAGGTGATGAGCGCAGGATCAGGTGTTCAGCACTCGGAATGGAATGCCGAGGATGATGTGACCAAGATATTCCAGCTGTGGATCATTCCCCGCACTCGCGGCGGCAAGCCAAGCTGGGGGGCGCGCCAGTTTCCCAAGGGCGACCGGTCTGGCCAATGGGCCGTGTTCGCTTCGGGCACCGGCGAGAATGACAGCCTGCAGATCAATCAGGATGCCAAGGTTCTGGGCGCAACCGTGAAGGCCGGTGAAACGCTGACCTATGAACTGCCCCAAGGCCGGTATGGCTATCTGGTGGTGGCGGACGGCGAAGTGGTTCTCAATGGCCAGACGCTGAAAACGCGGGATGGCGCAGCCATTTCCGGCGGTGAGACGCTGATCCTTGAAGGCGTAAACTCGGCAGAGCTGGTTCTGGTCGATACCGTCTGAAGGCTCACAGCCTCGTGACTTTCTTTGCCCGGCGGGCGCCTGTTACCTAGATGAAGGAGCAGGCGCCCGCCGGGCGCATCATGTCTGAAGAGGAGTTTTCCGCCATGCACAGAGAGACAGGACTTGCCGCCGCCCTGGCCGCGCTGATTGTGGCAGCCTGCGGCGTCAGCACGGCGCAGGGGGAGACGAAGACGGCCACCGCCACCGGCCATGATGTGTCCCACCTCACCGAGCAGCAGAAATACGTCACCCTGCATGACGGCACCGAGCCGCCCTTCGACAATGAATACTGGAACCACAAGGAAGAAGGCATCTATGTCGATGCCATCTCCGGCGAGGCGCTGTTTTCCTCCACCGACAAGTTCGATTCCGGCACCGGCTGGCCAAGCTTTACCAAACCCATCCATGAGAAACTGGTGTCAGAATTCCAGGATGACAGCCTCGGCATGAGCCGCACCGAAGTGCGCTCCAGCGGGGCGGACGCGCATCTCGGCCACCTCTTTGATGACGGCCCGAAGGAGACCGGCGGCCAGCGCTATTGCATCAATTCGGCCAGCCTCAAATTCATCCCGAAAAATGAAATGGCCGCCAAAGGGTATGGCGAATATCTCTATCTCTTTGCGGGCAAGGAGAAGGCGAAGAAGTGAAGCACCCGCGCCCGCGCGGCGAGCGCCTCACGCTTGTGTGACTTCTTTCGCCCGCCGCCCTGCCCTATATTGAGACTATGAACATGGCGGGCCCCACTGGCCGGCCAATTACCGGAGAGAAACCATGAAACGCCTTTTTGCAGCCGCCGCGCTTGCTGCGGTTCTGGTTCAGGGCGCGCAGGCGGCCGAGATATCGGTCGGCTACGCGCCTGAGTTCACCAAGAAACTCCAGGAGGATTACGGCGAGAAGGAAGGCGAAGTGCTCGCTGGACGGATCGAACGTGATCTGACGCGGGAACTGGCGAAAGCCGGTGTGGATGTGGCGCGGGTGGAGGTGACCATCCTGGATGCGCGCCCTTCCCGGCCGACCTTCAAACAGGCCGGTGACAAGCCGGGGCTCGACATGATGCGCTCTGTCAGCGTTGGCGGCATGAAGCTGAAAGCCGTGGCGTATGACGCGGCCGGCGCGCCAGCCGGAGAGCTGGAATATGACTGGTATGAGAATGACATCCGCCAGGCTGGCCTGACCACCTGGCATGACGCCAGCCGCGCGTCTGACCGGTTTGCCCGCCGGTTTGCCGAAGCTCTGGACTAGGCCCGCACCCCTCGGGCCGTCCCGCCGCTGCCGCCACCCCTCCAGGCGGCAGCGGCCTCAGCTTTCCTGATCGCCGCTTTTCTTCAGATCACCCGATTCAATCCGCACGCTGAGCGTGTCGGGTGATTTGATGTGCAGGTCGCGCTGCGGCATCGAGACATGGATCTCGTATTTCTCCAGCGCCGAATGCATCGCCCAGATATAATCAGCCATCACCTTTTGCGGGCGCAGCACGGCCTCATCCGTCAGCCAGACGATCAGTTCGAACTCCAGGCGGAACTCGCCGAACTTCACCAGCCAGACCTGCGGGGTATGCTCGCCCCGGTCGTCATAGGTCCAGGGCACGCTGCCGGCTGCTTCGAGGCCCGCCTTCTGCACCAGCTCCTTGGACGTGCCATAGGCCACCCCGAACGGCACATGGATGCGCCGGCGGGCTTCGGTCATCGTCCAGTTGATCAGCTGCGCCTTGATGAAGGCTTCGTTGGGCACGATGATGTCGACATTGTCGTTCGTCATCACCACGGTGGAGCGGAAGTTGATCTCCTTCACCACGCCCGACAGGCCAGACTGAAGCTCGATGAAGTCTCCCACCTTCAGCGACTTTTCCATCAGGATGATGACGCCGGAGATGAAGTTGGAGAAGACCGACTGCAGGCCGAAGCCGATGCCGACGCCGAGCGCGCCTGAGAAGAAAGTGAGCGCGGCGATGTTCACGCCGAGGAAATTCAGCGCGATCAGCACGGCGACGATCATCACGCCGATCTTGATGCTCTGCCCCAGGAGCCCGCCGACCGAGGCGGGCAGGTCCGGCGAGCCGCGCAGCTGGGACTGGGCCACATTGCCGATGAGGCGGCCCAGCCAGATGGCAAACCAGGCAAGCGCCAGGCTGACCAGGATGCGCAGCAGCGAGACTTCATGCTCGCCAAAATCGAAGGTGACACTGTTCAGCCAGCCGGTGAACGGGCGCAGCCAGCCGACGATGTAGAGCGCGGTGATCGCCCAGGCGAAATAGGCAATCGCCTTCGACCAGAAGCCGCGCCGCATGCTGGCGGTGAAGATGCGCACGATGATCCAGGCCAAGAGGAGACTGGTGGCGATGTGCAGCGTGTTGTTGCCAAGGCCCAGGGCCTCGAAGGCCGCTGTGGCTGCGGCCAGCAGGATGACGGTGAAAACCGGCCAGACGATGCGCGAGAGGGAATGATAGGTTAAGAGGACAAAATCGATCCGCCCGCGCTTTTCCGCCGCCTGCATCAGCATGGTCTTGGGGAAGCGCGAGAGCAGATAGCCCAGCAGGGCGGACGCCACCAGCGCGCCGGCCTGCCAGAGCGTATCAGGCGAGCTCAGCTCATTGCGGGCCGCATCGATCAGCCGGGTGACCGACTCCTGCACCTTGGCAATCAGCGGAGCGGCCGTTTCCGGCTGGAGAAGGTCGAGGCTCATCCCTGTGGCCAATCCTCAAAGGCATTGAATCGACAAGAGGAAACCTTATCGGCCTCGCCTATGCATGCAAGCCCGGGAAGGCTCCCAAGCTGATGCGAAAAGCGATGCTTGGCAAGGTCCAGCAGTATTGGTGTAGGTATTGGCAGCAGCAACCGCTCAAAGCGAAAAATCGCCTGAAATGGCACCCCGCTACTGTGTGAGCGATGGGGACATTTGCACTGAAAGGCACCAATCTTAGCGCTTTTGCGCAGCATATGCATTTGTTGTCAGTTGCTGAGGAATAGCGTTTGGGTAGATTTGGGCGTTGAGTTCGAGTGCCCGCAAGCGTTGATATCCTTGAAGAATGCCCGAAATATGATTTAAATGTCAATTCGTCGCATAAATTTGATATCATATATTCTTTAATTGGCCACAGAGTTGATTTATATGTCAATCCAACAGGAGATAGATTACCGGATATCGGAGGGAAGGCTCAGCCTCCTCGAACCTTTGATCGCTAGCGATCCGAAGGTTAGGAAAATATATGTTGGCGAAGAGGTTCGTGATTTTGTGGAAGGACCTTGGCAGAATGACAACGACCACGAACGAGCGAAGCGTTTACGAGCGGATCTTGATACGTTCATTCGCGGCGCGCCGATCAGCATCGCAGCAGACCCCTATCAGAAGCCCAATGACAGCTTTCTTGCCCCAATCGACCCCATGTCCGATCGCGTATACGCGATTCGCAACCGCATTAAGCCATCCATTCGCTTGGTCGGATGCTTTGCTGCCAAGGACGTCTTCGTTGCTTTGGTGTGGGCCTATCGCATCGACCTTGGACAGAACAAGAGGACATGGCGAAATTTGAGCAAGAGATGCAAGGCCGAGTGGAAGTCTCTTTTCAATACTTATCAGCCGTTACCAGGAGCAGATCGTGACCAACTCGCAAGCAAAATCATTCGTGTCTGAGGTATTGGCGGAGACGCCGATCTCAGAAGGCAACAAGATTTATTTTCAGGAGCGTCTTAAGTCTCGTCTTCACGAAATTCTGGTGAATACTTTCCAAACGGCAGAACAACAGGGAACGATCACAAAGACGGAACTGGCTCGCAAGCTTGGTAAGCGACCCGAACAAATCTCTCGTTGGCTAAATTCGTCCAGCAATATGCAGCTAAATACGCTTAGCGATATGCTGCTCGGTCTAGGATATGAACCGGATATATCCGTGCGCGAACTTTCGGATCAATCCGCGCAAACGGCTAGTTCTACAGTTTCTGGAATTGAAAATAACGAAACGTTTGCGCCAGTCAGTTGGCTGATAGTGCACCAAGTTCAGCCCAACCAAACCAATAGACCCATTGCCGCATCTACTTACTCGAATTGGCCAAATACTTATCGCGAGAATGAGCGTATAAATGCTTGAAGTAGGTCCTTTTAGAATTTTGAATGCTATCGTTTGCGACGATGCTCGCAGGGAAGATAATGGCAAAGCCATACTCATTGGAGTTTACACTGGCTCAATTCTGATTTCGAGGTTCCCAGCGCAAATGCAGCTCGCCGTTTGGATAGAGCATGAAGTCACAAAAATCGGAAATTTCCAATTCTCATGCCGGATTATTTTGGATGATGAGCTTGAGATTTTCCAAGTAACCGGCGACGCGCTTCTAAACGAGCTTGCTCCAGGCGTGCTCGCTTTCGGAGGGGTGCCACTTCAACTGCAGAGGCCTGGAAGCTTGAAAGTAGAACTTCGTATCGCCGAAGAGGAATGGACCACAGTCCGAACGATTTCAATAATCAAGGGCCAAGCTCCAACCGGAGCGGTAAATTTCTAATCATTCTACCAATTAGCGCGAGGTGCGCGCCGTTCTCACAACTTGGTAGCTGAGACAATAACAAACAAAACCAATCGCCAGCACGCCTCAGATACGCTTGAGGACGAGTTCGCAGCGTTCGTTGAGGCTGGGGCGGGCGACGGCGACGCGGGCGAGGCCGGGGAGCGTCTTGCCGAGGTCTGCGGCGGCCCAGAGGCAGATGCGCTCAAGGGTGGGCACTTCCAGGCCTTCGATTTCGTTCAGCAGCTTGTGGTCGAGCTTGGCAGCGGTCGCCTCAAGCGTGGCGGTGAGGTGGCTGAAATCCTCCACCCATTGCTCGCCCGGCTTCACGACGCCGGCCACGGTCGCCTCCAGGCGGAAGGAGTGGCCATGCACGGAGCGGTAGGGATGGCCTTCGGGCTTGCCGCCCATGAAATGGGCGGCCTCGAAGAACACCGCCTTCGAGATCTCGAAAATCTGACCCTCGGCCTTCAGGGTAGACCGGTCAGTTTGTGGGTTTGCAAGCTCAGTCGCCATTTTGGATTCTTCAAGCAATAGGCCGCCACCGCCGCCACATGGCTGACGCCGGGTCCATCGTCCCTCGGTTGGAGGAAAAAGTGCTCAAAGTCCAGTGTTTCAAAGCATTCCGGTTGCGCTTCCGGCTCATTCTGAGGGTAAACCAGCTTTAACTCATTGCCGCGCGTCTGGGCCAGCGGGGCGTTCGCCTTGGGGCTGACGCAGATCCAGTCAATCGAAGCGGGCGCGGGCAGCGTGCCATTGGTCTCGATGGCGATTTCGAAGCCGGCCGCGTGGAGCGCATCGATCAGCGGCGCGTCCAGCTGCATCAGGGGCTCGCCCCCGGTGCAGACGACATAGGGGCGCCCGCCGGAAGACGCATTGGCCTCCCAGATGGCCTTCACATGCGCGGCAAGCAGGCCCGGCTCGCGGAACTTGCCGCCCCCTTCGCCATTGGTGCCGACAAAATCGGTGTCGCAGAAGCGGCAGACGGCCTTTTCCCGGTCGCGCTCCAGCCCGCTCCACAGATTGCAGCCGGCAAAGCGCAGGAACACGGCCGCGCGCCCCGTATGCGCGCCTTCGCCCTGCAGGGTGTAGAAGGCTTCCTTGACCGAATAGGTCACGCCGCGCTCCCCTTCCCGGCCTGCCAGCGCTGCCAGCCATTTGCCCGCAGCTCGCAGGCCGGGCATGTGCCGCAGCCATAGCCCCAGGCGTGACGCGCCCCGCGCTGGCCCAGATAGCAGGTATGGGTTTCCTCCGCGATCAGATCGACCAGCATGTCCCCGCCCAGATCCTGGGCGAGCTGCCAGGTGGCAGCCTTGTCGAGATACATCAGCGGGGTGTCGATGCGGATGTCGGCGTCGAGGCCGAGGCGGAGGGTTTCTTCCTGCGCTTTCAGGGTGGCGGCGCGGCAGTCGGGATAGCCCGAATAGTCCGTCTCGCACATGCCGCCGACCAGCACGCCATGCCCCCGCCGCACGGCCAGGGCGCCTGCCAGGGTGAAAAACAGAAGGTTCCGGCCCGGAACAAAAGTGTTCGGCAGGCCCGCCGCCGTGAGCGTGATTTCGACATCATGCGTCATCGCCGTGGCGCCGAGCGCCTTGAGTACGGAGGCATCTATTATGTGATCGCCATCCAATTTCTCGCCCCATGCCGGAAAATTCTGGCGAATCGCATCCAGAAATTTCGGCCTGCAGGCGAGTTCGACGCCGTGGCGCTGGCCATAGTCGAAGCCGATCGTCTCGACCCGGTCAAACCGGGTGAGTGCCCAGGCAAGGCAGGTGGCCGAATCCTGGCCGCCGGAAAACAGGACGAGCGCGGAAGAAAGGGGCTGTGTCATGCCCGCCGCTGTACCAGCGCGCCCCGCCCGGGCCAAGGCTACGTTGCGGAAGGCGTTACATTTTTGACACCGAAGTGAAGACTTTCGCCTTTGGAGCGGACAGGACAATTGACACGCGCCACGCCATGGCATTGTGTTGAACTTGAAGCCGTCCCGCCAATGAGGATGGCTCATAAACACATCAATGTATTCGGGACCGGATAACCGGCCCGAGGGGAGGAAAAATCGAAATGAGCCGAAACACAGACTCGAAGTATGTCTTGTTGGCAGGGGCCTCTGCCCTTGCCCTCAGCTTCTTCGGTAGCGCGTATGCCCAGGAAGAAACCGCTCCGGATGACTCCCGGCGCCTCGGCACCGTTACCGTCACCACACAGAAGGTCGAACAGTCCATCCAGGACGTTCCGATTGCCGTTTCGGCCTTCGATGAGGAAGCGCTGAACAAGATGCAGCTGTCCGGGGGCCCGGACCTCGTCAAGTCGATCCCGAACGTCTCCTTCACCAAGGGGAACTTCAACGGGTTCAACTTCAAGATCCGCGGGATCGGGGCTGACCTTGTGGCCCAGTCGGGCGATGCCGGCGTCGGCGTCCACCAGAACGATGTGCCGCTGACCGCCAACCGCCTGTTCGAAGCCGAATTCTTCGACATGGAACGGATCGAGGTGCTGCGCGGTCCTCAGGGTACGCTCTATGGCCGGAACGCAACGGGCGGCGTGTTCAACGCCATTACCGCCAAGCCGGTGCTGGAAGAGTATCAGGGCAATGTCTCTGCCACGCTCGGCAATTACGGCACCAAGAAAATAAAGGGCATGCTGAACATCCCGATCGGGGACAAGGTGGCCGTGCGTCTGGCCGGCAACTATCTCGAGCGGGATGGCTACGCCACCAACACCGTGACGGGCGAGTCGATCGACGGGCGTGAGCTCTATGGCTATCGCGCCACGATCCTGGCCGAGCCGACCGAGCGCCTGCGCGGCTGGCTCTCCTATGAATATTTCGAGGAAGAAGATGACCGCCTGCGGTCTGGCAAGCAGCTCTGCACCAAGAGCCCGCTGAAAACCTCCTATGCGGGTATTCCGATCGGCTTCCTGGATCAGACAGTCACCTCTCAAGGTTGTGTGGATACTCCGCTCAGCGATATGAAGGACCGCCTGAATTCGGTCGCGACACTTGGTGGCGGCATGGGTGTTGTGGCAGGCTTGCTCAGCGGCGACGCCTTTACCCAGCCCGCCAACCTGAACATGCGCGAGATCGAGTCTGCTTATGATCCGCAATACTATGCGGATCAGGAACTGATCACCGGCAAGATTGAGTTCGATGTTACGGATTCCCTGAAGCTGACCTATCTGGGCAGCTACAGCACCAGCGCTTCTGTTTCGATCGAGGATTATAACAAGCAGGCAGCCGACGTTGCGTTCAATACCAATGGTCAGGTGCTCTTCGGCTCGCTCGACGCAACCCTTGGAGCTGGCGCCAGCGCGGCGATATACCAGATGCTATTCCCCGGCGGCGTGGTGAACGATCCAATCCTCGGCGCATCCAACCTGTTCCGGTCATTTGACGTTGCCGGCGGCACCTCGGAGCAGACCACTCACGAACTTCGCCTGCAGTCGTCCTTTGATGGCCCCTTCAACTTCAACCTCGGCGTCATCTCGATGGACTTCGAGGCGATTGATCCGACCGCAAACAATACCGACGGTTATTATGTGATCTCCAACTCGCTGACAGCTGTAGCTCTGCTAAACAATGCATTGGGCGGCGCGCTGTTCTGTGGAACAGGCTCGGCCTGCGCATCAGCCATCCCGGCTGGGGCCGGACGGCTCGTTCCGATTGATGCGGCCGGCACGCTCGAAGGGCAGGATTTCTCGGGCCTCGGCGGCCAGTATTTCCGCTCTCTGTCGCCCTATGAGATGAACTCGCTGGCTGTTTTCGGCGAAGGGTACTATGATATCAGTGACAACCTGAAGGCGACTGTTGGCCTACGTTATACAAAAGACGAAAAAAGCCAGCAGAATATTCCCACCTATCTGTTCGTACCTGCCGGAGTCTATGGAACCGGCACGGCGCAGGACGGGAGCCCGATCAATCCGAGCCCGAATGCGGGGACGGATGCCAATGGCTATTATCATGCGGAGTTCGAGGAAATCACGGGGCGCGCCGGTCTCGACTGGCGTCCGGATCTGGCCTTCACGGATGACACGCTGATCTACGGCTTCTATTCACGGGGCTATAAAGGCGGCGGCATCAACCCGCCACAACCAGCAGACAACCCGAACGCCTTCAGCCAGTTCTTCGATCCAGAGTTCATCAACTCTTACGAAGTCGGTACGAAGAACACCCTCGCCAATGGCGCACTGCAGCTGAATGCGACCGGCTTCTACTACGACTACAAAGGGTATCAGATTACCCAGATCATCAACCGGACTTCGGTGAACTTCAACGTCGATACCAAACTCAAAGGCCTTGAACTCGAAACAATCTGGAATCCGGTTTCCACCTTCGTCGTCAATGCCAACCTCGGCCTGCTCGACTCCGAACTGGGTGATCTGTACTCGATCGATGTGATCGACCGGACCAATGGCCGCTCGGACCTCGTGGTTCTCAAGAACACGTCCAGCTACAGCAACTGCGTGATCTCTGCGCAGGGCTATGCGACGGTTCTGGGCGCCATCCAGGCCAACCCGGCCCTGACGGGCATCACGCGGAACCTCTGTAACGGCGACCTGGCCGCTGTGGGTGGCCGCGCGGGCTTTGAAGCCCTCCTCGGCCTCACCGGCGTGACCGTAACCTACACTGATGTCAATGGTAACACGCAGACGGCCACCGCTCTGCAGCCGATCGAAGGCGACGCGAAAAACCTGAAGGGCAATTCGATGCCAGGCGCACCGGAAGTGACCTTCAACATCGGTGCCGAGTACACCTGGCTGCCGGGTTCGTTCGGCGACTGGGGCCTCACCGGCCGCGTCGACTACTACCGCCAGTCCGACAGCGTATCCCGGGTCTACAACTCCCCGCGCGACAAGCTGCCGAGCTGGGATAACATGAACGTCTCGCTGGCGTTCACCAACGACCCCAACGGCGTGCGCGTCGAACTGTTCGGCAAGAACATCTTCGACGAGACCGCCATCACCGGCGCCTATCTGACGGACGACTCGTCGGGCCTCTACACCAACATCTTCCTGAACGAGCCGCGCACTTACGGCATCGCTGTCACGAAGTCCTGGTAAGCGGGCGTCACGCCTGAAAACTTGCGGGGCGGCCTTTCGGGGCCGCCCCTTTTTCATTGGCGCAGAGACCGGAACGGCCTATCTCTGCCCCCAATCAGATTTCTGCGCACTTACAGACCCTCAACTCTACAGGAGCCGGTATGTCCGTCTTTTCCCGCCTCGCCGCTCTCGGCCCGCTTGTCCTTATGCTGTCTGCCTGCGGAGAGCCTGCCGTGCCCCCGCAGGCGCCGGTCACAGCCCCGGCCGAGCCCGGCGCGGTCAAGGGTGTCAGCCTGGAACTCATCACCCCGGCCGAACAACCCTGGGGCATGGCCTTCCTGCCCGAGGGCGGCCTTCTGTTCACGGAGAAGGAAGGCGGCCTGAAATTCTTTGCCGCCGCGGGTGAAGCAACGCCTGTAACCGGCCTGCCGGAAGCCTATGTCGAAGGCCAGGCCGGCTATCTGGGTATTGCGCTGGACCCGGACTTTGCCAGCAACCGCCTTGTTTATGTATCGCTCTCCACCGGCACCAAGGCGGCCAACTCCACCGCCGTCGTGCGCGGGCGCCTTAGCGATGACAATACCGCGCTGGAAAATGTGCAGCAGATATTCAAGGCCGATGATCGCGACACGGCCTACCATTATGGCTCCCGCCTTGCCTTTGGCGGGGATGGCACGCTGTTTGTCTCCCTCGGCGAGGGCTTCAAATATATGCAGGATGCCCAGAACCCGAAGAATACCCATGGCACCCTCGTGCGGATCAATTCCGATGGCACGATCCCTGCGGACAATCCGTTTGCGGACGGGGTGAATGGCAAGCCGGAAGTCTGGTCCTATGGCCACCGCAACGTGCAGGGGCTCTACTATGACGCGGCCACCGATACGCTCTGGGCCACCGAGCATGGCCCGCGCGGCGGGGATGAACTCAACATCGTCAAACCCGGCAACAATTATGGCTGGCCGAAAATCACCTATGGCGTGAACTATGACGGCACGGTCATCACCAAGGAAACCGCCGCCGAAGGCATGGTGCAGCCGGAAACCTATTGGGTGCCCTCCATTGCGCCCTCCGGCCTCACCATGGTGACCAGCGACAAATATCCCGGCTGGGAGGGAGACCTTTTCGCCGGCGGCATGAATGGCCCGGACGGTCTCGTCCTTGTGCGGATCGATCTTCAGGAGGGCAAGGTTGCCGGCAAGGAAAACCTGCTGAAGGGCGAGTTGTCGATCCGGGATGTGGTTCAGGGCCCGGACGGCTATCTCTATGTCGCGGGCAAGGATTTCGACGGCATCTTCCGGGTGGTTCCGCAGGAATAGCCCCCGCGCGCCCTCCCCCAACAGAAAGCGGCCCCGTCATCAGGCGGGGCCGCTTTCTGTTGGGGCGAAAGATCAAGGGCGTTTCAGCCCTTGTCTTTCTCGGCAATCGGCACGCCATAAAGCTCCAGCCGGTGATCCACCAGCCGGTAGCCGAGCTTGCGGGCGATCTCTTCCTGCAGCTTCTCGATCTCTTCGGAATGGAACTCCACCACAGCGCCCGTCTTCACATCGATCAGGTGATCGTGATGTTCGGCGGGCACTTCTTCATAGCGCGCGCGGCCATCGCGGAAGTCGTGCGCCTGGATGATCCCCGCATCCTCGAACAGCTTCACTGTCCGGTAGACCGTGGCGAGCGAAATCGAGGCGTCGAGCGAGTTGGCCCGGCGGTGCAGTTCTTCGGCGTCCGGATGGTCATCCGCGACCGAAAGCACACGCGCGATGATGCGCCGCGGCTCCGTCATGCGGAGGCCCTTCTCAATGCAGAGTTTTTCTAGTCTGTCCATGGTCCCTAAATGCCCTTCCGAAGCGGGAAAGTCCAGTTCAACCTTGTCAGCTTTCGCGCAGATGGGCCGCAAAGAAGGCCAGCGTGCGGGACCAGGCGAGCGCGGCGGCCTCCGGATTAAAGCGCGGCGTGGTATCATTATGGAAACCATGCTGCGTGCCTTCATACCAGTGCAGCTCGTAAGGCTTGCCTGCGGCCTTCAAGGCCGCCTCATAGGACACCCACCCCTCATTCACGCGCGGATCATCGCTGGCGAGGTGAATCTGGAGGGGCACGTCCAGCTTCGCGGCGTCCTCATCCGCCGGCCAGCCGCCATAATAGGGCACAGATGCCTTGAGCCAGGGCAGGCTAACCGCAAGCTGGTTGGCCATCGCCCCGCCAAAGCAGAAGCCGGTGACGCCGACGGCGCCATTGACCGCCTGATGCCCGCGCAGAAATTCGGCGGCCGCGACGAAATCGGCGAACATGTCCTCCCGCGTCCGCTGAGCCTGCAGGGCGCGGCCATCATCATCATTTCCGGGATAGCCGCCGAGCGGATAGAGCGCGTCCGGGCCGAAGGCGACATAGCCTGCCTTGGCGGCCCGGCGCGTCACATCACGGATATAGGGGTTAAGCCCCCGGTTCTCATGGATCACCAGAATGGCGGGCAGCTTGCCGGCGGCATTGGCCGGGCGGACGAGATAGCCGCCCATCGTTCCGGCGCTGCTGGGGGTGGTGTAGGTGATGTCTTCCTCGATGAGGTCAGTGTCGCCTGTCAGCGTCTGGGCCTGGCTGTAATCGGGCATCACGCACGCTGCCAGCATCGAAACGGTAATGCCGCCCCCGGCGAAGGCGCTCAGCCGCGAGAAGAAGGCCCGGCGCGAAAGGTCGCCATGGCAATAGGCGTCGTAAAGCCGGAACACTTCGGGCGGAATGTCGATCTTGCCTGGATTTCCGTCTGCCATGGTGTGCCTCCTTCTCGGGTTCGTGAGAACTATAGACCGGCAGGCGGCAGAGGCCAGCTTTTCAGACGCCCCGCTATGCCCCGATCGGCCGGGACATCAGAATGGCGTCCACCGGCGCGGGGCGCCCGGCGGTGTAGTAGCGCTTGCGCCGGCCATCCTCGGTGAAACCGAACCGGGCATAAAGGCGCCGGGCCGAGGTGTTGTCCTCAGCCACATCCAGAAGCAGCCGGCTGTCGCCGCCGGCCACGAGCACCGGGATCGCCGCATCCAGCAGCGCGCCGGCAAGCCCCTGCCCGCGCCGGGCGGGGGCCGTGGCGATGGTCAGGAGTTCGCACTCCCCCGCAGAGGACTGGAAGAGGGCAAAAGCCATGAGGGTGCCCCCCTCTTCCCAGCCGAGGGCGAGCACATTCGGGCTGGTGATCAGCCCCTCGATCGAAGCCGCGCTCCACGCATCGGCAAAGCCCGCCGCATGCAGCGCGGCGGCGGCCGCCGCGTCGGCTGGCGTCAGTCGGCGAATGGGGTCAGTCATCGGGCAAAAGCCTTCGGAAGCGGCAGAAAGATCGCAGATCAAGGACAATCAGGATTGATTGGCAATGCCTGCCTCTGTTAGGTCGCCTGCCCTTTGCCCCAGCACAAGGCAGCAAGATGACCCAGGCGACCTCGACGCTCGGCCTAGACTTCGGCACGACCAACAGCGTTGCCTCCCTCGCCCGCCCCGATGGCAGCACGGAGGCGATGAGCTTCAGCCATGGCGGCGAGGAGTTTTCCGCCTGCCGCTCGGTGCTCTGTTTCTGGCGCGATGAAGATGAAGCGCGCGCGATGATGGAGATCGGCCCCTGGGCCATTGACCAGTTCCTGGAGCTGGGCGGGGATTGCCGGTTCATCCAGTCGTTCAAGACCTTCGCGGCCAGCCCGCTTTTCGTCTCCACCGTGATCCATAACAAGAACTGGCAGTTCGAGGATCTGCTGGCCGCCTATCTGCGGCGTCTGGCCGAGCGGTCGGGCGCGCCCTGGCCGGCCCAGGTGGTGATGGGGCGCCCCGTGCGCTTTGCCGGCGCCCAGCCGGATGAGGCCCTGGCGCAAACCCGCTATGAAACGGCGCTGAAGCGGCTTGGCTTCGAGACGATCCATCATGTGTATGAGCCCGTCGCGGCGGCCTTCTTCTATGCCCAGCGGCTGACGGAGGCCTCGACCATTCTGGTGGCAGACTTTGGCGGGGGCACCAGCGACTTCTCGATCATCCGGTTTGACCCCGCGGGCGGAAAGCTGCGCGCCCAGGCGCTCTCCCATTCCGGCATCGGCATTGCGGGCGACGCCTTCGACCAGAAGATCATCGAGCATGTGGTGGCGCCGCTGTTTGGCAAACACAGCAGCTTCCGCAGCGGGGAGAAAACCCTGCCGGTGCCCTCGTCTTTCTACAGCCGGTTTGCGCAATGGAACCAGCTGTCGATCATGCGCCACACGCGCGATTATGCTGACCTCCAGAAGCTGCTGCAGGCGTCAAACGAGCCTCGCCTGATCCAGGCCTTCATCGACTTTCTGGAGGCAGATGCCAGCTACCTGCTCTACCGCGCCGTGGCGCAGGTGAAGTCTCAGCTTTCGCAGTCAGACACCGCCCGGTTCAGCCTTCAGGCCGGCAGCCTGAATATCGAGCGGGACATCGCCCGCGCAGAATTTGATGGCTGGATCGGAGAAGATGTCAGCGCCATCCGCGCCACGGTCGATCTGGCGCTGGAGCGGGCGGGCCTTGGGCCAGGCGGCATCGACCGGGTGTTCCTCACCGGGGGCACATCCTTCGTGCCGGCTTTGCGGCGCAGCTTCGAGGACCAGTTTGGCGCCGGCAAGGTGGAAACCGGCAGCCAGTTCGTATCGATCGCCCACGGACTATCCCTGATCGCCCAGCAGGATGATCTGGAGCCCTGGCTGGCGCGGGCGAGCTAGTTTTTCGGCGTGGGCAGGGTTGCGTCCGGCTCGCGGGCATAGACCGGCTGGGGCGGATGTTTGGCCGGATCGAAGCGGGCCGCTTTCAGCGCGGCGGTCACCGCGCTTGGGCGCATGGGGCGGATGTCGAGCTTGGCGGCCTGATCGCCGAGCGCCTCGGCGCCGTCCATAAAGATCGGCGCATGGAATCCGTCCAGCATGGCGGACAGCGCGGCGAGGCCCACCTCCTGCACCGGGGCGATGCCCGCGTCCTCGCTGATGCCCTGCACCCACCAGGTCTGGTCGGGCGGGCGGCGCTGGGCCATCAGGGCGCCAAGGCTTGGCCCCTCCATCCCGGCGGGGATGGCCGCTTCAAGGCTCGTAACGCCAACAGCCGGCGCGCCGGTGACGAGGGCCAGGCCGCGCACATAGGCAACGCCGATGCGCAGGCCGGTGAAACTGCCCGGCCCCGTGACCACGGCAAACCGGCCGACATCGCCAAAGCCGGCGCCCTCTTCCTTCAGCAACGCCTCGACAAAGCCCGGCAGGGCCTTCTCCTGGCCACGCGGCAGGGTCTCGCGCGCATCGGCGAGGATTTCGCCATCGCGCACAAGCGCCGCTTCCATCGTGGTGAAGGCCGTGTTCAGGGCAAGGATCAGCATCTGATCCCGCTAGAGGATGCGGCAGCCCTCGTCAAATTCGAGACGCGGCAGGCGGTCCATGATCTTGGTCTTGTCGCCATAGCCGAGATTGCAGATGAAGTTGGCGCGCCAATGCTGCTCCTCGCCCTCCTGGCTCTCGAAGAATTCGCGGTTCACGCCCGCCATGTCAAAGCCGCTCATCGGCCCGCAATCGAGGCCAAGGGAGCGCGCGGCCAGCATCAGATAGGCTGCCTGCAGCGTGCCATTCCGGAAGGCGGTCTCTTCGGTGTTGTTGTCAAACCAGTGCTTGGCATCGGGATTGTGCGGGAAGAGCTGGGGGATCTTCTCTGCAAAGCGCATGTCGTAGGCGAGGATCACCGTCCAGGGCGCGGCAGCGGTCTTCTCGCGGTTGCCCGCGCTCATGAAGGGCAGAAGGCGCTCCTTCCCTTCCGGCGTGGTGACGAACACGAAACGGGCGGGCGAGCAGTTGGCACTCGTCGGCCCCATCTTGGCGAGATCGTAAACCGCGCGGATCAGAACCTCCGGCACCGGCCGGTCAAGATAGCCATTCTGGCTGCGGGCATCGCGGAAGATGATGTCGAGCGCGTGATCGTTGACCGGGTGGGCCATGAGGCAGTTCCTTCCTTGCTGATGGCACTGACCACCGGTGACGGGCGGGCTCAGGACCGGATTTTTTGCTGCACACTCGTTAGAGTTTTCAGGCGGCTTGTTGGAGTAACCGTTGGAGTTTTTTGCGCGCCTTTTAAAGCGCTGCCTCTACCGCAGTCACTTCTGGCACATAGGTGCGCAGCATGTTCTCGATGCCCTGTTTCAGGGTCATGGTCGAGGACGGACACCCCGCGCAGGCCCCGCGCATGGAGAGGTGAACGATGCCCGTCTCGGGATCGAAGCGCTGGAAGGTGATGTCGCCGCCATCCTGGGCCACGGCGGGCCGCACGCGCGTTTCGATCAGTTCTTTGATCTCGTTGACGATTTCGGCCGCCTCGCCCTCATATTCGATCTCGTCGGAGAGGCCGGGGGCGCCCTCTTCGACCACCGGCAGGCCGGACATGTAATGATCCATGATGGCGGCCAGCACCATCGGCTTCACATGCCGCCAATCCTTCGCCTGTACCTTGTTAATGCTGACAAAATCGCTGCCGAGGAAGACACGCTCCACCCCGTCCACCTGAAACAGGGCGCGGGCCAGCAGGCTCATGCGCGCGCTGGCCGCGTCGGGGAAGTCAAACGGGCCGCGATCTCCGGCAACGGGTTGACCCGGAAGGAATTTTATCGTGTCCGGGTTCGGGGTAGCTTCGGTCTGGATAAACATGGCGGGCCTTTTTACGTCTGGCCCCTGACATGGCCCGCGCGCGCGGTGAGATCAAGGGAGCGCGGCTCAGGGCAGCGCAGTCTCTGCATCCCCGGCCGTCTGGGCAACAGAGGTTTCCTCAATCACCTCATCGCCCGCAGAAGGCTCCATCAGCGCAATCAGATGCCGCGAGGCAACTTCTGCCTCCAGCAGGAAATAAGCCATGCTTGCCAGATGGTTGGGCGTGAGAACCGCCGAATCCGACTGGTTGGAAACCAGAAGCGGCTTCATCTTTGCGGCGCGTTCCCAGGCCGCTTCCACACGGTCAGCCGCCACCAGAACGGCTGTATCCGTCAGCGTCAGGGCCTTGGCGGCATTGGCGGCGAACATCTCATGGGCGACATGGGCGCGGGCCTTGGCGCGGTAAAAGGCGGCGATGTCTTCCTTGCTGGCGGGCCAGCCGCCTTCCTGAGTGGCATTGATCCGGTCAGACAGGGCCGCGCGGTCTTCCCCCGCCCAACCGGCAAAGAGCGCCAGTTCCTCCGGCATGATCTCTTCCGGCATCGGCCGCATGGCAAGGCCGCGCGAGGCGCGCGTGTCAAACCGGTTGAGCGCTTCAGCCGCCGCCGTCAGGCGGGGACGCATCGGCTCACCGGGCACTTCCATCAGGAGGCGCGAGGCGGCGGCCAGATCGCTATCCGGCGCGCCTTCATAAGGGGCGAGTTCCGAGATGAGCTTCACATGCTGCGAGAGGGCTTCGGTGGTGCCGGCCTGCCAGGCGGGCAGCGCCGTCAGGCGTGCCTGCGGGTGCCAGACCGGGCGGTTGCTGGCCCAGCCAGCGCCTTCCAGTTCCCGCGCAATCTTGTGAATGGCGACTGCAATGCCCGGCACGGCCCAGCTCTGCTCAGCCGGGATGCCCACGGGCCTGTCATTGATATGGCTGGAAAGAACCACAGCGGCCGGATAGGCGCCGACCAGGGCCACCACCGCGCCGATCTTCAGCATACGTTTCAGCGCGCGCCAGCCCTTCTGGAAACCGATCATGATCGGGCTGGGCTCGGCATAATCGAGCGAGATGAAGTGGTTGGGGTCTGAGGCGGGGGCGGGAACGTGTTCCTGCTCCTCGTAAGCTCGTGGGAGTTTCACTGCCGCCGCTGCCGCCATGACTTTACGCCGCTTCTTCCTGGGTGCTGTGGATTTGTCCATCCTGTGCCGTTTATGAAGCCGTTAAACCGTTATTAACAGGCCAGTTGCGCATGAAATTTCAGCAAACCGGGCGGTGTGGTAAATTCGGGCACCAAATCACCGCCTGCTGATACAATTCCAGCCGCAGCAGGTGTCCCGGCCCGCTACCCCAACTCGCCTACGAGGCACTACCCAATCTACACCCGCCACCCATGCGAGAAGAACTCTCCGCAGAGGATGGCGTGATTCCCCACACAGCCGAAAACAATGCGCAGCGCCTGCGGCGCTTTTAAGGCAGCGCGGCGCAGTCTCTGCAGTCAGGCGCCCGGAAGGCGCCTAGGGGCGCCAGAAGCCGACGATCCGGCGCACATCATCCATGATGGGTGCGGCCACGGCATTGGCCCGCGCGGCGCCGTCTGCGAGGATGCGGTCGAGACCTGCCTGGTCGTCCAGGATCTCGCGGAATCGCGCCGTGATCGGAGCAAGATGCGCCACGGTGACATCGGCCAGCGCCGGCTTGAACACGCCAAAGCCCTTGCCTTCGAACTCGGCCAGCACATCCTCTGCGGTGCGGCCCGAGAGCGCTGCGAAGATGCCGACGAGGTTTTCAACTTCTGGACGGCCCTCCAATTCTTTGACCGTACCCGGAATGACGCCGGCATCGGTGGTGGCCTTTTTGATCTTCTTGGCGATCGTGTCGGCATCGTCCACCAGGTTGATGCGGGAGAGGTCTGACGGGTCAGACTTCGACATCTTCTTGGTGCCGTCCTTGAGGCTCATGATCCGCGCGCCGGGGCCTTTGATCATCGGCTCAGGCTGGGGGAAGAAGCCTGGCACATCATATTCACGGTTGAACCGCTCGGCGATGTCGCGGCTGAGCTCGAGATGCTGTTTCTGGTCTTCGCCGACGGGCACATGCGTTGCCTTGTAGACGAGAATGTCTGCCGCCTGCAGCACCGGATAGGTGAAGAGGCCCACAGACGCGCGCTCGGCATCCTTGCCGGCCTTGTCCTTGAACTGGGTCATCCGCTCGACCCAGCCCATCCGCGCCACGCAGTTGAAGATCCAGGCGAGTTCCACATGCGCCAGCACCGAAGACTGCGCAAAAATGATCGATCTGGAAGGGTCAACGCCCGCAGCAATGAAGGCCGCCGCGATCTGACGTGTCGTCGAGATCAGCGCGCCCTTCTCCACCGGCATGGTGATGGCGTGCAGGTCCACGACGCTGAAGATACAGTCATGGCCTTCGCGCTGAAGGTCAGCGAACTTCTTGAGCGCCCCGAGATAATTCCCGAGGTGGAGATTGCCGGTCGGCTGGACGCCGGAGAATACGCGCTGCGGGCCGGTATAGGCGGGGGTCTGGTCTGTCATGGTCTGGCGCCTTTAGCGCGTTTGATCAGCGGCGCAAAGCCTGCCGGATGTCGCTTGGCCGCACCGCGCCGGTCAGCAGGGCAGCGAAGGCATAGATGAAGCCCCCGGCCAGCACGATGACAGCGGCGGCGATCTCCTTGGAGCCGCCCAGCGCTCTCTGGATTGCCGGGAGCTGCCATAGCATCAGCCAGATGGCCGCTGACAGGATCAGCGTGGCCAGCAGCGCCCGGACGAGGCCGGACACCGCGCGGGGGCCGGGCACATACCAGCCGCGCCGGGCAAGCGTCGCCGCCAGCAGCAGAGCATTCACCCAGGAGGCGGTAGAGGTGGCGACGGCGAGGCCGGTAAAGCCCAACTGGCCGGACTGCTTGAGCCAGAAGAAGAGGCCAGCCCCGAGCAGCGTATTGATGACCACCGAGACGAGCGCAAAGCGCATCGGCGTCTTGGTATCTTCCCGCGCAAAGAAAGGCGGGGCGAGCACCTTGATCAGGACGAAGGCCGGCACGCCCCAGGCGAAATGGAACAGCGCCGCGCCCGCCGCCACGGCGTCCGATGGCAGGAAGGCGCCGCGCACGAAGAAGGCATCGATCAGAAAGACAGGCGCGACCATCAGCGCGGCGGCCGCCGGCAGCGTCAGCGCCATTGCAAGGCCGAGGCCTTCATCCATGGTGCGGCTGCCTGCTTCCCCGTCCCCTGCCCGCGCGGCGCGGCTGAGGCGGGGCAGGATGGCGACGCCCACCGCCACGCCGACCAGGCCGAGCGGCAGCTGGTAGAGCCGGTCTGCCGCATAGAGCCAGCTCTTGGCGCTGACCTCGAAACTGGCGAGCGACTGGCTGACGATGATGTTGATCTGTGTGCCCGAGGCCGCAATCGTGCCCGGCACGGCCAGCAGCAGCACCTTCTTCACAGCCGGGGTAAGCCGCGGCCAGCCGAGCAGGCTGAGACGGACCTTCTGGCGGCGGACACCCCACCAGAGCAGCGCGGCCTGAAGCAACCCGGCGAACAGGAAGGCAATCGCTGCATACTGGGTCGTGATGACCGGCGTTGTGCCCAGAAGGCCGGCCGGGATGAGGCAGAGATTGAGCACGGTCGGGGCGCCGGCGGAAAGAATGAACCGCTCTGCCGAATTCAGCACGCCCGAAAGCAGAGCCCCGATGGCCATGAAGGTAAGGTAGGGCATCGTGATGCGGGTGAGCAGCACGGCGAGATTGTAGTGCTCCGGATCATCGGCCTGCCCGCCATGGATCAGCAGCAGCACCCAGGGCATGAATATCTGGGCAAGGACGGTCAGCCCCGCCGTCATGGCGAAGAGGACGCGCAGGGCATCCTGCGCCACCTTCTGCGCGGCTTCAGGCCCTTCGGCCTCCAGCGTGCGGGCATAGGAGGGCACGAAGGCCGAGGCGAAGGCGCCTTCGGCAAAGATGCGCCGGAAGAGATTGGGAAACTGCTGGGCGGTTGCCCAGGCATCCCCCACCGGCCCTGCCCCGATCTTGGCAGCCAGGATGACATCCCGCAGGAGGCCCAGGATGCGGCTCGCCAGGGTCAGCGATGCCTGAACGGCAGTGTTTCGGGCGAGGCTCATGGTTTCCCCGGTTGAACCAATTCTCAGAAGCTGTCCACGGCGCGCGAGCGTTTGAGCTTGCGGGCCGGGGTGTGCGGGCCTTCAGGTTCTTCGCGGGAAAGTACGGCAAGAAGACGTTCGCGGAGGGTCTCTTTGCGGGCTTTTGACAGGGTGGCCGCCCCGCCCTCCGCGCGCACATAGAAGGCATCGAACACGCGCTCGCCATAGGAGCCGACATGCGCCGAATGGATCGATAGCTTCATGTCCGCCAGCACTTCGGCAACCTCATGCAGCAGGCCCGGCCGGTCGCGCGCGGCCACATCGATCACCGTATATTCCAGCGAGACGTCCTCATGGATCTGCACCGATGGCTGGACCAGGAAGGCCGCCTCCCGGCGCCCGGCGCGGGATTTGACAGTGCCGCCCGGCACCTTGCCATCCAGCGCGCCGAGAATGGCGTGTTCGAGTTTCGCAAGACGCGGCCCGTCGCCCTCGCCATAGGGCAGGCCGCGGGCGTCCTGCAGCATGAACACGTCGACGATGCGCCCGCCCTTGGAGGTGAACACCTGCGCGGCGACAATGTTGGCGCCCAGACGGGCCAGCGTGCCGGCCAGGTCTGCAAAGAGGCCGGTGCGGTCCTTGCCCGAGACGAGCAGCGCCACGGCGCCGCCTTCGGGCGCCATACGCGAGGTGACCACATCCCCGCCCTTGGCGAGCGCGGCGGCATGCCAGGCAATGTCGTCAGGATCAAAGCCCGTCCAGTAAGCGGTTTCCAGTTCCAGCAGCAGGGCCGGTACAGAGCCGATACGCTCAACCAGCGCTTCGCGGCGTTTCTCCGCGCGCCGTTCCAGTTCTGCCTGAACGGCCGCTTCATCCGTACGCCCCCCACGCAGCGCGGCCGCCGTATTGTGATAGAGGTCAGCCAGAAGCTGGCCCTTCCAGGCGTTCCAGACCGCCGGGCCCACCGCCTTGATATCGGCGACTGTCAGAATATAGAGAAGGCGCAGCCGCTCCAGCGAGCCGACGAGGCGCGCAAAGGTCGCCACGGTGCGCGGGTCGCCGATGTCGCGCTTCTGCGCGGTTTCACTCATCTCCAGATGGTGACCGACCAGCCAGACGACGAGATCGGTTTCCTCCTCCGGAATGCCGAGCCGTTCGCAGGCCTTGCGGGCCGTGCGCATGCCCGCTTCCTGCTGGTCGCCTTTCCCCTTGCCGGTGTCATGCAGCAGCATGGCAAGATAGAGCGCGCGGCGGTTCTCGATCTGGCCGAACAGTTCTGTGGCCAGCGGCGCGGTGTTGCCCCGGCCATATTCGAGATCAGCGATTGTCTCAACCGCGCGCAGCGTATGCTCATCCACCGTATAATGATGATACATGTTGAACTGCGTCTGCGCGACAATGGAGCCGAATTCGGGGATGGCACGCCCCAGAACACCGGCCTCGTTCATGCGCCGCAATATCGGGCCGGGCTCCTTGCCGCCAAGGATGGCATCCAGGATCAGCGCGCGCGCCTCATCTGTTTCGCGCACGGGTTCGTTCAGACCCCGGAGGTTCCGGGTCAGGGCCGTCAGCGCGGTGGGGTGAATATCCTTCTGCTCGCGCCGGGCAATGGTGAACAGGCGGATCATGTTGAGGGGGTCAACCGCCATCACCTTGTCTTCGGCGATATTGATGCGGCCCGCCTCGATCAGGAACCCCTCCTCCGGCAGCGGCTGCGGCGGGCGGGACGGCAGGAAACGGCGCAGACCCTCAGGCTTTTTCTTGTGATCGGCCTCCAGCTTTGCGGCCAGGATACGGGTCAGCCCGCCGACATCCTTGGCCACCAGGAAATAGCGCTTCATGAAGCGCTCCACGCCCTGCTGGCCTTCCCGGTCCCGGTAGCCCATGCGCGCGGCGATCTCGGGCTGAAGGTCAAAACTCAGCCGGTCTTCGGCGCGGCCGGTCACGAAGTGCATATGGCAACGCACCGTCCAGAGGAAACGCGCGGCCCGGATGAAAATGACATATTCAGGGTCCGTAAACGGACCAGCGCGCATGACGTCTTCCAGCGTGCGGCCGCCATACATGTGCTTGACGATCCAGTAGAGCGTCTGCAGATCCCGCAGCCCGCCCTTCCCGTCCTTCACATTCGGCTCCACCACATAGCGCGCATCCCCCATACGGGTATGGCGCGCGTCGCGCTCGGCCAGCTTGTCAGCAATGAACTGGGCATCCTTGCCCTTGATCGCATCCTTCTGGAAAAGCGCCATCATGTCGGTCGCCAGAAGCTCATCCCCGCAGATGAACCGCGCGTCCAGCAGGCTGGTCTTGATGGTCACGTCTTCAGCGGCAAGTTTTACACAATCTATTGGTGTACGGAAGGCATTCCCCACTTTCAGCCCCATATCCCACAGGGCATAGAGCATGTATTCGATCACGCTCTCTGTGTGGGGGCTGGCCTTGTAGGCGCGCAGGAACAAGAGATCTGTATCCGAAGACGGCGCCATCACGCTGCGGCCATAACCGCCCGTGGCGAGGACAGCGAGACGTTCCGCCTCGGTCGGGTTGGACGCGCGGTGCACATGGGTGACCGTGAAGTCGTAAAGCGCGTGGATCACCTCGTCCTGCACCGCCGCGAGAAGCCGGGCCGTGTCGAGGCCATCGGCCCCCTGCTGCAGCCGCTCCTGCGCAATCAGGCGGCCCCGGAACATGGCCCCGTGCAGCAGGTTCAGCGCGGCTTTGCGGGCCGCAGCATCATTGCCGAGATTGTCCAGCGCCGCCGCCGTCAGCTTCACCCGCAGCGCCCGGCCATCAATGATGTCGGCAATGCGCCATTTGCCGGGGCGGCGGGAAGCAGGCGCGCGGCCAGCAGACAGGAGCGTCGGAGGGGATTTTGTCGGAGGCGTCATCAAGGGGCTACTTAGCAGGTTTTCATGGCGGGCCGCTATGCACCCTTTTGGGCGATGACGGGAAGAATACGCGACTTCTTGACCACGCCATACGCGAAACTGGTTTCAATTGAAGCAATGCCGGGCAGCGTCTGGATGGTCTGGCGCACAAGCTGTTCATAATCGTCCAGGCTGCGGGCGACCACGCGCAGCTCATAATCGGCCCCGCCGGTCATCAGATAGCAGTCCAGCACTGCGTCCGTTTCGGCAATCTTCTGCTCGAAGGCGCGCACCGTGTCCTGCCCGTGATTGGCGAGGCGGATGCGCACGAGACAGGTGATCGGGAAGCCGCAGGCCTTCTGATCCACCAGCGCCGAATAGCCCTGAATGATACCGGCTGCTTCGAGATTCTTCACCCGCCGCAGGCAAGGTGAGGGCGAGAGGCCCACCTCCTCTGCCAGCTCCAGATTGGTCAGCCGCCCATCTCGCTGCAGCGCACGCAGAATTCTGGCATCTATGGCGTCCATAAGGCCCCTCATTAGCATATTATGCTAAATCTTCAGCATATAATGGGCATCTATGGCAAGTATCGCCGATGATTTCCTGCTAAAATCACCTCAGATCAGGAGGAACTGCCATGGCTTTTGACGCTTCCCGCCCGCTGGGCCCGGCGACCCGCGCGATCCATCACGGATACGACCCGGCAAAGAACGACTTCGCGCTGACCCCGCCCCTGCACCTCACCTCCACTTTCGCCTTCCCCGACGCTGAAACGGGCGGCGCCCTGTTTGCCGGGGAAGCGGAGGGCCACATCTATTCGCGCATCTCCAATCCCACCGTTGCCCTGCTGGAAGCGCGGATTGCCAATCTGGAAGGGGCCGAAGCCGGCCTCGCCACGGCCTCGGGCATGGGGGCCATCTCGTCTCTGATGTGGACCCTGCTGAAACCGGGCGATGAGATCATCACCGACAAGACGCTCTATGGCTGCACCTTTGCCTTCATGCGCGACGGGCTTTCCCGCTTTGGCATCAAGATCACCCATGTGGACCTTCGCGAACCGGAAAATCTGGCCGCCGCAATCAGCGACAAGACACGCCTTGTCTATTTCGAGACGCCGGCCAATCCGAACATGCGCCTGGTGGACATCCGCGCCGCCGCGCGCATTGCCCATGAGGCCGGCGCGCTGGTTGCCGTCGACAATACCTATGCCACCCCCCTGCTGACCCGGCCGATTGAGCTGGGCGCTGATTTCGTGGTCCATTCGGCCACCAAATATCTCGGCGGCCATGGCGACCTTGTGGCGGGCATGGTGCTCGGCCGCGCCGGGGCCATCAAGGAAGTGCGCATGGTGGGCGTGAAAGACATGACGGGATCGGTCATGTCACCCTTCAATGCGATGCTGGTGATGCGGGGCCTGAAGACCCTGCAACTGCGCATGGCGCGCCATTGCGAAAGCGGCCTAAGACTGGCCCGCTGGCTGGAAGCGCAGCCCGGCGTGGCCGCGGTCTATTATCCCGGCCTTGAAAGCCATCCGCAGCATGACCTCGCCAAGCGCCAGATGCCGGGCTTTGGCGGCATGATCGCGCTGGAACTGAAAGGCGGCTATGAAGCGGGCATTGCCATGATGAACCGCCTGCGGATGATCCGCCGCGCCGTCAGCCTGGGGGACGCTGAAACCCTGATCCAGCACCCAGCCAGCATGACCCACTCCACCTACACCCGCGAGGAGCGGATCGAGCATGGCATCAGCGACGGCCTCGTGCGCCTCTCCGTGGGCCTAGAGGACGCCGAGGACATTCTCGCCGACCTCGCCGATGCTCTGGGCACGAATGAGGGGTGACGATCACCCGACAATCGTGTGAACGCGGTTGTACCAGAGGGGCGAGTTGGCAAGATCGATGAAGTTGCGTTCATCCTCCAGCAACTCGCGCGCGGCTTCCGACACGCCGGGATTGCGCCCGGCGGCCTGCATGGCCTCTTCGCTCTCGAACCAGATTTCGGCGATGCCGTCATAGGGTCCGGGCGCGTTGCGGGAGGCGCGGATGGCCTCGCTCATCGCGTCAAAACCCGCATGGGTCTGCTCATACCGGACGATCCCCAGCGTCTTTGCCCTGGCGGCCACCAGCGGGGCGTGCTGCTCCCGCCAGTAGCGTTGGAACTCTTCCCGGCTGAGATGCGGCAGGCGTCGCAGACAGAAGGTCAGTTTGATCACAGAATATCTCCGCCCGCGGCCGCCGCCGTGGTGCCATCCTTCTTGTAGGCGCGAATGACATTCTTGCCCGTGATCCATTTGTGCACTTCATCAGGCCCATCCACGAGGCGCTGGGAGCGGATATGCGTGTACCAGGCCGCGAGCGGCGTATCGAGCGAATAGCCGAGCGCGCCGTGAAGCTGGATGGCGGTGTCGACCACCTTGTGAACCATATTGGCGAGGAAGACCTTGGCGATGCCGTTTTCCTGGCGGATGTCCATGCCATTCTCTGCCTTGTAGGCAATGTGAATCAGCATCAGGCGCGCGATGTAGAGCTGGCTGGCGCATTCGGCCAGCATGAACTGCACGCCCTGGCGATCCTCCAGTCCCTTGCCGAAGGTAGACCGCGTTGTCACCTGCTCCGTGGCCAGATCAAGCGCCCGCTGCGCCATCGCCACATTGTGCATGCCATGGCGCAGACGGCCATAGGCAAGCCGGTGCTGGCCCATGGCAAAGCCCATCCCTTCCCCGCCCAGCAGGTTTGCTTCGGGCACGACCAGGTTGTCGATCTTCACCTCAGCATGGCCGCCGCCCATCTCGGTATAGTGCTTGCCATGCACGGCCATGGTCGGAATGTCGCGGATGATCTTGTAGCCGGGATTGGGCAACTCGACGATGAAGGTGGAGAATTGCTGATGGCGCGGCGCGTCCGGATTAGTCTTGGCCATCACCACGGCAATGTCAGCCGCCGTGGCCGCCGAAGAGAACCATTTCTCGCCATTGAGAACGTAATTCCCCTTGCCGTCTTTCACGGCCACCGTTTGCATGCCGGTCGCGTCCGCGCCGGCTGCTTTCTCCGTCATCGAATAGCAGACGCGCTTTTCCCCGTTGAGAATCGGCTTGAGATATTTCTCCTTCTGGAAGTCGGTGCCATGCGCCAGCAGCGTCAGCATGGTTGCATCGTCCGGCCCCTGAGAATTCATCGACAGCGCGCCCAGATGGCTTTGCCCCAGTTCCATCTGCACAAGGGCATTGGCCAGGGGCCCCAGCCCCATCCCGCCATGCTCCTTCGGAATGAAGGGCAACCACAGCCCCTGCGCGCGCGCTTTCGTGCGCAACGCGGCGAGAACTTCCTTGTAAGGCTTACCCGCAGCCATCTCCTGTTCAGCGGGAATGCACTCTTCCTGCACCCAGCGGCGCACACGCTCGCGCACTTCCTTTGCGTCTTCCGGAATCGTGAAATCAATGGCCATTGGCGTTCCTCCTCATCTTGTCTGGAGGAAGGCTAACCCCGAAAAACGGGCCTGCACAGGATTGCCTTCGCGTCAGCCGGGGCCGTAATCAACCCGCTCCAGGAAGAGGCCGTCGGCCGGCGCCACGGGCCCACAGCGCGTGCGGTCGGCTGCCTCCAGGATCTCGCGCGCCCATGTCACGGGCCGGTGCCCCCGCCCCACCTCAACCAGGCTGCCCACCATGGAGCGCACCTGCCGGTGAATGAAACTCGGCGCCGAGCAGGTAAACTCGATCCGTTCGCCATAACGCGCCACGTCAAACCGCGTCAGCGTCTTCACCGGGCTCAGCGCCTGGCATTCGGTGTCGCGGAAGGTCGAGAAATCATGCGTACCAATGAAAAACTGCGCGGCCTCATGCATCTTCTCGGCGACCAGTTTGGACGGTACGCGCCAGGCAATGCCGCGGTCCACCGTCAGGTCCGCGCGCCGGTTGATGACGACATAGCGGTAATGCCGCGCCGTGGCAGAGAAGCGCGCGTGGAACTCCTCGTCCACTCTCTCGGCTTTCAGCACCGCAATCGGATGAGGCCGCAGATGGAAGTTCATCGCATCGGCCACCTTGTTGGGCCGGTCCTGCCGCAGATCCATATGGGCAACCTGCCCGGTGGCATGAACGCCCGCGTCCGTCCTGCCCGCGCCGATCACTTCCACCGGCCCACCATCCAGCTTGGCGGCAGCCTCCTCCAGCGCGCCCTGCACGGTCTGCAGGCCGGGCAGGCGCATCCAGCCCTGATAGGCGCCGCCGTGATATTCAATGAGGAGCTTGTAACGTGGCATGACAAAGCCCGCTGCCAAAGGCGGGGCGCAAGGTCAACTGGCCATTCAGCCGCCAAACGCCACCGAATGGGTTTTCCCCGCCTCCGAGAGGCCCGGCAGCAGCCGGTATGGCAAGCAAGACGGGGCGTCTCCAACGATCCATCAGCCGAGCTGTGTTCCTTCCGGCAATGGAGACCCCGCCAGAAATTCGCGCGCGGCAAGCGGCTTGCCACCGGGCTTCTGCAGGCGCAGCAGGCGCACAACGCGGCCATCCCCACAGGCGACACTCAGCCGGTCATCGATCAGCGCGCCGGGAACGGCGACCGTCGCATGATCCGTCAGCTCACTGAGGAGAACCTTCAGCCGAACCGGCCCCTGCCCGAGATCAGCCTCACACCAGGCGCCCGGCGCCGGGGAGAGAGCGCGGATCTGGCAGTCGATCTCGGCCGCCGGCCTTGTCCAGTCTATCCGCTGGTCTTCAGCGGTGATCTTCTGCGCATAGGTCATGCCGTCTTCAATCTGCGGCGAGGGCTTCAGGCTGCCATCGGCAAGGCCCGCCAGCGCGCGCGGCGCAAGCTCTGCGGCGAGGGCGGCCAGCCGGTCATGCAGACTGCCGGCGGTATCCTGCGGGGTAATAGGTGTGCGGACGGAGGCGAGCACCGGGCCGGTATCAAGCCCTGCTTCCATCATCATCGCGTCCACGCCGGTTTCCGTGTCGCCCGCCATGATCGCGCGCTGGATCGGCGCCGCGCCCCGCCAGCGCGGCAGGATAGAGGCGTGCATGTTGAGGCAGCCAAGGCGCGGCGCATCCAGGATGGGTTGCGGCAGGATAAGGCCATAGGCGACCACCACAGCGGCATCGAGGTTCAGCGCGGCAAAGGCGGCCTGCTCTTCGGGCTTTTTTAGCGATTTCGGCGTGCGCACCTCAAGCCCGCGCGCTTCAGCAAAGGCGTGCACCGGCGTCGGTGTCAGCTTCTGCCCCCGGCCCGCCGGGCGCGGCGGCTGGGAATAGACGCAGGCGACCTCCTGGCCCGCCGCGATCAGGGCTTCGAGCACGCCGAGCGCAATGCCGGGGCTTCCCATGAAGGCAATACGGAGAGGCATTTTGAGGCTCCTTGGACTTGGCGGAACCGGAACACCATCAGCCAGGCGATGGCAAGCTTGTGAGGCTCAGAGGCCCGAACGCGCCGGAAGACCGTCACCACCCGCCAGCCACACAATCACGGCGGCGACCAATACTGCCAACAGCCACCGGAACCGCATGTCCCGGAAAAAGCGCATCAGTTGGCGTCTTCGCGGATCGCGCGGATCTTGGCTTTCTTCACCTTGTCGATGGCGCGGTCGCGCTTCAGGCGGGAGAGGTAATCGATGAACAGCGTGCCTTCGAGATGGTCCATCTCATGCTGGATGCAGACCGCATAGAGGTCTTCGGCCCACTCATCGACCTGGTTGCCATCATAGTCCAGATAACGGATCCTGCACCGGGCCGGACGCTCCACCTGGTCGAAAATATCCGGTACGGAGAGACAGCCTTCTTCATAAGGCTTTGTTTCTTCGATAGTCTCGACGATTTCCGGATTCACGAAATAGCGCGGCTGGGGCTCCTCGCCTTCGCGCGCCAGATCCATCACGATCACCCGCAGCGGCACGCCAATCTGGATGGCGGCCAGGCCGATGCCCGGCGCGTCATACATCGTCTCCAGCATGTCATCCATGAGCGCCCGAATCTCGCCGGTCACGCCGCCCTCAACAGGCTTGGACACCTGCTTCAGGCGCGGATCAGGTACAGTGAGGATTTCGCGAATAGCCATGACCGTCAGATATGCACCCCTCGCCGCAGCGTCAACGGGAGATCACTCCGCCGGCAGCTTTGGCGGGGCTTCAAGCGGCAGTTGGCCCGTATCGGGCGTGTTGGCCCGCGCTTCGATCAGCTTTGCCTCCGGAGGCACCTTGCCGGGCGGGGCAATCTGCATGTCTTCGAACTTGCGCAGCGTCGGCAGCACGCGCTTGTCGATGGAGCCGAGCAGGCTGTTATAATGATCGACTGAAGAGTTCAGCGATTTTCCGAGCTTTTCAGTATGCCCCAGCAGGACGCCCATCCGAGTGTAGAGTTCTGCGCCCAGTTCCGCGGCGGCCTGCGCATTTTCATTCATCTCGTGCTGACGCCAGAGATGGGCCACTGTCCGCGCCAGCGCGATCAGTGTCGTCGGTGTGGTGACAATCACGGAGCGGTTCATCGCCTTCTCAATCAGATCCGGTGACTGTTCGAGCGCGGCGGCGAAGAAGTTCTCCCCCGGAATGAACATGGCGATATAGTCAAACCGGTTACCGAGATTGGACTGATAGTCCTTTGAGGCCAGGGTGGTAACATGCCGCTGCACGCTGGCCGCATGCTGTTTCAGGTGCGCCTGCCGCTCCGCCGGGTCGTCGGTATTCGTGGCGGCCATATAGGAGGCAAGCGACACCTTGGAATCGATCACGATCTGCCGGTCACCCGGCAGGCGGATGATGGCATCCGGGCGCTGCCGCCCCTCTTCGGTATCATCATGAACCTGCTCGCTGAAATCGCAATGGGCGGACAGGCCAGCCTGCTCCATCACATTGCGAAGGGTCATCTCCCCCCAGCGCCCGCCGCCCTTGGGTGCGGTCAGCGCGTTCACGAGCTTGCCAGTCTCGGCCGTATTTCTGTGCAGGCTTTCGGCAATCGCGCGCACCTGCTCGGAGAGGAGGGACTTGTCCTCGGTGCGCACCTTTTCGATCGCCTCCACTTTCTGGCGGAAGCTCTCGAAATTCTCGCCGATGGGCTTCATCAGCTCTTTCAACTCGCCCTGGGCCCCTTCCCGGTGGCGTTTGAAGGTTTCTTCGGCCCGCTCCAGAAACATGGAATTGGCCCGCGCCAGGACGCCCTGGGCGAGTTCGGCGAATTTGCGCTCATCCTCGGCGCTGCGCGCCTCTGCCGCCGCGAGCTTCAGTTCTGCATCCCGGCGTGCCGCCTCCAGCGTCTGCTCGCGCTGGCGCAGGCGCGACAGCTCATCCTGCGCGGCGTTGCGTTCGGTCATCAGGCGTTCGCGCTCGACATCCCCGCGCTGGCGGGATTGCCAGAGAAACACGCCGAGCCCCGCCGCAATCAGCAGCAGGACGGCATGCACCAGGTCAAACCCGGCAGACCCAATTGTGATCACAGGCGTCATGGCAGGCCCTCTGGAATCGAGCCCAGAACATAATCGGAACGATTAGCCGCTGTCTACACCCGCAAGGCGAGCGGACTGTGCTCCGCAGGCGAATTTCGCCGCCTGCGGAAGACTGGTTAACGCCGGCTGGAACGAAACACGTCCGCCGATCAGCCTTTCAGGAAGCCGGCCAGCCGCTTGGTGATGATCTCTTCGGCCTCGGCCATGATCCGGTCGATCAGTTCCTGGCAGGTCGGGATGTCATAGATGAGGCCCGCCACCATGCCGCAGGACCAGGCGCCCGCGTCCATGTCGCCGTCTTTCATGATCTTCGGATACACGCCGGCTACTTCCTCGATGATGTCCTCAAACTTGATGCTTGCGCCGAGTTCCTTCTCCTTCTGGAGAAGACGCTCCACCGCAGGGTTCGTCAGCACACGTTCGGTATTGCGCAGCGGGCGCATGACGAGGCGGGTGTCGAGTTCAGACGCCGCAACCAGCGCCTGCTTCACATTCTCGTGCACCGGGGCTTCTTTCGTGGCGATGAAGCGCGTGCCCATGTTCATGCCTTCTGCGCCCAGCGCCATCGCCGCCACCAGCGAGCGGCCATCAGCCATGCCGCCCGAGGCGATGAAGGGAATATCCAACTCGTCCATCGCGCGCGGCAGAAGGATGAAGTTGGGCACATCGTCTTCGCCGGGGTGGCCACCACATTCGAAGCCATCCACCGACACCGCATCACAGCCGATCTTCTGGGCCTTCAGGGCATGGCGCACGGCAGTGCACTTATGGATGACCCTGATGCCATTATCCTTGAGAATGGGGAGTACCTGCACGGGGTTGTTGCCGGCGGTTTCAACCACCTTCACGCCGCCCTCGATGATGGCTTTCACATAGCCGGGATAGTCCGGCTGGTTGACCGCAGGCAGGAAGGTCAGGTTCACGCCGATCGGCTTGTCCGTCATGTCGCGGCAGCGGGCGATTTCATTGGCGAGGTCTGCCGGGGTCCGCTGCGTCAGGGCGGTAATGATGCCGAGGCCGCCCGCATTGGAAACGGCCGCCGCCATTTCAGCAAAACCGACAAAGTGCATGCCCCCCTGAACAATCGGGTGCTTGATGCCGAGCATTTCAGTGATGCGGGTTTTCATGGCCGGGTCTCCCAAAGGCTTTTCTCTCGCGGCATCCTTGGACAGAGCCTCGCCCGCGCGCAAGTCTGACATCGGGGAAATCACCCCGCGCCCGGGGCGGGATAAAGATTGCCCCTCACCCGAAAGCGTTTTACCCCAAAGGGCCCATGGCTGATGGAGTTTCCATGAAATACGCGCTTCCAATTCTTTCTTTCATGGCGCTGGCAGCCTGCCAGACGGCGACGATGACGGCGCCGGAGCCCGCCCCGGCCGCGCAACAACCCGTGGCAGCATCGGCCCCTGAAGCGCGCCCCTTCCCCGCGGACCAATGGCTTTTCGGCTCAGCCGAAGCGCAGATCATGATGGAGCAGAGCTGGAAGCGGATTGCCGCCTATGCCGAAGCCGGCGCAGCCGCCCGCCCGGAATACAGCGTCATTCTCGCGCCCGGCGCGACGGCCGAGGCGCCCGAATTTCTGGCTTGCGGGGGAAAGCCTCTCGCCGCCGTCTTCGATGTGGATGAAACCCTGATCTGGAACCTTGGCTCGGCAGGCGCCTTCCGCCGCCTGGGCATCGAATTCGATTCGAAAATCTGGAGCGAGTGGGAACGCACCGGCGCGGGCAAGACCGTTGCCATTCCCGGCGCGCTGGAAGGGGTGGAGCGCATCCGCAAGGCCGGCGTTGAGGTGATCCTCAACACCAACCGCGAGGCGGCCAACGTGGCCGGAAATATCGAAACGATCCGCGAAGCGGGCTTCGGCGACTATGTGCACGGCGAAACCCTGTTCCTGAAAGGCGATACGCCCGGCGGCTCGGCCAAGGATGGACGCCGCTATGCCATCTCGGAGAATTACTGCGTCATTGCGCTCGTCGGCGACCAGCTGGGCGACATAGCCGACATCTTCAACGACAAATCCCTGAGCCCCGCCGGCCGCCGTGACCTCGCCGCCGCCCCTGCCTTCGGCGGCCTCTGGGACAAAGGCTGGTTCATCCTGCCCAACCCGACCTATGGCCCGTCGATTGCCGGCAGCATGGAAGAAATCTTCCCGCCGGAAACCTATTGGGCCCCGGCCAGCAAGGAATGATGCCATGATCCTCTTCGTCCACGGCGTTCCCGATACCCCCGTTCTCTGGCAGCCGCTTGTGGCCGCGCTTGGTCTGGGTCCGGAGGATTACCGCGCGCCCGCCCTTCCCGGTTTCGGCACGGAAAAGCCGCCCGGCTTCCACAGCACGAAGGATGAATATGCCAGCTGGCTGATCACACAGATGGAAGCGGCCGGCGAGCCGGTCCACATCGTTGGCCATGACTGGGGCGCCCTGCTCACCCTGCGCGCCGCCAGCCTGCGGCCAGATCTTGTGAAAAGCTGGTGCGTCACCAATGCCGTGATCGATCCGGACTATTCCGGCCACAGAACAGCTCGCATGTGGGCAACCCCGCTGCTGGGCGAGTTCGTGATGCTGAACATGCGCAACAAACCGCGCCTGATCGAAGGCCTCGTTCAAGGCGGTATGCCGCGCGAACTCGCCGAAATCGAAGTGCCCCATATCGACAAGCGGATGCGCCAGTCGATCCTCAGCCTCTACCGCTCCGCCATCGGCCTGCGCTTCAGCGGGCATTGGGTGGACGATCTGGCAAACCTTCCCCAGCATGGCCAGCTGTTCTGGGGCGAGAATGATCCGTTCGTGGAGCTTCCCGTGGCAGAGCGCTTTTCAAAGCGTCATGGCACACCGCTGCATGTGGAGCGCGGCACCGGCCATTGGGCCTGTCATGACCGGGCTGAAAACTTCGCAGCGGTCCTGAAGGCCCTATGGCAAAAGGCCGGCTGAGAAGCCGGCCCTTTTCCTGTTTCGAGAGGCGGAGGATCAGGCCGCTTCCTTGCCGCCAACCCCTGCCAGTTCCTGTTTGATCCGCTCCGACAGCTGACGAACTGTGAACGGTTTGGGCAGGAAGGAGACCGCCCGGTCATCATCCAGCTGCTGGGCAAGATCGCGTTCGGCATAGCCGGAGATGAAGATCACGCGCGCATGGCCAAGCTTGTCCTTGGCTTCGCGGATGAGCGTTGGCCCATCCATGCCCGGCATCACCACGTCCGAGATGATGAGATCGAACGAACCCGGCATATCGGTGAGGATGTCCAATGCCTCCTCGCCGTCGCAGGCTTCTTCCACCTCATAGCCGCGCTGTCGCAGATGGGTGGCCGCGATGGAGCGCACGCCATCCTCATCCTCGACGAGCAGGATACGTCCGCGTCCGGACATATCCATCGGGCGCGCAACCGCCTTGGTGTTCTCGGCAATATCCGACGGCTCGGGAATTTCTTCTGCGGCCAGCGCCGGCAGATAGATGTAGAAGGTCGTACCCTTGCCCACCGAGGAAATCGGGCAGACATAGCCGCCCGATTGCTTGATGATGCCATAGACGGTTGCCAGACCAAGCCCCGTGCCAGAGCCCTGCTCCTTGGTCGTGAAGAAGGGCTGGAAAATCTTGTCCAGCAGATCGCGGGGCATGCCCGTGCCGTTGTCTTCCACCTCGATCAGCAGGTATTCGCCATCTTCCACATAATTGAAGCCCAGCGCATGGGCCTCCTTGCCGGTGGAGCGCGCCGTGCGGATCGACAGCTTGCCGCCATTGCGATGCGCAATCATGGCATCGCGGGCATTGGTGGCCAGGTTGATGATCGCCGTTTCCAGCTGGTTCTTGTCCGCCTTGATCCAGGGCACATCCCGGCCATGTTTCACATCCAGCTCCACCCGCTCATCCAGCACCTGGCGCAGCAGGATCGAGAATTCGGAGAGGAAGTCGGTAACGTTGAAGATTTCCCGCTTGAAGGTCTGCGCGCGGGCATAGGCCAGCAGCATACGGACGAGTTCACGCGCCCGCGACGAGAATTCGTGGATCGATTGCAGGTATTCGTACGACGGGTCCCCCACGGGGTGGCGCGTCATCAGCTCTTCATAGTTGAAGATGATGCCCTGCAGCACATTGTTGAAGTCATGCGCCACAACCCCGGCCAGTTGGCCGATGGAGCGCATCTTCTCGCCATGGGCAAGGCGCGTCTCCAGCTGGCGCTGCTCGGTGATGTCGATGATATAGGCCACCGAGGGGCGCCCCGTATTGTTGAGCGTGACGAACACGTTCACGTCCCGCGCCTCGTCTCCCGCCGTCTTCAGCGCGACCGGCTTGTCGATGGCGTCCACCAGCAGTGTGGCGAGCGCGTCCTCGCCCTCTTCCGATACAAAGAGATCAGCAAAGCGCGTGCCCGGTGTTGCCCGGCCCCCGGTGACTTCCATCAGCGCGCGGTTGGCGTCGAGGATTACCGCGCTGTCCACCCGGTCGCCATCCAGACGCACGGCGCCGAACGGCGCGTCATCGAACATCGGATCGCCATCCGGGCGCGGCGGGCGCGAAGCCGCCTGCAGCGCAAAGCGCTCTTCCCCGCCATTCAGCACCTGCGGGCTTGCCAGCACGATCGTGCGCCCGGCGGCGTCAGCGCCCCGGCCCGTCCAGCTGGTGATCGCCTGCACCGGGATCTCCACCCCGTCGCGCGCGCGCAGCTGGATGTCGGCCCGGCCCGGCGCGCCGGACTTGCGGTCCCGCGCCAGCATCTTCACGAATTCCGGACGCATGATGTCGTCGGTGCGGATATTCTTGGCCGTCTCCGGCAGGCCGAGCAGTTCCCGCAGCCAGGAGTTGGCATAGGTGATCGTACCGTCCGGCTTGGCGGCGAAGAAGCCCATCGGGGCATCTTCGACATAGAGGGATTTGAGGTCTGCCGCGCCCGTTGCCTCGATCTGGCCGGCGATGCGGCGGATACGCCACAAGACGCGGCCCCGCGGCAGCGGAGAGACGGACACTTCAAACTGCGCGGGAACCTGTTCCGGGCCAAGCGCCAGCGGCGGCAGCACTTCGCGGCGCTGCGTGCCTGCCTTGGCAGATTTCGACAGGCGGTAAACCGGTGCGGCGAGGCCAGGATTGGCGCCGAACAGGCGGTCAACCGTTACCGGGCCGCTTTCCGCGGTGCCAGCGATCAGGGCCATCCGGGTCAGATCGGAATAGGCAGTGTTGGCGGCCACCGGCGCGCCGCCGGGATCAGTTACCAGAACGGCTTCATCCAGGGCTTCAATCCAGGGAAAACGCGGCGCGCTGGCATTCGCGACCCGCGCGGCAGCGCCCTTTTCCGGGAAGAGGCCGATGTACCGCCCCGCGCCGCGCACAGTCCAGAGCAGGAAGACGAGGCCGCCTGACGCCATTGTGATCAGCAGGATCGAGCCGGTCGCGCCCGACGCATTCGGCCAGGCAAGCGAGATGCTGGCTGCGGCGATGGACAGGAGCAGACAGCCCCAAAAACCCAGCTGCAGGAAGTCGATACGCCGCCCTTCCCGCTCACCGGCATTCGCCTCCTCGCCTGGCGTTGCCGCAGCGAGAGTCAGCTCAAGGGTGTCTGCTTCGTTACTCATGGTCTACCACCATTCTATTGGCCGGTTCCCTTTCCGGGCTGGCCATGCCTTATGCGAGGTGGGCATCACATGACTCGAGGCCCAACCTTCACCTAGTTTATCGTTTTTGACACGGCAAAGGTTAACGAACCCGAAAAAGCCGCTAACAGACGCAGTATAATCGAGCCCAGAAGAACAGGATTCGGCTAACCATGGTATCACGCACGCTCGCAATGTTCACCGCAATGGCGCTGGTCGCCAGCTGCGGCTCCCCCGCCCACCGCGAACCCAAAATTCCGGAATATTCCACCGAGGTGGTGGCTGCCGAATCCGAGCGGCTGAACGAATGGTTTGAGCAGAAGTTCGAGGAAGCCATTGCCCGCGACCCGATGCGGATGACTGCGCTGGGCCGGCGCGACCGCTATGGCGAGTGGACCGACCCCTCCCGCGCTTTCGACGCGGAAAGCCTGGCTATCCAGCGGGCTACTGTTCAGGAAATGAAGGAAAAATTCGACTTCAACAAGCTGAACGACCAGGCGAAGCTGTCCTGGCGCCTCGCAGAATATGAGCTGGAGCGCTCGGAACTGAACGAACCGTTCCGCGATCACGGCTACACCTTCAACCAGATGTTTGGCGTCCAGTCGTCGATCCCCGCCTTTCTGATAAACCAGCACAAGGTCACCAGCCTGGCAGATGCGGAGGCCTACATCACGCGCCTGAACGCCCTGCCCGCCTATCTCGGCGGCCATGTCGAAAACGCCCGCGCGGCCGCTGAAAAAGGCATTCAGCCGCCTGCGTTTGTCTATGACTATGTCCTCTCCGACGCCCGCGGCCTCATCACCGGCTATCCTTTCTCGGGAAAGGATGATGGCAGTGAAGACAGCCCGCTGATGAGCGACATCCGGGGCAAGATCACCGCGCTCGTCAATAACAGCACGATCTCGCCGGAACAGGCCACAGAGCTGACCGAGCGCGCCGCAGAGGCCCTCACCACCGCCGTTGGCCCCGCCTATCAGGCCGCCATTGAGGAACTCACCCGCCAGCAGCTCAGCGCCACCGCCGATGACGGCGCCTGGAAACTGCCCGATGGCGCGGCCTATTACGAAACGCGCCTGAAGGCGATGACGACGACCGATCTCACCGCTGCCGAAATCCACCAGATCGGCCTGGATGAAGTTGCCCGCATCCATGCGGAGATGGAGGCGATCATGCAGCAGGTCGGCTTTGAGGGAGACCTGCAGGACTTTTTCGAGTTCATGCGCACCGATCCGCGCTTCTACAAATCCGAAACACCTGAAGGCCGTGAGGAATATCTCGCCGAGGCGCGCGCGGCGATTGCCCGTATGGAGGCAGACCTCCCGAACCTCTTCAACACGTTCCCGAAAGCCGGCATGATCGTTCAGGCGGTCGAGCCCTTCCGGGAGCGGTCCGCCGGCAAGGCCTTCTACAACCGCCCTGCCCCGGATGGCAGCCGCCCCGGCATCTACTACGCCAACCTTTACCGCATGTCCGACATGCCGACCTATCAGCTGGAAGCCCTCGCTTTCCATGAAGGCATTCCGGGCCACCATATGCAGATTGCCATCGCGCAGGAGCTTGAAGGTGTTCCCAGCTTCCGGCGCTTTGGTGGCTATACCGCCTATTCCGAAGGCTGGGGCCTCTATACGGAGCTTCTGCCCAAAGAGATCGGCTACTACACCGATCCGTATTCGGACTTTGGCCGCCTCGCCATGGAAATCTGGCGCGCCGCCCGCCTGGTGGTCGATACCGGCCTTCACTCCAAACAGTGGACGCGCGAACAGGCCGTCCAGTATCTTCTGGAGAACACCCCCAATCCGGAAGGCGATGCCCGCAAGGCCATCGATCGCTACATCGTGATGCCGGGCCAGGCCACCGCCTACAAGATCGGCATGATCAAGATCGTCGAGCTGCGCGAACGCGCCAAGACAGAGCTGGGCGACGCCTTCGACATCCGGGACTTCCACGATGTCGTATTGAAGAATGGCGCCGTGCCGCTGGCCATACTTGAGGAGAATGTCGACGCATGGATCGCGGAGACCAGGGCCAGCTAGGCCACCCTATCCTCCGGGCGGGCGCGTCTCTCGCGCTCGCCACCCTCTTTCTCGCCGGCTGCAGCAGTGTAGCCGGCGCCCTCCTGGCCCCGAAAATAGATACCGCCGCCAGCCGCCTGACGCCGGGCGACTTTGCGCTCGATACGAAACACGCCGCGCTCGTCTTCCGGATCAATCATCTCGGCTTTTCGGGCCTGCCGACCAATACCGCCTGGATAGAGGCTGAAGCGGAGTTTATCCGGCAAAAGCCGGATTGAGGGCGCGCAGCGCCGGGCCGCGCCGCGAAATGCGCACGGCCATACGATTGCCCTTACGCCCGATCTGAGCTTCGGCGGCCACCTCGCCGTCCAGTCCTCCGGACAGCAGTTCCACCGGCTGATCCGCCGGCACGCCCAGCAGCAGCGTGGCGCCGGGACGCAGGCTGGTGAGTTTGGAGAGCGGCATTTCCACCCGGGCCACGCGCGCTGTCATCAACACGGTCAGCGCCGGCCCGCCTCGCTCTGCCCTGAGCGCTGCCTCCTCGCTGGCAGGCGTCTCGGGTAGCAGCGATTGCGCCACCAGCAGGCGCGCCGGCCAGTCGGCCCCGCCCGCGCGAACCGATAGCGTGATCTCGTAAGCCGCCCCCGGCGCCGCGATGGAGGCGGCAAACAGCGGATCGGTTTCGATGCCGGAAAAGTTCATCCCGGCGCCCACGACGCTCGCCAGCGGACGGGCCAGACCTTCCAGCAGCGCCAGATCAATCGGGCTGAGCTCTCTTGGCTGGGAATTGGGCACCGGGCCGCCACAGGCCGTCTCGATCATGATCTGGGCAAGCCCTGCCCCGATCACCAGCATCGCCGCCACATCGCCCTCGGCGCCGGCGCAGCAGACAATCGCCTGCCCCGGCTCTTCGCGCGCTGAAACAGCCTGCGCCAGGCTCACCGGCGAAATGCGCTGCATGGTGAAGGCGGCGGCAATCCCGCAATGCTCGCGCATGGCGCGCGACAGGCGGGCCGAAATGCGGCGGGCGGCCTCTTCCCGTCCGGCCCCGGACGGGGCAGCGGCAGGCGGCGCAAACTCGGCAACCGTCCTCGGCTGGGGCTCTGGCGGGGCCTCTTCAGGCAGGTCATCCATGTCCGAAAGGTCGGGACGCAGCAGCATCTCGATCTCAGCGGGCGTCAGCACGCCCCGCGAGGTCGGCAGCGGGCGGTCAGGCGCAATCGGTTCGCGCGGGGGCGGGGTATCCGTCATGATGCGGCGCCGAAGCCTGGGTGAAACATCCCATCCATCCTCCGCCAGGTCCGGCGGGGATGCACTCTTCACTGAAGAGGCGAAAGGCAGGGTCATCCTGCCTAAGTCGCCCGGAAAAGGTTAATGGCGCGTTAGTAAATTCGCCGTGACGGCATTTATTAACAGCAACCGCTTGAGGGATTCACTCAAGTCTCTCGAATTTTACCTTCTGGTCAGGCCTCGGTAAGGCGTGATTCGGATCTGCGCGTCATGATGGTTGTGCGGCCAAAGAAGCTCGTACAACATCCGCCAAAGGCGTGGGGAAAGATGACTGGAAAAAGGCGGCACTCCGATCTGGAGAGCCGCCTTTTTACTGTCTGAAGAACTTTGAAAAGCCCGATGACTAGTCGTCGCGCAGGGTGCGTTCCTTGCGCTCGTGACGCTCCTGCGCCTCGAGGCTGAGAGTTGCGGTGGGGCGCGCTTCCAGGCGCCGCAGGCCGATCGGCTCACCGGTCGCCTCGCAATAGCCGTACGAACCGTCTTCGATCCGGCGCAGGGCCGCGTCGATCTTGGAGATCAGCTTGCGCTGGCGGTCCCGCGTGCGCAGCTCAAGCGCCTTGTCGCTCTCGGCCGAAGCACGGTCCACAATGTCGGGGAGAGAGCCTGACTCGTCCTGAAGATTGTGAATGGTCTGCTTGGCGCCGTCGAGAATGTCGGCCTTCCAGGCTTCCAGCAGACGCCTGAAATAGGCCAGCTGCCGCTCATTCATGAACTCTTCGTCTTCCGAGGGGCGATAATCGTCTGAGAGATCGATACTCACGGCAGACTCCTTCACTCGTTTGTGTGCCATATAGAGCGGACCTCGATTCTCCGCAATGTCCGAGACTGAGAGGGTAAATCCTGTAATTTCAGACAATTACGACAAAAACATGCCGAAACACTGTCAGTAAACGCTTCAATGCCCCACAAAGGGCGTTCTGCACAGTGCAAGTTGCAGACCACCCCTTGATCTTTGCCCCCCCGGCACGCTCTATGTGCAACTGCCCTTACAGTCTGCCCAAACGGTAAAATCGACGGAATGGCCCGCCAACGGAAAGTACAATCCCGCAGAGCGGGCTGGATGCTGGCGGTGATGTTCAATTCCCTGCTGATACTTCTGCCTGTGATCGGCGCACGCGCCATTTCCAATGCTTACGATCAGGATCTGACCTCCCGCGAAGGCGCTGCCGAGGCGCTTCAGCATGCCAATGTCCGGCTGCTTGAGGAGCTGACCACGTTCGGGCCCCGCGACGAAGACAGCAAGCTCCCCTACTGGCAGGACCGGATTGTGGCGGAGATGGACGCGCGCAACATGTCCGCCGTGCGGGGCTATCTGCTCGCCGCGCCGCAGATGCTGGGCCGTGATCTGGGCGAGCAGATCCGGGTGCGCGCCGAAGCGGAGGTCACCGGCACGCCGGACGAACGCCTGATCCGCGCCGCCCTGCAGAAGCTGCCTGAAAATGTTGCCATGCGGATCATGGAAACCGAGCGCTACAATCCCCCTGCTCCCCAGGCGCCCGCAGCGCTCCCCGGCGAAGCAGGCCCCGCCGAGACGCCGGAACCTCCGTCAGAACTGGCGGAAGCAGCTGCGCCAGCAGAAGAGCCCGAGGCGCCGGAGCCCGCCGCCGGCGCCCCCATCGTGCTGCAGGCGAATGTCCGCAATGAAGACGAGCGCCGGTTCCAGATCCTCGGCAGCTATGCCGACCTTGCCGTCATGTCTCAGCGCTGGATCGAGGGCGACCGCTCTGACGAACTTGTTCTCAAGCTGACCGGCCTTGGCCTTGTCCAGCAGGACTATAGCGACGGTCTTTCCGACGCGACCGCACTTTCCGTCTCGATCCTGAAATCGGCCCGCCGCTCTCAGCGCCTGACGCCGAGCTTCTCGGACTATCTTGCCGAACAGGTGGACGCTGCCCTGCCCGACGCGGCGCTGGAGCCTGCCTTGCAGGAAGCGTTCAGAGACCTCGCCACCACCGAAGTCCGGGCCGAACGTGTCCGCGCCGCCTATGGGGGCTCGATCAATCAGGCAGGCCTCGGCCCGCTGGAGGTTGACCTTGACCAGATCCAGCGCCTTGCCGCCCAGACCAGCCCCGGCGGCGCGCTCACGGTTCTGGCGGTGATCGAGGACGGCACAGACCTTCAGCGGGCCCGCCTGCTGGCAGAGGCGGGCGGCGAACGCCTGATTGTGCTGGTGCGTGAACGGGGCCGGGAGGCGCTCAAGATCGCCGATGCCGGCATCAGCTGGAACCGCAATACTGTGCTGGAAATCATGAGCCTGACGGCTGCCGGCATGCTGCTGTTCTGGGTGATGCTCTCAACCGTGCGGCTCTACATCAAGCTGCCCAAGCCGAGGGCCGAGCCCCAGGGCGCCTGAGACAGCATCTGAAAAATCAGCCGATATTGAACGCGCCGCGAATGCCGTCGATGATCAGCTGCGCCGATAGCGCCGCCAGGATAACCCCCAGGATGCGAGTCAGCGCGCCGGCCACGCTTGCCCCGATGAGGCGGACAATCGGCCCGGCCAGCAGGAAAACCACCAGCGTGATCAGCAGGTTGAGGCCGATGGCCGCCAGCACGACACTCTGATGCACAAAGGTCGGCGCTTCCGACATGTAGAACATCGCCGTGGCAATCGAGCCGGGCCCCGCAATCATCGGAATGCCCATCGGGAACACCGACACATCTTCCGGCTCCGGATCATCGCGGTGGCCTTCCAGCACTTCCTCGGCGCGGTGTTCGCGCCGTTCGGTCCGCTTCTCGAACACCATGTCGAGCGCGATCAGGAACAGCAGCACCCCGCCTGCAGCCCGGAAGGCATCAATCGAGATGTGCATCGCGTCCAGCAGCCAGGCGCCGCCAAAGGCGAACAGCAGCATGATGATCGTTGCCACCAGCACCGACTTGTAAGCCATCTTGCGGCGATAAGCGGGTGATCCCTTCGCCGTCAGCGTCGCAAAGATCGGCGCCACCCCCGGTGCATCAATAAGCACGAAGAAGGTTACAAAAGCAGCGGTGAAGAGGGAAATCAGTTCAGGCGACATGGCGCGGCGCTAGGCCTTGCGTGCCGCTGCGTCAAGGATCTCGCGCACAGCAGGCGCCACTTGCAGGTCGCCCGGCATGGTTTTGAGCCGCGAAAGGTCTGCCTTGCCAGAAGCCAGCGCCAGCAGCATCCTGTGGCCGCGCAGGCGCTGCAGCAGGCCTTCCTCGCCGCGCGGACTGTCGGCCCGGGCAATCCGCCCGCCGCCAAGGTCCACCGCCAGACCGGCCCCGGCGCCCGCTTCGAGCTTGCCGATAGCCTCTTCCAGGCCCGTGGTTACTTCAGCGCGCAGCGCGCGCGCCTGCATCTGGTTGCCATCCGCCATCATGCGGCCTCCGTGCCCAGGGCCGGCATCAGCTTCCGGCAGCGGCCGAGCGCCTTGTAGAGATCGCCAGCGACCACATCGGCCGAGATCTGCAGCACATCCTCACGCGCGTCCGGCATGTCGGCAAGCAGCCCGGCAAGGGCTTCGGCAGTCTGGGTGTAGAGCGGGCCATCGACCTCGCCGAGCAGATACATCTGCATCACGGCGAAATAGGCGCGCTCGGCAGGTGTCGAAACGGCAGACGGGGCCAGAATATCCTTCTCGCGCAGGATCCGCGCCTGGGTTTCCAGCAGCAGCACGCCGCGCCGGTCACCGTTGCGGACGACCGCGCCGTTCACAACGAAGGTCTCGCCTGGCTTGAGAGAAAGTTTGAGCGGCATGCGTCTCCGGCCCCATGGTGCGGATTGTTTCAAATTCACACAAAGGCGTTAACGCTTGCTTTCCAAATATTTACGGCAGGTTGGGAAGCCATGCGCCCGACAGCCGGGGGCAGTTGGATCATAAGGTCAAAAACCAGCTTCTTCGGGCCAACCGGGCCGGCCAGCCTGCCTGAAACCGGCGCGACGCTTAGCGTGAAGCTTGAGCCTCTGTGGCGGCGCGCATGGCATAGTCCTTGTACCACAGCTTCCGCTTTCCCCTAAGGAAATTCGATTCTGCACCGCAGCACTTTCCTTCAGGTCAGCGCTTGCCCGCGCCCCGCGCGGCCTTATTGTGCAAGGTCAGCAAGCAGAATGAAGGGACGAGACGGATGCGGTTTGAGGGCACCAAGGATTATGTCGCAACAGATGACCTGCGCGTGGCCGTCAACGCCGCCATTGCCCTGGAACGTCCGCTGCTGATCAAGGGCGAGCCCGGCACCGGCAAGACCGTACTGGCCATCGAGGTTGCCAAGGCCCTCGGCTCGGAACTGATCGAATGGCACATCAAGTCCACCACCAAGGCCAATCAGGGCCTCTACGAATATGACGCGGTCTCTCGCCTCCGCGACGGCCAGATGGGCGAAGAGCGCGCCAAGGACGTCAAGAACTACATCAAGAAGGGCAAGCTCTGGGAGGCGTTCACCGCTGGCAAGCGCCCTGTCCTGCTGATCGACGAAATCGACAAGGCCGACATCGAATTCCCGAACGATCTCCTGCAGGAGCTCGATCGGATGGAATTCTTCGTCTACGAAACCGGCGAAACGGTGAAAGCCATCCAACGCCCGATCGTCATCATCACCTCGAACAATGAGAAAGAACTGCCCGACGCCTTCCTGCGCCGCTGCTTCTTCCACTTCATCAAATTCCCGGACGAGCCGACGATGCGTGCCATCATCGATGTCCACTTCCCCGGCATCAAGAAAAAGCTCGTCGGTGACGCCCTCTCCACCTTCTATGCCATGCGCGAACTGCCGGGCGTGAAGAAGAAGCCTTCTACCTCCGAGTTGCTCGACTGGCTGAAACTCCTCATGAATGAGGATATCGACCTTGAGACGCTGCGCGAGAAGGATCCCGACCGCCTCACCCCGCCGCTGCACGGCGCGCTGCTGAAAAACGAGCAGGACGTGGCCCTCTTCGAACGCCTCGCCTTCCTCTCCCGCCGCAGCGATGGCGGCGGCACGGGCGGCGGCCGCCGCGGCCCTGCGGGCTGATCGGCCTCGACAAGCACTGCAATTGAGTGTCATGTTTCCTCTTTAGAAGGGAGGACATGATGCGCGCAGGAACCTTTATTCTGGCCGGGATCCTGCTGGCGGCAAGCGCTTATGCGGCGCCCCATGTCGATGGCACGGCGAAAGTCCCGGCCGACCCGTCGCCCCCGTCTCACTTCACGCCTCGCGAGGATGGCGGCTTCGATCATGCTGCCAGCCTTGGCCAATGCCCAGCCAGCATTGCGGGATTCCGGTTCAGGGAAGTTGCCGTCTTCCAGGCAGACGGAACCGACGTCTCTTGCCAATACGATGGCGAAGAGGATGCGTCTCACATGACGGTCTACTTCTACCAATCAACGCAGGCGGCCGATGCCGCCGCATCTGCGCAGCAAGCCGGCGGAGCGATTGTACAACGGTTTCCCGAGGCGGAATTCCTGTCGGAGGAGAGCGAATCCTGCGCCATGATGATTGACCTGCTGCACGGCCTGACGCTTGCGGCTGAAGCAACAACGGATACGACGATCACGATCGGTCAAACGCCCTGTTTCATCTTTCGGCTCGCGTCGGGTGTCGCACTGGTCACCACTGATAAAATCGGCCCATGGCATCTGAAAGTCCGCATCACCGAGATAAAAGGCGAAACGGATATGAGCGCGCTGACGATGCAGGCTGCGAATATTCTGAATTTCGAGCGCGGCGTCATGGCCGGACAACCCGCGTCAAGTCTTGAGTAATTCCTGACCGACTGAGCAGACCCGCCCGCATTGTCCGGAGCCCCCCTGAAGACCGCTGCGCCACAAGCTTTCTTCGGATCAATTCTGCCTTCCGCGCGTTCCTTCCGCTCAGGCAGAAGGAGGCCCCCATGTTCATCGCAGTCTACTGGTGGCGGGTTCATCCGGGCAAAGAAGACCAGTTCCGCAAGGCTTGGGTGCGCGGCACTGAGCTGATCCGCAAGCGCTATGGCAGTTATGGCTCGCGCCTGCATCAGGAGCGAGATGGCCGCTTTGTCGGCTATGCCGAATGGCCCGACGAGGAAACCTGGCAGCGCGCCTATGACCAGAAGATGGTCTATGACGATCCTGAAACCCGCGCCGCCTTCTCCGATGCCATCTGCGAAACGCCGCCCGGCAATGATCCGGTCTTCACCATGGAAGTGACCGACGACCTGTTGGACCGCGCGAAAGACTAGGCCTCAGCCCAGCGCCGAATCATGCGCGTTCGCTGCGCGCACATAGTTCACGTCTTCCCGGCTCTTCAGGAAGTCGGCCATCTTGGTCTTGTCGGTGCGCTCGTCCCACCAGGTTTTCCAGGCCAGGAATATCCACGCCACATGAAACGCGCAGCCGCCCGCAATCGCCACCCAGCCGGGGATCGGCCCGATATGCGCCCGCCGGAAGAGCTGCTCCCAGGAGGTCACATCCACCGGATGGATCGCGATCTTGGCAAAATAAGCCGCGCCCAGAATGGCAAAGATCCAGCCATAATTGCGCCGAAGCCGCCGCCCCACGCACCGGATCATCGAAATCCTGTATTGCGGCTTTTCATAATCGTCTGACAGCGCCGTCCCCCGGTCGAGGCGGATCTTCGTCCCCTCCCCGCGCAGGATCGGCACATAGAACGCAATCTCGATTACCCGCGCCCGGAAGCGCCACACATAGAAAAACCGGTAGCGCCGCGCCTCCAGCATCAGGAACACGATGCACAGCATCCCCACCAGCACGATGGGGAATGGCGAGGCGCGCTCATTGGCAAACGCCACGGAGAGGCCAATCCCGGTCGAGATCACAGCCCAGTTCGTCGTCTGATCAAGCCGCTGGCGCCACACCGTCGAGCGGTAGACTTCCGCGCGGTAGAGGTGGGAGAGCGCCGTCACCTCAGACGGGCCGCACAGCCCTTCTGCGGGCGGAACAACATGATCGGCTTCGGTTTCGTCCATCGTATCCATGCGCAGACCCTATGCCTCACCTTTGTGACCGGGAAAAGTCTTCAAGGCCCCGCGCGTTGCAATCAGCCCGGACAATATCCCTGCCGCAGAACCGGCCCATACCCTTCCAGAACATGCCGCACGAAGGTCGTATCGTCCGTGCCGTCGCCCTGGCGTATCCGGGGCGCGAGCTTTCCCGCCCCGCCGGTCATCCGCGTACGCCACAGCTCATAGCGGATGGACTCCGGCGCCGCCGTCAGGCCCCGCGCCCGGTCGAAGGCCACGAGATTGCAATCCTTCATCATCTGTTCGGCCAGCACATGGCCGAGCGAGGCGCGCTCGAAATCGTCCGGGCTGATGAAGCCGCTGGTGCCGGGCTTGGGCGCTCCGGCGAGCGAAAACATGATGTCGATAAGATAGACGCGCTGGTCAGGGTCGGGCGCCAGCTCCACTGCCGCCGCCAGAATCTCCGGCCGCCCCATATTCAGCGGCGCCTCGCCCCGATGGGCGCGCGAGAGAAAACCCTGCCAGCCATATTGAGCAATCGCCGCTTCGGCCTGGCGGCGCGCAAAATCCGGCGCCGGCTGGGGCGGAGGCGCCGTGCCAAGCCGCATCTGCCATCTGGAGGCAAGCGCCGCGTCCTTCAGGCCGCGCGTCACCTCAGCAAAGGCGGGTTTCAGCCGCGCCTGCTTGTCCTGGGGCAGCAATCCGGCCGCCTGCCAGGCTGCGTCCAGCATACAGCTTGCCTCTGCCGGTCCGCGGCAATCACCCTGCGCGCCTGCGCCCGGCGTAAACATCGGCGCCGGCGGCGGGCCGGACGGGGCCGCCGTGGCCGCGCAGGCGCCAACCGCCACCAGACAGGAGAAAAGAGCCGCCCGAACCATATCCTTTCCTACCCCCGCCCATATGAACCGCAAATGACCACACTTTTCCCAGCGTCAGCTTGGACATTCGCCCCCTTGAGGGTTATCTTCTTTCCCAAGAGAAGCAGAAAGGCCCTGCCGATGTTCCTGAATTTCTTCAACGAGCTGCGCGCGGCGAAAGTCCCGGTCACGCTGAAGGAATACCTCCTCCTGATGGAGGCGATGGACAAGCAGGTCATCGATATGGAGGTGGAGGAGTTCTACTACCTCTCCCGCGCCGCCCTGGTGAAGGACGAGCGCAATATCGACAAGTTCGACCGCGTCTTCTCCCACACCTTCAAGGGCCTCGACACGCTGTCTGACGCCGTGAACGTGCAGGATCTGCCCGAAGAATGGCTCAAGAAAATGAGCGAGAAATTCCTCACGCCCGAGGAAATGGCCGAAATCGAAGCCATGGGCGGCTTTGAAAAGCTGATGGAGACGCTGAAAAAGCGCCTCGAAGAGCAGAAAAAGCGCCATGAGGGCGGCAACAAGATGATCGGCACGGGCGGCACCTCGCCCTTCGGGGCCAATGGCTACAATCCCGAAGGTGTCCGCATCGGCCAAGACAAGTCGCGCCACCGCCGCGCCGTGAAGGTGTGGGACAAGCGCGAATTCAAGAATTACGATGACAAGATTGAACTCGGCACGCGCAACATCAAGGTCGCCATGAAGCGCCTGCGCAAATGGGCCCGCAAGGGCGCGCCCGATGAGCTCGATCTGGACGGCACCATCCGCAACACCGCTCGCAAGGGCTATCTCGACATCGAGATGCGCCCGGAAAAGCGCAACACGATTTCCGTCCTCCTGCTGCTCGATGTCGGCGGCTCGATGGACCCGCATGTCCGCGTGATGGAGGAGCTGTTCTCCGCCGCGCGTTCGGAAATCAAGAACCTCGAATACTACTACTTCCACAACTGCCCCTATGAGGGCCTCTGGAAGGATAACCGCCGCCGGATGAACAACCGCATCCCGACATGGGATGTTCTGAACAAATATCCGTCAGACTACAAAGTAATCGTTGTGGGCGACGCCACGATGAGCCCCTACGAGATCACCTATGCCGGCGGCTCGGTCGAACACTGGAATGAAGAGGCCGGCGGCCTCTGGATCCAGCGCTTCGTGGAACGCTACCCCAACTTCGTCTGGCTGAACCCCACCAAGGAAGGCGCCTGGGAATATACCGGCTCGATCAAGCTCATCCGTGAACTGATCGGCCCCCACCGCATGTTCGAACTCACCCTCGCCGGCCTGGACGAGGCGATGAAGGAACTCAGCCGCTAGCGCCGCCCTGCTCCCCGCCGAAACAATATCGGCGAGGAGCAGGGGTTGTTACTAGTACTCGCCACAAAACGCCGGATTATCGCCTGCATCCCCAATTCCGCAGCCGCGGCGGATTTCGTCGCGGATCATGTCGCAGCTGTTCTGCGCATTACACGGCGGCCGGGTCGCGGGCGAAATTGCCAGACACTGATCCACCAGAACCTGGGCTGCAGCCGCCCCTACTTCATCGGCGCAACTGGCTGGCTGCGCTGGCATATCCTGCTCTGCCGGGCCACCAGGCGCTGTTTCCGGAACAGCCATTCTCTCGTCCTGCGGCAAGGCTGCCGGCGTTTCTTCTGGCGCGGGCGAACACGCCGCCAGAAGCGCAAAAGCAAACAGCGGCCAATAGCGTAGATGTTTCATGGAATTTTCCTCCTGCAGGGCAGGAACGCCCAGCGCATTCAGAAGTTTCCCGGCCATCCATCTGGAATCGCAGCTTTGTCCGCCGCCACGGCGACTTCGCAGGCTAGGCCGCAACCTTGTAAATCCGCCACAGCGCAAACACGCCGATCGCCACCCACAGGATGTTGATCGCCACAGACGGGATCGCCCCGTGATAGCCGCTATTGAGGATAAACCCCGCCGCGCCGATCACATTGGCCCACTGATAGGCGGGCGAGTTCCCCTGCAGCCGCCCGAGCGACAGCAGGATATATGCGCCCAGGATCAGCGCCGCGCCGGTCCAGCCAGCTGCCTCGATAAGAAGTTCCGTGATCGTCATGGCGCGCCCGCTAGCCGCTCGCCGCAGACTTGGCAATCAGACTTTGCCGTGGCGCGCGTCCCAGTCCGCCCGCGTCATCTCCCAGACCAGACTGGCCCGCTCTGTCCCGTCGCTGCGCGTGCTGGTGACCTCCCCCTTCCGCGCAAAGCCCAGCCCGTCGAGCAGGCGCTGCGTCGCCACATTGTCCAGCGCCGCCGTCTCACAGAGCAGGTCCAGCCCAAGCCCCTCGAACATCCAGGCAAAGCTCGCCGCCGCCCCACGCGCGCCGCTGCCCTGCCCGTGCAGCGAGGGGTGCAGCGCCCCGCCGAGTTCGCCCGCAGCAAATTCCGGCCAAACCTGCACATCTGAATAGCCCATGACCCGCCCATCCTGCCCCTCGCGCACAAAAAGCAGGCCAATCCCCGCCTCGCGCTCCAGAATGTGCGTCTCGATGAAATCCTCCACGCTCCGCCCGGTCAGCGGGCGCGGCAGCGTATAGATCGGCGCATGCACGGCCGGGTCAGACAGCAGCGCAAAAAGGCCGCCGGCATCCTCCATCCGCGCCAGCCGCGAATCGCCCAACCGTGTTGCCAGGCGCACCGCGCAGCGGATCGCCTCGGCCTTTTCAGGCAAGGCCGGAATGCGTGTGATCGGAAGTTCGCCTGCCATCAGTCCAAATTCGCAGCTTTCCCCGGCGCCTGCCAAGCCCTCTCAGTCCATCATGCACAATTTCGTTTGACTGATGGCGCGCCTTGCCGACATTCCTGCGCCATGACCGATGCCGCGACGCGCCCGCCCGGGCGGAATGCCTTTTTCTTCGTTCTGGTGACGGTCTTCATAGACCATCTTGCCTTTGGGTTGATCATCCCCGTCCTGCCGACCCTGATCCAGGATCTGGCGCATGTCCCGCCCTCCGATGCCACCCTGTGGCTGGGCGGGCTCGCCGCCACCTATGCCGTGATGACCTTCCTGTTCGGCCCGGTGATCGGCGCCCTGTCAGACAGGTTTGGCCGCCGCCCGGTGCTGCTGGTGTCGATGGCCACCCTCGGGCTCGATTTCCTTATCATGGGCCTTGCCCCGAATATCTGGCTGCTGTTCCTCGGCCGGGCGCTCGCCGGTATCTCCGGCGCCACCTTCTCCACCGCCAACGCCTATATCGCCGACACCACCACCCCGGCAGAGCGCGGCCGCGCCTTTGGCTTCATCGGCGCCTCTTTCGGTCTCGGCTTCATCTTCGGCCCGGTGATCGGCGGCCTGCTGGGAGAGCTTGGGCCCCGCGTGCCCTTCTTCGCCGCCGTCGGCCTCGCCTTCGTGAACTTCCTCTATGGCGTCTTCGTGCTGCCCGAATCCCTGCCGAAGGAGCGCCGCCGCGCGCTGAACTTCAAACGCGCCAACCCGCTGGGCGCCGCGCGTCATTTCTCAAAGCTGCCTCAGGTCTCCTGGTTTCTCTTTGCGGGCGGCATCTTCTTCCTCGCCCACACCGTCTTCCCCGCCACCTGGGCCGTGCATGGCGAAATCCGGTATGACTGGTCGCCGATGCAGATCGGCCTGTCGCTTGGGGCCGTCGGCGTCGGCGCTGCGGTTGTTCAGGCGGGCCTGATGGGCCTCATCCTCAAACGCCTCGGCACCGTGCGCACCATCGTGCTCGGCTACAGCGTCAATGTCATCGCAATGACGGCCTTCGCCTTCGCGGCCAATCCGGTCTTCATATATTTCATCATTCCGTTTGCAGCCCTTGGCGGGGTCACCATGCCCGCGGCCAATGGCCTGATGTCCAGCCTCACCCCGCCCGATGCGCAGGGCGAGCTTCAGGGCGCGGCCTCCAGCCTCAATGCGCTGGGCATGATCATCGGCCCCCTGATCATGAGCGCCACGCTGTTCAGCTTTTCCCGTGAGGGCGCGCCCGTCCAGTTCGCGGGCGCGGCCTTCCTGCTCGCCGCGCTGCTCACGGCGCTCGCCTTCCTGCCCTTCCAGCGCGGCCTTGCCGTCAATCGCGGCGCCCTGCCGGCTGGCACGCCCTGATCAGAACGGGGCGGCCCCGGCTCAGCGCTTCTTCAGCACCGCGCCTGCCAGCAAGCCAAGAACACCGCCGCCGATCCCGCCTTCAACAAAGTTCTGCAGGTGGATCATCACCGGCGAACTGCCAAACAGCAGTCCGACCTCGGCAGCCTCAGCGCCGTAATGCGCGCCGATGCCGCCCAGAATGCCGCCAACAACCCCCATCGCGCCGCTGCCACCCAGCAGCCGGGCAAGGATTGGCCCCAGCACCGTGCCACCCAGCGCGCTCACGATCAGCGGAATATATGGTTCCATATCTTGTCCCTCCCTCAGGGTTCCCGCAGGCATCTCCGGCCTGTCGTAACGGCAGCCTTTCCTTGGAACGCCTTGACTGTCGAGCCTTTTCGCGCCTCTGGAGAAGGTTGCATCCTCCTGCGAAACTGCCACATAGAGCCCATGATCAAACATCGCCCCGCCCTCTTCCTGGATAGAGACGGCGTCATCAATATCGACCGGGGCTATGTCAGCCGGATTGAGGACTTCGAATTTGTCGAAGGCGCCGCCGAGGCAATTGCTGCCTTCAACAAGCGCGGCTGGTATGTCTTCGTCGTCACCAACCAGTCCGGCATCGCCCGGAATTACTACACCGAAGACGACATGCACGCCCTGCATGACTGGATGCAGGCCCGCCTCGCCGAAAAGGGCGCGCAGATCGACCGCATCTATTTCTGCCCCTTCCATGAAGAGGGTGAAAACCTCCGTTACCGGAAGGACAGTTTCGACCGGAAACCCAAGCCCGGCATGCTGCTGCGCGCCATGGCGGACTTCCCGGTGAAACGCGAGGCAAGCTTCCTGATCGGAGACAAGGACGCCGACATCGAAGCGGCCAAAGCCGCCGGCGTCGCCGGCTTCCTCTTCACCGGCGGCAACTTAGAGCGTTTCGCCGAATGGACCCTCGCGAGCTTCGAGGATGGCAACCGGGGCTGATCCGGCTTAGCGCTCGCCCTTCCGAACAATCCATGCTAGCATGGTATTCATGCCTAGCTTGCTTTTCGTTGAGGGGTCAGGATGAAAGGTTATGGCCCGGAAACCTTCGGTGAGCTGAACGCTGTTGATTATGACAGATTGCATGATCCGGGCACAACAGATGCCGCCGTTGATCTGCTCACGGAAATCGCGGGAACCAGCAGGACACTGGAACTTGCGATCGGCACAGGACGTGTCGCACTGCCAATGGCTCAGCGCGGATGCCGGATCGAAGGGATTGAAGCCTCTCCGGCCATGATCGCAAAGCTGCGACAAAAGCCGGGCGGCGGCGCGATCCCCGTGACATTGGGTGATATGTCGGAAGTCTGCGCAGAAGGAAAGTTCGGTTTCATCTTCCTGATCTTCAACACATTTTTCAATCTCACCAGCCAGGAAGCCCAGATCCGCTGCTTTCAGAACGCAGCAGCCATGCTTGATCCGGGTGGCGCCTTTGTGATCGAAGCCTTCGTGCCGGACCTGGCCCAGTTCCGAAATCATCGCAGCCTCCAGCCGCGACACCTGGATTTCAGTACACTGACACTCGAAGCAGCCATCCACGATCCGGTAACACAGCGGATAGACTACCAGTATCTTCGCTTCACGCCGGAAGGCACACGCATAACCCCGCTGCCGATGCGCTATGCATGGCCCCAGGAAATAGACCTGATGGCGCGCTTGGCTGGGCTCGTTCCAGAAAGCCGTTGGGGCGGCTGGGGCCGCACTGCCTTCACTGCAGACAGCCGCATGCATATCTCCCTTTACCGGAAATCCCGGTAACCCCCGAATCAGGGGATACCGCAGATCTTCCCGCCCGTGCTTACTGGCTCCTCAATTGCCCGAGGCTCGCCATGCTTCGTGGTCCCGCCCACAGGAAACCCTCAACATGCGCAAATTCATCAGCCTTACCTGTCTCTCGCTTGCCACCACGCTGCCCGCCTTCGCAGGCCCGGTAACACTCAATGGTGGTCTCTGGGAGGGTCAACTCACCGTCGCAACCGATGTCTTTCTGGACGAACGCCTGCTCAGCGATTGCCTCCACGGCGAGACAGTCGCGCTCTCCACCGCAGACCTTTTGGCCCGGATCGAGCCAGAAGGTCAGTGCACGGTTCTCAGCGAAGAAGAGACAGAAGAAGGCATACAGCTTGCCATCGAATGCACCGGCGGCACCATCTCGGAAGGAGATGTCCTCATTGCCTCAACGCCCGACGACCTCGAGATCATGGCCGACGTCATCTTCGGTCTCGGGGAAGATCTGTTCGTTCCGGGTGTCGTGCTCGCCATCAGCCATAACGCAGGCGCCTGCCCGGCAGAATAGCGCGCGCTAAACCGCCTTCAGCGTTTTGGGATCAATCCCGCCCATCCGGCAAACCTCTTTCCACTCCGCTGCCGTCACCGGCTGCACAGAGAGGCGGAAAGAGGTAACAAGGCTCATCCCTTCCAGCTTCGGGTTTTCCTTCACATCCTTCAGCTTCACCGGCTTTGGCATCGGCGCCAGCGCGCGGATGGTCACACAGTCCCAGCGCGCATCGTCCGTCGTCGGATCCTGCTTGGACAGCTCATTCACCTCGCAAATGCCCACAACCTCCAGCCCCTGATTGGAGTGGTAGAAAAACACCTGATCGCCCAGCTTCATCGCCCGCATATGGTTGCGCGCGGTATAGTTGCGCACGCCTGACCAGATCTCGCCCGCCGCGCCGCGTTTCACCTGCTGCTCCCAGCTCCAAGCGTCGGGTTCCGATTTCATCAGCCAGTATTGCATACGCCGTCCTTTCTTGATCTGTCCCTGCTTTAGCCGCCACGGCGCGCCTGCGCCAGCGCCGCGCGAACCAGCCGCTGATAATGCGGCCAGCCTTTATAATCCGCCAGCACCGGATCAATCCCCTCCCAGGCATCGCTGAACGCCTGGGCATGCCCCGGCCCGGCCAGCGCCGCCCGCAAGGGATCAATCGCCACCCTTATCGTGAACACAACCGCGCCCGAAACTGCCAGCTTGGAAATTGTCTGCCGCTCCACGCGCAGCCACAGCCCGTCCAGAGCGCCCGCCTCATCCATTTCCGCTGCCTGCGCCTTGAACGGCGCCTGGCTCGGCATGAACCGCTCCGTGCCCGGCTGAACCGTCCAGTTGAACCGCTCCAGCACCTGGCCGGGCCGCAGCGCGTCAAACATCCGGTGAATGCGCCCCACCATGCCGGGATTGGCCCCCGGCACCGGCCCGTGCAGCCCGCCCAGCGGCTCGCCCAGCTTCTCGCCGAGCCGCCAGAAGGTCGGCGCGCAGAGGCTGCCCGCCTCCAGCCGCCAGAGCCCGTCGCCATCTTTGATCAGCAGGCAGAGATCATCAGAAACCGCGCTCGCCGCCCCTTCCAGCGCGCTTGGCCAGTCGCCCACTGCTGGCCCGGCCACCCCGTGCACCACCGCTGCCAGCTCCGCCGCCGCCTCGCTGCCCTCGCGCGCGCCATACACTTCGCCCCGCCGGTCCCGCATCAGTGCGCGCTTTTCCGCCAGAGCGTCCCTCTCCGTATCCGGACAAAGCCACGCCTCCGGCGCAATCGGGCGCAGGCCCGGCGCCAGACTCAGAGGCCCATTGAGGAACGGAAGATAGGGCGGCGCGCGCATCGCCTCACGCGATCCGCGCCGCGCCCCAGCTGACATAGCCGGCAATCTTCGGCGTATTGGGCAGATACATCGTCTCAGCCCCCTCCAGCGCAAAGCCCGCCTCGCGCAGCATCGCGCCGGTATCCCGCGTCAGATGGCACCCGCCCGCCAGCGCCTTCCAAACAGGCTCCACCCGGCGCTGCCATTTGGCCACGCCCTCGTCCGGCGCCAGCCCGTGTTCGGTGAAAACAATCTTGCCGCCCGGCTTCAGCACACGCTTCGTCTCCGCCAGCGCCGATTTCCAGTCCGGGATCGTGCAGAGCACAAAGGTGATGACGGCGGTATCCACCGAATTGTTCGCCAGCGGAATATTCTCCGCGCCGGTCTCAAGGAAATCGATGCTCTTGCCGATGCCGAGCTCGCTGGCCGTGCGCTTGGCCTTCACAACCATCCCCGGCGCCGGCTCCAGCGCGTAGAGATGGTCCACCTTGCCGGCATCATACATGGCAAAGTTCGTGCCCGCCCCACAGCCGATCTCCAGCACCACGCCCTCGGCCTTCGGCACCACCTTTTCGCGCTGCTTCATGATTGGCCGCGTGGCGCAGGCACATGAAACCAGATGCGGAACAACGTACCGCTCCCAGGGGTTCATCAGTTTTCCCGCCGTGTCGGAATGAATCCCGGATAGGATTTGGACTGGATCAGCGTGCGCGTCGCCTCGGTCGGCCGTGCGATCAGGGCGTCCTGCGTGATCGACACCTCATATTCAAACCCGTCGCCCATCGGCTGATAGGTGGCCGATCCGTATTCGGCATCAATCCCGAAGCGCGATCCATAGGTATCGGCCAGCTTCGACACATCAATCCCCGGCTCGCTCGTGACGATCCGTATGCCGTCTATCTTGCCCTCGGTCACTGCCTCGGAGGAGAACTGCATGGAGTTGGTCGAGCGCATATGCTCGATCCGGTAGATCGAGTCATAACCCAGAATGTTTGCCATCGGCTTGAACTTGATCACGCGCGCGCCGATCTGCCATTCATCGCCCCGGAAAACCGGCTGCGAGCCATCGGCCTGGAGCAGATGCGTGCCATCAGAGAAGGTCACGTCCGCTGTATAGGCATCGGCCTGCCCCGGCACGGCCACAAACTTCACCACAGCCACCGGCCGCTCATAGGTGAGGCGCTTGTAAGTCTGCACGTTCAGCCCGATGAAGGCGACCATCCCGGCCAGCCCCACAAAGGCCGTGCCGAAGGCAAGCCGCGTCACCCCGGCAAAAGGCTTCAGATTCGCCAGTTTGCCGAACCCTGCGAACAGGAGGATGAGGCCAATCACCCCGGCAATCGACGGCAGAACCCACCAGATCAGGCCCATCAAACATCTCCCTGCCCGGCGCCGTGGCCGGGGCCAAGTTAACCCTGTTAAACATCATATCAGCGCTTTGCGGCGGATTTAGCAACCTTTCGCAGGGCTGCTGCAATTCATAACGGCCGTAAAATCAGGAAGTTGCGAGAATTCCAAGCACAGCGTTCCAGCCCACATAGCCCGCCACGGCCACGATCATCGCCGCAAAGCCCTTCCGCGCCAGGGCCACCCGCCCGGCCAGCGCCCGCGCCACGCGCACGCCCATCAGCCCGCCCACGGCCCCGCCGGCCAGCACCAGGCCCACCAGCGGAAAGTCCACCTGCCCCGCCAGGGCATAGTTTGCCGAGGTCGTCGCCCCGAACAGCGCCACCGATACCAGCGAAGAGGCCATGGCATTGGACAGCGTCATCCCCGTCGCCATCATCAGGCCGGGCACGATCAGAAAGCCGCCGCCAATCCCGAAAAAGCCTGCCGCCAGCCCGGTCAGCAGGCCCAGCGGCAGGATGCGCGCCATGATCGCCGGGGTGATATGCACGTCCGGGTCGCCCTCGCCCTTCGGCTTGCGGAACATCGAGAGGCCAATCGCCGCCATCGCCAGGGCAAAGGCTGCCAGCAGCCAGGTGCCATCCACCCGCAGCGCCAGCTGCGACCCGGTAATCGATCCCAGAATCCCCGCCACGGCAAACGCGCCCGCACACGGCCATTTCACCCGCTTTGCCCGCCAGTGGCCAACCAGGCTCACCAGCGCGATCGCCGCTACGGCGGCGGCCGATGTGCCGATCGCCACATGCGGGTCGCGCACGCCCACGGCATAAATCAGCAGCGGCGCGGCCAGCACGCTGCCCCCGCCCCCGAACGTACCGAGGAACACGCCGACCAGTGCGCCACTGGCCAGCGCCGCCAGTATCACGGGCAAAGTAAGGTCCATGTGCGGCTCCTTCGCCGTCAGGCTTGAACAGCCTTAAATATATGAGAACTTGCTAAATTAGCAATGCCTCATATATTAGCACCAACGCAGATAAGACCGCCGCCCGAAAGGACCATAAAATGCCAAAGATCAAAGCCTTCTTCGACACGGCCACCAACACCGTCACCTATCTCGTCTGGGACGGCGCCACCCGGCAGGCCGCGATCATCGACCCCGTGCTGGATTTCGATCCTGCCCCGGCCCGCCTCTCCACCAAGTCTGCAGATGACGTGCTCGCCGCCGCAGAGGCGGAGGGTCTGAAAATCGTCTGGGCGCTCGACACCCACGCCCATGCCGACCATCTCTCGGCCGCCGACTACATCCGCCAGAAAACCGGCGCCAGGATCGGCATTGGCGCGCATATCACCGAAGTTCAGAAAATCTTCCGCCCGATGTTCGGCCCCACATCTGACGCGCCGGATGAAACCGTCTTCGACGCGCTCTTCCATGAAGGCGACGAAATCCCGCTCGGCAACGAAACCATCCGTGTACTGCACACACCAGGACATACCGCCGCCTGCCTCACCTATCTGATCGGCGACGCCGCCTTTGTCGGCGACACCGTCTTCATGCCAGACTACGGCACCGCGCGGGCAGACTTTCCGGGCGGCGACGCCCACGCGCTCTACCGCTCGATCCGCAAGCTGCTCGCCCTGCCGCCGGAAACCCGCATCTTCACCGGCCACAACTACCTCCCCGAAGGCCGCAAAACCTATGCCTGGGAAGCCACCGTTGCCGAGCACCGCGCCGCCAATGTGCATGTCCATGACGGCGTCGAAGAAGCAGACTTCGTCGCCATGCGCACCGCCCGCGACCAGACCCTAAGCGTCCCGCGCCTCATCCTCCCCTCTCTGCAAGTCAACATCCGCGCCGGCCGCCTCCCCCCTGCGGAGTCTGACGGGCAGACCTATCTCCGCCTGCCGGTAAACCGGCTGGGCAAGTAACACGCCAGAGAGCCCCCTCCGCCCCTCCGGGGCACGAGAAGGCGCGGTGATCATCCTCCCCCGTTTACGGGGGAGGTGGCCGCGCAGCGGACGGAGGGGGGGACGCCAAGCAGAGCGGCACCCCCGCATACCTCCCCTGCCAGCCTACCCCGACGCGCCCCCTGCCAATCCCCGCCAAAGCCTGATAGGGCCAGCTCCATCATGGCCATACGTGACTTCCTCCTCCTCTGCGCCGTCTGCCTCGTCTGGGGGCTGAACCTTGTCGTCACGCGCTGGGCCGTGGCCGATATGGCCATTCCGCCGATCTTCTTTGCCGCGCTGCGCTTCCTGGGCGTCGCGGTCTGCCTCGTGCCCTTCCTCTTCCCGCGCCCGCCAAACCTGCGCACGCTGTTCTTCGTCTCGATCATGATCGGCAGCGTGCATTTCGCGCTCCTCTTCATCGGCCTGCAGCATGCCGAGGCCTCCGCCGTCGCCGTCACCGGCCAGCTTGGCGTGCCCATCTCCACCCTGATGAGCATGCTGTTCCTGGGCGAGGTCATCCGCTGGCGCCGCGCGCTCGGCATTTTCCTCGCCTTCATCGGCGTCGTCATCATCGCGTTTGATCCGGGCAGCTTCTCGGTCTCCTATGGCCTGCTCTACATCATCGGCTCCGCCTTCGTCGGCTCGGCGGGCGGCATCATCATGAAGTCGATGCCGAAAATCTCCGCCCTGCGCATGCAGGCCTGGGTCGGCGCGTTCAGCTTTGCGCCGCTGTTCGCCCTCTCCTTCGTGATGGAGACCAGCCAGCTCGACGCCTACATCCATGGCGGCTGGATGGTCTGGGCCGCCAGCGCCTTCGCCATCCTCGGCGTGTCGGTGTTCGGCCATTCGGCCTTCTACACCCTCCTGAAGAAGTATGACGTTTCCCTCCTCTCACCGCTCACGCTGATGACACCCATCTGGGGCGTGATCTTCGGCATCGCCCTCCTGAACGAGCCGCTCACCCTGCGCCTCATCCTCGGCGCCATCGTCTCGCTGTCGGGGGTGCTTGTCATCGCGCTGCGCCCGAACGAAAAAATGCCGGAAGCTGCCCTCGGCAAGAAGGCCGCCTCGGGAGACTCGTGATGCACATCGAAGACACCCCCAGCCCGAACTTTGACGACCGGAAACACCCTGTCTCCCTGCTCGTGCTGCATTACACCGGCATGGAAAGCGGCGCCGCCGCCCTCGCCCGGATGCGGGATCCCGAAGCAAAAGTCTCCGCGCACTATATGGTCTGGGAAGATGGCCGCATTGCGCGCCTCGTGCCGGAAAACCTCCGCGCCTGGCATGCCGGCGTATCGAAATGGCAAGGCCTGGAGGATCTTAACTCCCGCTCCGTCGGCATCGAGATCGTCAATGGCGGCCATGACTACCGCGCCCCCGGCGGCAGCCTCCCGCCCTATCCCGGCGCCCAGATCGCCGCCGTCATCGCTCTCTCGCGCGAGATCATGGCTCATCATGCCATTCCGCCCACCGGCCTCGTCGGCCATTCCGACATCGCCCCCACCCGCAAGATCGATCCGGGCGAACATTTCCCCTGGGCGCGCCTCGCAGACGCCGGCCTCGGCCTCTGGCCCGTGCCGGAAACCGGCGCGGCCTGCGTCTGGTCGGGCGGCGACGCCTCGCGCCTCAATGCCCAGCTCGCCGCCGTCGGCTATGACACGGCCGACATCCCCGCCGCCTTGCGCGCTTTCCAGCGCCGCTGGATGCCCCACGCGGTTACCGGCATGGCCGGCGCGGACACCTTGCGCCGCCTCGCCCAGATCGCCGCAGCCTACGCCTCAGCGCCCGGCGCTTCATCCTCGCCCCAGGCATGAGCCCATTCGGTCGCCAGCGCCGCCCCCAGCAGCAGCGATGACACCGACGCCGACAGCCAGATGAAACCGAGGATCAGCGACGCCAGCGCGCCATAGACCGTGCTCATCACCGAATAGTGCAGGTATAGCTGGAACAGAAAGGTCACGCCCAGAAAGGCCACCGCCGCCGCGCCTGCGCCCGCCGCCAGCGCCCGCGTGCCCCGCCGCACATGCCCGCGCAGCGACATCACCAGGATAAGATAGAAAACCACGAAGCTCGCCACCCCTTTCGAGATCCAGAGCGAGTCCACCACCGTCGCGATTTCGTTGGCAAAGCGCACCGCCAGCCCCCCGGCCTCCTGCACCGCCACCGTCGCGATGAGCTGCGTCGCCCCCAGCAGCCACACGATCAGGATCAGCGTCGCCGTCAGCGCCAGCGACGTGCCCTGAAAGCGCGCAAACTTCGTCCGGTCGGCCGTGCCGGCGATCATCCTGATGCCGGTAATCAGCGCCTTGGCGCCGGAGGTTGCCGTAAACAGCACCAGGATCGCCGCCAGAAAGGCCCGCACGCTCAGCCCGGCCGGCGTCATCTTCTGGATCGCGTCCACCTCCTCGAAGGTCAGCGGCTCCACGCTCTGGCTGAAGAAATTGGTGATCGGCTTGGCCAGCTGATGCGCCAGTTCCGGCGGCAGGAAGAACGTCAGCAGCGTCAGCGTCATGTAGATCAGCGGGAAGATCGAGAACAGCGCATAGAAGGCGATGCCGCCGGTCACGATACGCACATCCGGCCGCACCAGCCGGCGCACAGCCCGGATTGCAGGATCTATGAAGTCGGGTCGCCAGCGCTCGAGCATCCCCGTCTTTCTGGCACGGTCCGCCGCAGAAACAAACCGCGGATTAGCGCGCGCCTGTCCCCGCCCTCCCCGCCTGCATTTATTGCAGGCAGAGCCCTGTCCCGATGGGCCCTATCCACCGGGGCCGCCCGGCGGGGCATCCTCGCGCATGCCTGGCTTCATCTCCCAGGCATCCATCTGCTGCCCGAGGGCAGCAATCCTGCGGATGAGGCAGAGCCGGGACGCCGGGGACATCTCATTCCCTCTGACAAATTATATGCCGTCCCCGGACAAATCGGGCCCCCGCCCCATCCGCAGGGCTTTTTCATCCCAGGTATAGCCGGACAGGGATACTCCTTGCCCGGTTGATTTTGTTGCATATTTTTGAAGCGCTTCACAAACATTCCACAGGCGTAACGAAACCTGTGAGATTCTTCTCCGGCAGCGAGAAAAAATCTGGACAGCCTCTCGACTCAGGCGAGGGCTTGTGAGATCGTTTCGGTAAGCCAACGGAATACCCGGCAGGAGCAAACCTGCCAACGGAACCGGAGGAAAAGTCCATCGCCCCCGGACGAAACCGGGTCAGGAGCAAAGCCGGGAGACTGGCGGCGCAAAGGGCCCAGGCGGAGATGAAGGGATAAAGCAGGCGATGGCCGGGAGGCGGGAGCTAGACCCAGCCAAACGGGGCCGTATGCCGTAACGGGGCGCGATCCGTAGACGGTGACCAAGAAGTGAGGGCCAGCAATGGCAAGCGCAGGCGGTCAGCCGCATGCTCGCAACCCCCCGGTTGTGCATGACGGCGACGGAAACGGAAGCGTGCGCCTGAAAAGGCGAACGTCCGGGTCCGGAGGGTGATGAAGGATGGCCCGCTCGAACGGGTTGTCTCCAGAGCCTGATGTCGATCGAAGAACGATATCGAGTGCTAGCACAGTGTCTCGGTAGACCGATTCGAAACACACGGGAAGGCACGACGCTCGCAAGGGGGTCGTGCCTTCTTGCGTTTCGGGACCAAGGCCCTCACCTCCCACCGCCTTTGGCGGCGGGCCCCTCCTCTCCCTGAGGGAGAGGGGTTGGGACTTCACCCCAAGCGCAACGCCAAGCCCCTCTCCCGCGAAGTGGGAGAGGAGGGGCCCATTGCGCAGCAATGGGGGGTGAGGGCGCGCGCAGCGCGAAGCCGCCCGGCCCCATTTGCACTGCGCCCCCAAACCCCCTATATCCCCCGCCAGACCAGATGGCCGGGCAGCCGCTGGTATGGGGGTAACCCCATACTGGAGGAAAGTCCGGGCTCCAGGTGGACAGGGCGACGGCTAACAGCCGCCCGGCGTGAGCCGAGGGAAAGTGCCACAGAAAGTAAACCGCCCGAAGGCTTCGGCCCGAGGGTAAGGGTGAAAGGGTGGGGTAAGAGCCCACCGCAGCGCTGGTAACAGGGCTGGCATGGCAAACCCCGCCCGGAGCAAGACCAAGTAGGGGGCACATACGGGCTGTCCGCCGCTCGTGCCCCGGGTGCGTCGCGCCGAGGCGTTCAGTAATGAGCGCCCCAGAGGAATGGCTGCCAGATCCCGCAAGGGACGAACAGAACCCGGCTTATTGGCCATCTGGTCTAATTTTTCCGCCCGGCCCGCCCTAGATTGACGGATATATCCTCCGGTGTGATGTAGGAAACGGTGCGCGCAGATGCCGGTGCCTGATGGAGACGTGTTCCAATGCCCAGGCCCGCCGGCGCCCGCAATCATGACTTTGACGAGAAACGCGCCGCCCTGCTCGACGCGCTGACCGATTTTGCCCTCTCCGCCGACCTGCGCCGCCCCTCGCTGCGCCAGTTTGCCCAGGCGATGAATGCCTCCGAGCCCACCCTGCGCCATTATTTCGGAGACCGGCAGGGCCTTGTCATCGAGATCCTGGAGAATATCGGCCGCAAGGGCGCGCCCCTCTGGGCGGTCGTCGCCCTGCCCTCGGCCAATCCGGCCACCGCCTTTGAGGAATATTTCCGCATCTCCGAGGCTGGCATGCGGCTGGGCGGTTTCATCCGTGCCCATGCTTTCGGCCTCATCGAAGGCCTCGCCGACGAAGCCATCGGCCGGGCCTATCTCGAAAAGGTGCTCGAGCCGGCGCTGGGCGCCGTGTCAGACAAGCTCCGCGCAACCCCCGGCGCCCCGCAGGACGAGGCCGAGCTGCGCACCGCCGCGCTCGCCGCCCTCTCGCCCCTGCTTGTCATGAGCCTGCATCAGGAACTGCTCGGCGGCGCCGCCACCGCCCCCATCGACTCCAGCAAAGTCATCGCCGCCCTGCAAGTCTGGCTCGGCAAAGCGCTCACGCCCTGATGCCTCCCCTTACTTCCGCATCGCCCGCTTGAGCGTTTCCCGCACGGCGTCAATCTCCGCCTCGGCCGTCGCCCAGGAGCACACAAACCGGCTCGATCCGCCGGGCCATTCGGCATAGAAGGCGGCGCCGTCTTCCTGCAGCTTGTCGATGTCATACGGGTCCAGCAGCGCAAAAACCTCATTACCCTGAACATCAAAGGCAAGCTCGATACCGTCCTCGCGGAATACCGCCGCCAGCTCCTGCGCCATTGCGTTGGCATGGGCCGAGAGGCCGAGCCACAGCCCGCCCTCCAGCATCGCCTCCGCCTGCGCCGCCAGGAAGCGCATCTTGGCGGGCATGTGGCCGGCGCGTTTGGCCCGCGCGCGCAGTTCCTTGCCCTTCGCCTTGGCCGCCCCGAACAGGATCACGATATCGCAGCTCAGCGCCCCGGTTTTCGTCAGGCCCAGGGTCAGCACGTCGATACCGGCTTTCCAGCTCATCTCCGCCGGGCTGGCCCCGGTATGCACCAGCGCATTGCCAAACCGCGCCCCGTCCATATGCACCGCCAGCCCGCCGCCCTTGGCGCGCCGCGCGAAGCGGGCCACCTCGTCCGGCGTATAGGCCGTGCCACATTCGGTCAGGTTCGTCAGCGACAGCACCGCCGGGGGCGTGCCATGCACAAAGCTCGGATCAAACTCGTCCAGATAGTCCTTGAACACATCAAAATCGATCTTCGCGCCCTCGCCGGGCAGAAGGTGCAGCCGCCCGCCGCCGGTGAAGAATTCCACCGCCCCGCGTTCATCCATCTGGATATGCGCTTCGCGGTGGCAGATCACCGAGGCAATCGGCGGGCAGAAACAGGCAAGCGCCAGCGCGTTCGCCGCCGTGCCCGAGGGCGTAATCCAGAAGTCGAAATCGTCTGTCTCGAACACCAGCGCCAGCTGCGCCCGTACGCGCGCGGTAATCTTGTCAGCGCCATAGCTGGGGGCGGGCCCGGCATTGGCCCGCATCATTGCTTCGAGCACGGAAGGATGGGCCGGCGCGGCGGTATCGGAGGAGAAGTTCATGGACAGCCTCTCAGATCTGGGTGTCGGGGGTCTGCCACATCAGGTGCTGGCCGCCATCACAGGCGATCATCTGCCCGGTCACGCTGGAGGCGCTCACCAGATAGCGCAGCGCCCGCACGATCTCCTCAGGGCAGCCGCCCTCTCCGGTCAGCGTCGCGGCCTTCTCGGCGGCAAACTGGGCGGGGGTCTGATGCACGCTCTGCAGCGTCGGGCCCGGCGCAATGGCGTTGACGCGCACATCCGGCGCCAGGCCCTGCGCCAGCGTCTGCGTCGCCTGCCACAGCGCCGCCTTGGACAGGGTATAGGTGAAGAACAGCGGATTGAGCTTCAGCACCTTCTGGTCGATCAGGTTCACCACCAGGCCCCGCTCGCCTTCGGGAAGGTGGGCGGCAAGCTGCTGGGCAAGATGCACCGGCGCGCGCAGGTTGGGTTCGAAATGATGGTCCCAGTCTTCGCGGGTATGGCTGGCGGCGCTGTCGCCGGTAAAAGTTGACGCCGAATTGACCAGCAGGGTTACCGGCATGTCCAGGAGTGTCCGGATTTGTCCAAAAAGGTCCGCCCTCTGACGCTCGTCTGACAGGTCGCAGGCGATGATTTCGGCCTTCCCGCCCGCTGCCCGGATGAGCGCGGCGGTCTCCTGCGCGCCCTCGGCAGAGCCCCGGTAATGCACCGCCACGGTCCAGCCATCGGTTCCCAGCGCCAGCGCCATGGCCCGGCCAAGGCGTCCGCCCGCCCCCGTCACCAGCGCGCCCCTGGGTGTCATCCGCGCACCATCTGAACCAGCGCCATGATGTTCGTGCCCGTCACCAGGCCATAGATATACGCCGCATAGACCAGCAGCAGCACCAGCCCCAGAAGCCGCCCCATCTTCACGCGCAGCAGGATCAACGCCGCAAATACCAGCGCCGCTGCCCCCATCACCCAATGGTCATAGCGCTGGAACATCGGCGCCACTTCGAACGGTCCCAGCAGGGCCACGATCCCGCCCGCGCCCAGAAGGTTGAACACGTTGGAGCCAAGGATATTGCCGACCACAACATCCCCCCGCCGCCGGAATGCCGCCGCCAGCCCCGCGCCGATCTCCGGCAGCGAGGTGCCCAGCGCCAGGATGGTCAGCCCGATCCACTCCTCCGGCACCCGGAAATGCCGCGCCACCCCTTCCCCGCCCGCAATGATCATGCCGGAGGCATAGACCAGCCCGGCAATGCCCAGCGGCACATAGAAAATGGCCCGCCAGACCGGGGGATTGAGCGTCACGGCATCGGCATGATGAGAACCGCGCCCGGCGATTTCGTCATGCCGGGCCGCGAAGATGGAAAAGCCGGTATAGCCAATCAGAACCAGCAGGAAGCAGAGCCCCATCAAAGGCTCCAGCGGCAGGATCGCCGTCATCCCGATCCAGATACCGGTTGCCAGCAGCAGCATGCCCAGCGCCCGCCCCTGCCCGGCCCCGCCAGTGCGATAGGTGAAGATCAGCGCGGGAATGGCCGCAACCATCAGAATGTTGGCGATATTGGAGCCGACGATATTGCCGATGGCCAGGCCCGGATTGCCGTTCAGCGCGGCGTTTGCCGAGATGAACATCTCTGGCGCCGAAGTTCCAAAACCGACAATGAAAACACCCGCGACCAGCGGCGAAACGCCCATCGCCCGGCCCAGGCCGAGCGCGCCCCGCACCAATAGGTCTCCGGCAAGCGCCATGAGGAGCAGCCCGCCAAAAAGGGAAATGAGCAGGATGGGGTCGGGCACCGCCTGCTCCCTTGAAGATTAGTCCAGGCGCTTGAACTCTATGAGATTCAGGATGCCGAACACAACTACAATGGCGGCGATCGCGATCAAGGAAGGATGGATCATGTCTCTGCCTCAGCCCGTGAAAAGGTCGATTTGCGCTGTCCTTAGCGCGCGTTGTCGCACTTGGCGAGCCAATTCGGCATCTTTTCCGTAATGTTTGACAGGGCCCTGACGCTGCGTCATGGGCGAAACCTGCCCCAAACGCTGGGGAATTCCCCTTATTTCCGGATTTCGATCGACACGAACTGGTCAAACCAGCCCCCGGTGTCGCCCCGGCGTTTCACCCGGATCAGGATCGGCTGGTTCGGCGCCTGCATGGCGGCATCCAGGCGTTTGAGCACATCGGAAACCGTGCTGACGGACTGGAAATTCACCTCGACGATGACATCCCCCCGGCGCAGCTTGTTGTAAGCCCGGCCCCGGGTGCTGACACCGGTAACCGCAACCCCGGTCATATCGCGCGGCGCGCCGAACCGCCGGCGCACATCATCATCCAGCGCCACCAGATCGGCGCCCAGATCATTGGACAGGCCAACCGCCTCGGACGGCGCAGCGGTGGCGGGCACATCCTCATCCGGCAGTTCGCCCAGCGTGACGGCAACATCCCGCTGACGTCCGTCGCGCACGATGCTGAGGGTGATCGCCTTGCCGATGGGCTTCTCCGACAGCTGGCGCGTCATGTCGCGCACCCCGGCCACCGCGCGGCCATCAATCGCCAGGATGAGATCGCCGACTTCCAGCTTCGCCTTGGCCGCCGGGCTGTCATCGGTGATGCGGGTGACGATGGTGCCGCTCTTGCCGGTTGCGCGATACGCCTTGATGAGCGACTCGTCCGCATCCTGCACATTCACCCCAAGCCAGGGACGGTGCACCCGGCCTTCCTTGATGAGCTGCGCAGAAATGCGCTTCACCGTGTTGGAAGGCACCGAAAAGCCAAGACCAATGGAGCCGCCCGATTGGGAGATAATGGCGGTGTTCACGCCCACAACCTGCCCATTCAGATTGAACAGCGGGCCACCGGAGTTGCCCTGGTTGATGGCTGCATCGGTCTGAATGAAATTGTCAGACCGCCCCGTATTCAGATCGCGGCCCGTCGCCGAAATGATACCGGCCGAGACCGAACCGCCAAAGCCGAGCGGGTTGCCGATGGCGATCACCCAGTCCCCTACTTCGGCCTTGTCGCTGTCGCCGAGGTCAACGAAGGGCAGCGGCGTGCGGGAGGTGACTTTCAGCACCGCGATATCGGTATCCCGGTCACGCCCGATGATCTTTGCGTCCAGCGTGCGGCCATCGGAGAAGGTGACCTCGATCGTGTCGGCCTTGTCAATGACGTGGTTGTTGGTGATGATATAGCCATCAGCGCTGATGACAAAGCCCGAACCGAGCGAGCCCTGGCGCTGGAAGCCATCATCATTGCGGCCGAAATATTCATTGAACCGCTCGGCAGGCGAGCCTTCCGGAAAGGTTGGCAGACGGCTGGCGACGACCTGCGACGTGGAGATGTTCACCACCGCCGGCATCAGGCGTTTGGACAGCGCGCTGAAGCTTTGCGGTGCCGTCTTGGCATCAACCGGCGCGCCGGGACGGGACAGGCTGCCCGCTGTCTGCGCGAACGTGGCGGGGGCCATGAGTGCCATCAGGGCGATCACCGCAACGGCGGTCCGGTTCATGGTGGAGATGACTCCCTTCACGGTCTTTTCTGCGGCCCGCCCGGCAGATGCCGGCGCGCGCGAATTATTCTGCAAAGCTGACTATGGCGCTTTGGCCGCCAGTTGCAACAGGCTCAGGCTGTGCGAACTGCAAGCATCAGAAGGCCGACGCCGACCGCCGCCACCACCAGCCCGCCTATCGCCAGATCGCGGGGCGGCATGTTGGAGAGGAGCTGACCTATGCGGCGCATATAGTCAGGTGTAATGGCGCAGAGCGCCCCTTCCACCAGAAGCCAGACGCCGAAGCCGGCGAGGGCGAGCGTAATCCAGCTCATCGCCTCGCCCGCCCCTGATCAGCGCGTCCCGCCCGCCGCGCGGGCGCTGTCGAAGAACTGGTCACAGACCCCCAATGAACCGGGGCTGATGACCAGCTGCGTGCCCTGCTGGATAGCCTTTTCACACGCGACCAGCGCCCGTTGGAAACGGAAGAATTCAGGGTCCTTGTTATACGCCGTGGCATAGATTTCCGTGGCACGGGCATCACCCTCACCGCGGATCTTTTCAGCCGCTTCACGCGCCTGGGCCTCGATAACGGTCTTCTCGCGTTCGGCCTGGGCGCGGATCAGGCGGGCCCGCTCCTCCCCTTCCGAACGGATGCGCTGGGCTTCCTGCAGACGCGCCGTCCGCATCCGGTTGTAGACGCCTTCGGCAACTTCCTGCGGCAGGTCTGCCTGGCGGATACGCACGTCGATGACATCGACGCCGGCCCGCTGCAGCTCTTCGTTCACGCTGTCACGGATGTTGTTCATCAGGGCGGCGCGTTGTCCGGAAATGATCTCCGGCACCGGAACATCACCCAGCGTGGCGCGGATGGCCGCAACCGTGATCGTGTTGATCTGGGTTGTGGCTGCCGCTTCGGTGCGGAAGCTCTGATAATAGCGCAGCGGGTCGTTGATCCGCCAGCGGACGAACGCATCCACCTGCAGGCGGCGCTGGTCGGAAGCGATCACCTGGATGCCTTCGATATCGAGGCCAAGGTTACGCTTATCGAGCACCTGGACCTGCTGATAGACCGGGATTTTCATGTGCAGACCGGCCTGATCGGTGCCGGGCGCGTTGATGATCCGCACCGGGCGGCCAACTTCAAGCACGATGGCCTGTTGCGCCTGGCCGACGATGAAGAACACATTCGAGATCACCACCAGAGCGATGATGGACAGGATCAGGATGAGCCAACCAAAAGCACGCATCAGCGCTCTCCTCCGCTGTTGGGCTGGGTCCGGACGCGATCAAGCGGCAGATAGGGCACAGCGCCCGAATTCTGGTCGAGGATCAGCTTGTCCGAACGCTCAAGCACACGTTCCATGGTTTCAAGATACATACGCTCGCGCGTGACGCGCGGCGCCTTGCGATACTCTTCATAGATCTGGTCGAAGCGGGCGGCTTCACCGTTTGCATCGGCCACGATCTGATCGCGGTAGGCTTCAGATTCCTGTTGCAGGCGCGAGGCCGTACCGCGGGCCTGCGGAACAACTTCATTGGCAAACTGGGTGGCGCGGTTGGTCAGCGTTTCCGCGTCCTGCTCGGCAACGTTCACATCGTTGAACGCCTCGATCACAGGCTGGGGCGGGTCCGCCTTGCCGATCTGCACCTGAAGCACCTGCACGCCGGCGCGGTATTCGTTCAGAAGCGCCTGGGTCTGTTCGGCGACCTGCTGCTGAACACGGTCACGCTCTGTCGTGATGATCGCCTGAAGGCGCGTCTTGCCGACCACTTCGCGCATCACCGACTCGGCGACCATGGCAACCGTCGTTTCCGGGTCGCGCACGTTGAGCAGGTAGTTCTCGGGGTTCTGCGTGTCGACCTTCCAGATGACCGAGAAGTGGATGTCCACGATATTCTCGTCCTGGGTCAGCATCAGGCTCTGGTCCTGCGTGCGCCCGATCGGGGTTTCGGTGCGGGTTTCCACCTGGATCAGCCGGTGGCTTTCCAGCGGGGCAGGCAGATGGAAATGAAGGCCGGGACCGTAATTTGCCTGCCACTTGCCGAAGCGGAACACGGCGGCCTGCTGTTCAGGCGCCACAACCACAATGCTGGTGGAGAGCCAGGCGAGAAGACCCACGCCCACGATGACCATGACGCCGAGCGGACCGGCGCCGCGGCCTGTGCCGCCGCTGCCACCACCGCCGCCTTTGCGGCCCCCGCCGCCACCATTGCGGCGCTGGCGAAAGCGCTCCTGCATGCGGCGCATCTGTTCTTCCAGGTCGGGCTGTTCCTTGTTCCCGGAATCCTGTTTTCCGGGCCGGTTCCACGGAGAACCACCTTCTCCGCCCCCATTGCCATTACCCGAACCGCCTCCGCCCCAAGGGCCAGAGCCTTTTGTCTTGTCGTCCCAGGGCATTCAGCCTCCTGAAATCTGCGTTTCCCGCCTATATAGAGGCTCTACCACACTCTGCACGCTAAATCGGCTTCCCGGCGCAGCAAAAATGCCGCATTCCGGGGTGCCGGGCCGCCTGCTTCACCCCGCACAAACCGATGTTTGCGCAATTTATGCCCCGTTCTAGCCGAGGAAGTCTTAAATGTTTGGATCAAGGCAGAAGTCCCGGGAGAAACTCGCGGCCGCCGTGCGCAGCGCGCTGGGGGCGCCGGACTGGCTGGAGTCCGTCACCATCGGGGAAGAGGGCCGGGCGATCCTGGTGATCCGGGCTGACAGCGGCGGCACCGCAGGCGCTGAGGCCCGCCGCATCGAGGCGGAAAACGCCGCCGCGCGCATTCCCGGCATCGAAAAGGTGACCACCGTTCTGACCGCGGAAAAGGCGCCCAATCAGACTCATTCCCATGCCAATTCCGGACAGAACCGGACAAATCCGGACAGTCCGCTGACACCCTCGCCCCCCGCCGGGACACGCCGCGTCACCAAGGGCGCGCGCCTTTCCGACGAGGCGCTGAGCCAGGGCGCCCCGCCGCCGGCCAGCCCCATGCGCCCCCTTCCGGGCATCGCGCGCATCCTGGTGGTCGCCAGCGCCAAGGGCGGGGTTGGCAAGTCCACCGTGTCGGTGAACCTTGCCGCCGCGATGGCCAAGGCCGGCATGAAGGTCGGCCTGCTGGACGCTGACATCTATGGCCCCTCCCTCCCCACCATGCTGGGCACGGTGAACGCCGAGCCGGCAACCTCCCCGGCCAAGAAGCTGATCCCGGTGGAGGCGCATGGCCTGAAGACCCTCTCCATCGGCTACCTCTCCGACCCTGACGCGCCGATGATCTGGCGGGGGCCGATCGTGATGTCGGCCATCACCCAGCTGCTCAACGATGCCGAATGGGGCACGAAGGAAGACCCGCTGGACCTCTTGATCATCGACACCCCGCCCGGCACGGGCGACGCGCAACTTGCCATCGCGCAGAAGGTGCCGGTGACCGCCGCGCTGATCGTGACGACGCCGCAGGAAGTGGCGCTCGCCGATGTGCGCCGGGGCGCGGCGATGTTTGCCAAGACGCATGTGCCGGTGATCGGCATTGCCGAGACGATGAGCTGGTTTGAAGACGCGGCCGGAAACCGCCACTATCTGATGGGCGAAGGCGGCGGGCGGAAGATGGCGCAGGCCCTCGGCCTGCCCCTGCTGGCGGAAATCCCGATGCTGCAGCCCATCCGCGAAGCAGGCGACGCGGGCACGCCGGCCGCCCTGTCAAATGGTCCGGCAGCGGATGTTTTCCTGAAACTTGCACGGAATGTGGCGATTGCGCTGGACGAGCTGGTAACAAAGCCCGCGCCGGAGATTGTGTTTGAAGATTGAATTCAACCCAACTACTGGTAATATTCGAATTCTATCTAATGGGGTGGACGAATGACTTCACAACCGCAGCAATCATCATGGCGAAAGTTTTCTGACTGCTTTTACATCAAGCCTGACCCTTCAATTTGGAAAACTCAAAACTACTCCCGCTCCGGGAGTACGATGGTCCCAGATCGGGAACAATTCAGAGAGCCCCAATATGGCTTGCAGCCAAAGAGCCCATACATTTCTCTGCAACAGACCCATGGAGTTTACCTCATCGCTCAAGGTGACGAGGTAATTTATGTTGGTCGAGCAAGGGGCACGGAAAGTATTTGGTCCCGCCTGGGGAAGCACCGCATAAAGTTAACTGGAAGTATGTATGGAAAAGGTGTCCATCACCCAGTTCTCTGGCAGAACTATGCGAGAGATCGATACAGAAATAATCCAAATCTGATTTGCAGCGACATCTTAGAAGATTTCAGTTTTTCCTACTATGAAGTAACCACTCGCTTCGGTCCAACCCAGCCACTCCACCTCTATAAACAATTGGAAGCAGAGGTTTTCAGTGTCGTGGAGACGTCGCCGAATGGGGCACCGCGCCTCAACCACCCGAAACGAATCGCTCGATTGCACACTCGAGTCGGATTAGCGTTCACTCTTCCGTAAGCCAATTAAATACAAATATCCATTATACGCACAACTGATTCCGACAGGAAAATCCTTTGCGCACCCAAAACCGACCCAACATAAAGCGGAAAAATGATCGGCAAAACAAACGAAACCTGAAACAATTTCCGTACACCTTGCAAAATAAATCACATGGCGAACATTACTTTTGCGAACCTCCAACTACTATCGATGCGCGGAATGGGAGTTAGCACTTGGTCGCCCCCAAAGCGGGCCTAGTTGGAACAGGATTAATGAGCAGGCGGGAGGGAGCGCTGCCGCATTGGAGGCTGAGGGCATTTGACTGCGCCGCATGAGTTGCATGAATTTGTGGTGGTGGACCTTGAGACGACGGGGTTCAGTCCGCGCACCTGCCAGATCATTGAGGTGGGCGCGGTGCGGGTGGATATGGTGACCGGCGCGCGGGCGAGCTTTTCGAGCTTTGTGCGATGTGACGCCGCCCTGCCCCATCACATTACGCGGCTGACCGGGATCAGCAGCGACATGCTGGAGGGGGCGCCTGAGGGGCATGAGGTGGTGGCAGAGTTGACCGGGTTTATCCGTGGGCTGCCGATTGTGGCGTATAATGCCGGGTTTGACATGAGCTTTCTGCGCGCGGCGGCGCCGGAAGTGTTTGAGACCCATCCCGTGATTTGCGCCCTGCAGGCGGCGCGGCGGTATCTGCGCCTGCCTGACTACAAGCTGGCAACCGTGGCGCGGCATTTCGGCGTGGACCAGGCCGCCGCCCACCGGGCGCTGGACGATTGCCTGACGACCCTCTCCATATTCGAAGGCATCCGCGCCATCAGCGGGGCGCGGGGATAGGCCTGCCCCGCGTTTATTTTCTCTCGCGGTGGATTGGCGGGTTACGCCTTTGGCTAACCCGCCCTACGGTGTTGTGCTTTGATGAGAAGGAAGGCTGCCCCATGAAACACTTTGCCCTGATGGCCCTGCTCGCCCCTGCCGCGCTGGGCGCGTGCGTGAACATTCAGGATCACGGCCGGCCCGCGCCGAAGGCGTTTCCGCCGCCACCGCCGGAGAAAGTGGTGCTAGTGCCGGGCAATCAGCTTTACAGCGCGGCGGTGGGCCATGGGGATACGATCTATCTGGCCGGGGTGATCGGGCGGAGCGAGACCGGCGACGTAAAAGAAGCCACCCGCCAGGCGATGGACACGGTGAAGGGCAATCTGGAGAAGGCCGGCCGTACGATGGATGACGTTCTCAAATGCACCGTGTTCCTGACCGGCGCCGAGCAATACGGCCCGATGAATGAGGTGTATGCGGACTACTTCCCCGCAGACCCGCCGGCGCGGACGACCGTGGCGATTTCCGCCCTGCCTCTCGGGGCGATGGTGGAAGTGGAGTGTATTGCGGCGCGGTAGGCCGCGTCAGAACGGGTTCAGCGTATAGCCCTGCTGCTGGAGCTGGGCATGCGCGGTCATCGCCGAGAGGGAGACGGTTACGCCCTCGACCAGATCCTCCGGCGCGGCGTCATGCATGACGCCTGCCTGGCCGCAGAGGATGATGGAAACCCCGTTTGCCAGAAGGGCCTCCACCAGCGGCGCGCTGGGATTGGGGGCGCCATCCTTCATCACCTTGCGCAGGTCATTGGTGGCCGGGCCGTGGACCACGACCGCAAGGGCGACATTCTCTGCCGGGACACCGGCGGCGGCGGCCATGTTGAGGAAACGGGCCACACGGTCGAGCGCGGCATTGGCTTTGCCGGGCTCGGCGCCGGCGGCCACATCATAGGCAATCCTGAATTCGGTTTCCGGCGTGAGCGTAGGGTCTGCGACCGGGGCGAACTTGCCATAGCCGGGGATGACCGTGCCCGCGCGGAAATCTTCCGGCCCGGCCAGGGCGGGCACCGCGGCGAGCGCGAAGAGGACGGGCAGAAGGGCGAGTGTGCGGCGCATGGCGATGGCTCCCGGTGGCAAAACGTGACCGGGACCATGGCATGGCTGGCAAGGCTTGGAAACTGCCGATGCAAGAAGATAGGTCCTCTGACGGGCTTTGCCCGCCGAGGGTGACGAAGGTGGAAGGGTCAGGCCCTGGCCATCAGGCGTTGTAGTTCAGCTTCAGGCCCGGTTCTGCCCAGCGGGTCTTGATCAGCTGGCCGGTGCCGGAGGCGCAGATATAGGCGTCGCGCATGTCTGCCCCGCCAAAGGCAATGTTGGTGACGAAGGGGTCTGGGATTTCGGTGAAGCTGGATTTGCCTTCGGGCGTGATGGTGGTGATGCCGCCATAGCCGCCATTCTTGAGGATTGTTGCCACACAGACGTTTCCGGAGGCGGCGACGGCGAGACTGTCGAAATAGCAAAGCTCCGTCTGCCCCGTAATCACGCGGCCACGCAGGAAGGGCGGCTTGTAGGGCGTGTATTCGCCGGGGCCGGTGAGCGCAAAGCCCCAGAGACGGGCGGTCATCGTGTCAGCAAAATAAAGCGTCTTGCCGTTCGGCGAGAGGCCGCAGCCATTGGGCGAGATGTGGTGATAGTCCACTTCCTTGATGAGGGAGCCATCGGGCATTGCGTAATAGACGCCGCCATGATCGCGGTTGCGCGAGAAGCCTTTGCCGAGGTCGGTGAAGTAGAAGCCGCCTTCGGTGTCGAACACGATGTCGTTGGGGCCGCGCAGGGATTGTCCGTCCACGGCTTCATAGAGGCGGTCCACCTTGCCGGTGGAGAGGTCGACCCGCTCGATACGGCCGCCGGAATAATCGGGCGGGCAATTGCCGGGGATCGTGAGGCCGCCGACTTCGTGATATTCGAAGCCACCATTATTGCAGCAATAGAGCGCGCCGTCCGGGCCGATGGCGAGGCCGTTGGGGCCCCCGCCCGGCGTGGCGATCACCTCGCGCTTGCCGTTCCAGAGGCGGGAGATGCAGCCGCGCTGGATCTCGACGATGATGACCGAGCCATCTTCCATGACGACGGGGCCTTCGGGAAACCCGAGGCCTGAGGCGACGACTTCAAAATCCATGCTCTTGTTCCTCCCGGAAGGTTTCTTTTCCGGAAGGGTAAGGCGGGGATGCGGGCCGTGTCTATCACTGCCCCAGCGTGAAGCGCAGGCCAGTGGTTCAACTATGGTCAGGCGTGGGCGGAGGCGCGGTCGAGGCGGAGGATGCGGAAGGCGTGGTCATTGCCCTCCCCTGCCGGATGGGCGGCCAGCTCGTCCTGGCGCCACTGGCGCATGTCCAGTTCCGGGAATAGCGCATCGCCCTCGACCTCGGTTTCGACCTCGGTGAGGTAGATGCGGTCCGCGAAAGGCAGCGCGAGAGTGTAGATTTCCGCGCCGCCGATGACGAAGGCTTCGTCCCGGCCTTCGCGCGCGGCGATGGCGCGGGCCGCGTTCATGGCCGCCGGGAAGCTGGAATAGACGCGCGCCTCTGCCGCGTCATAGTCCCAGTCGCGCGTCAGAACGATATTCTCGCGGCCGGGCAGCGGGCGTTTGGGGAAGCTTTCCCAGGTCTTGCGGCCCATGATGATGGGCGCGCCCATGGTGGTCGCCTTGAAGAATGCCATGTCATCCTTCAGCCGCCAGGGAAGACGGCCGGATGCGCCGATGACCCGATTGCGCGCCTGCGCAACGATCAGGCAGAGTTTGACTTCGATGGACATTGTTCTTGTTATTATCTTTCACATCAGTCCGACTGGCGCACTCCCGATTGCCCGCTTCCTCGCCCCGAGTGCATGGTTTAAGCAAGCACCGAAAGCAGCGGCAACTGTATTAAACTGGTACATCGGGGGAACGCTCACAAATGTCTGAACTCGTATCGGTCCTGACCAATGGTCAGCCGCAGTTGATAGGGCCGGCGCTGGGCGCGCTGCTGCTCACATTTTGCGCCATCTGGTTTCTGAACGGACGGTTCTGGGCGTTCATCTATGTGGCGCTGATTCCCTTCCTCAACTGGTCGTTCAGTGTGATCCCCCAGGCTGAGATCATCGCGCCGGGCGGGGATTATGCGCCGGGCGTGGCGCTGCACCCGATGACGATGGTGACCGGCATGGTGTTCGTCATCCGTGACTTCGTGCAACGGGAGATGGGGCACAAGGTGCTGATCCTGATGGCGATCGCGGTGGCGTGGTCGTTCTTCTATTCCTGGCCGGTGATTGCGCTGGCGAGCGGAATTGCATTTGCCGTGTCAGAATTTGTCGACTGGATGGTTTACACCTTCACGAAATACCGCCTGTCGACCCGTATCCTGATTTCCAGCGCGCTCGCCTCGCCGATGGATACGACAGTGTTCCTCTATGGCGCCGACATCGCCCAGCAGATGCAGCTGGGGGCGGAGCCGGGCAACATGCTGCATCCCATAAACTGGATTGTTTTTGTTATCGGCAAGATGGTGGGCGCGGTGATCGTTTCATATGTGATCCGCCGGCGCGAGGATATGGGGCTGATCTCGCCCCATGAGGCGTGATTGAGATTGCTCGCGGCTATTGCTGAGCCCTGCGGTCTCAGCGCCGCTGTGCCTGCGCGTTGCTTGTGGAGTCGCGGCTGGAGAGGTTGAGATGGCCCCGCCCTTTTGGGGCGAGGCCAGTTGAGAATTACTCCGTTTCCAGAAGTTTCTGGCGGAAGAGAAGGCCGGCAAGCGCTGCGCCGATCAGCGGGGCAACGAAGAACAGCCAGAGCTGGGAAATCGCCGTGCCGCCGACGAACACCGCCGGGCCGAGGCTGCGGGCGGGGTTTACCGATACGCCGGTGACCTGAATGCCGACAATGTGGATGACCGCCAGCGTCAGGCCGATGGCAAGGCCCGCGACCATGCCGGGGGCTGATATCTGGGTAGACCCCAGGATCACCACCAGGAACAGGAAGGTGGCCACGACTTCAAAGACGAGGGCGGCCACAAGGCTGTATTCGCCGAGATAGCCCGGCCCCCAGCCATTCTGGCCGAGCCCGTTCGAAGCAAGATCATACCCGGCCTTGCCCGAAGCGATGAGATAAAGGACCGCCGCACCGAGGATCGCCCCGATGAACTGCGCCAGCCAGTATTGCAGCATGGAATTCAGCGTCATCCGCCCGGCAATGAACGCGCCAAAGCTGACAGCAGGGTTTACATGACAGCCCGAGATGGGGCCGATGCCATAGGCCATGGCGACGATGGCCAGGCCGAAAGCGAAAGCTATTCCCAGTTGGCCAACTTCGCCTCCCGCGAGAACGGCCGAACCGCAACCGAACAGGACAAGGGCAAAAGTGCCGATAAGTTCAGCAATCAGGGTTTTCATGGATGCCTCCTTGATGGGCCGGACCGGTCTAAATGCCGCCTCAAGCCAATGTCAGGATGCAGAGCTTCTACCGTTACGGCAAGCCGCAATCTGGGGCTTGCCAGAAAAGGCGGTGCCCGCAACTGTCTGGAAGACAAGGAGTTCTATCGATGAAACGCCTGACCGTCCTTCTCCTGCCGGCTCTGCTGCTGGCGGCCTGCGGGCATAGCCCGGACCGGAACGATGCGGCCGCGCCGGCCAGGGCTGCTGCGCCAGAAGCGGAGCGCGCGCCGGGGCCCGGCGCGTATGACCCCCGCCCGGCGGCCCTGCCCTTCCGGCTGGATGTGACCGTTTCAAGCGAAGTCAGCCGGGCGCTGGACGCAGCGGGCGTCAAGCTGACCGTGGAGGCGGACTATTTCGGCAAGGCGCGGCGGGGCGAGGCGCTGGTCGATCTGGGGCGGGAAGACCGCCAGATCAGCGTGCGCAACCAGTCCGTCACCCTGGCCGGGCGCTTTGACGCCGGGCAGGTGGCGCGCGAGGTGAGCGGGGATCCGCAGGTGCGGGTATCCGCCTCGGTGAAGGGTGAAGGCGGGCCAGTCGTCTATTGTACGGAGTTCGAGGAGGCCCTGCCGATCGCGGTGGAGACCGGTGGTTTCATCCATTGCGAATTGCTGAGCGAATAGCGCAGCCCCCGCGGGGCAGATGCCTAAGGGCATTTCCCTATTGGATCGGCAGACCAGGGCCGCCAGTTGAGAAAAGGCGCATGCGCCCGCCAACTCACATCCAGGAAGCTGCAAGGAGCCCCTATCATGTCTTCAGGCACCAAGGACTACGCCGTCATCACCGGCGCCATCAATGAAGGCCTCGCCGGCCTGCGGCGCACGGGCGCGGCAGACACGCTCACCCAGTTCAGCGCCCTCTCCAAGGCTGCCCTTGCCGACGGCGCGCTCGACAAGAAGACCAAGGAACTCATCGCCCTGGCCATCGGCATTTCAAAACAATGCGACGGCTGTATCGGCTTCCACACCAAGGCCCTGAAACGCCTTGGCGCCACGGATGAAGAGGTGGCCGAAACCCTGGCGATGACCGTCTATATGGGCGGCGGGCCCAGCCTGATGTATGCGGGCGATGCCTGGACAGCCTGGCAGGCCCTTCAGGAGGACTGAGGCACGCTTCAGACCGCCACAGGCGCCTTGATATGGGGATGGGGATTGTAGCCGTCGACGCGGAAATCCTCATACTCCCAACCGAAAAGATCTTTCTTCTCAGGGTTCAGCCAGATGGCCGGCAGGGGGCGCGGCTCCCGCGACAGCTGCAGCTCTGCCTGCTCCAGATGGTTGAGATAGAGATGGGCGTCCCCGAAGGTGTGGACAAACTCGCCCGGCTCCAGCCCCGTTGCGCGGGCCATCATCAGCGTCAGCAGCGCATAGGAGGCGATGTTGAAGGGCACGCCCAGGAAGACGTCGGCCGAGCGCTGGTAGAGCTGGCAGTTGAGCTTGCCGTCCATGACATTGAACTGAAAGAGGCAGTGGCAGGGCGGCAGGGCCATGTCGTTGACGTCTGCCGGGTTCCAGGCCGAGACAATCAGGCGGCGGGAATTGGGATTGGTGCGGATTTCATTCAGCACCCACTGGATCTGGTCGATGGTTTCGCCATTCGGGGCGGCCCAGCTGCGCCACTGCTTGCCATAGACAGGGCCGAGATCGCCGTTTTCGTCGGCCCACTCATCCCAGATGGAAACGCCGTTTTCCTTGAGATAGCGGATATTGGTATCGCCCTTCAGGAACCAGAGCAGCTCGATGATGATGGAGCGCAGGTGCAGCCGCTTGGTCGTGACCATCGGGAAGCCCTCGGAGAGGTCAAACCGCATCTGGCGGCCGAAAACACCGATCGTGCCGACGCCGGTGCGGTCGCCGCGCCGGTGGCCGTTTTCCAGAATGTCCTTCATCAGGGCGTGATACTGCTGCATGGGGCGAGGCCTCTCGATTCGCGCGGTGACCAAGTTAACAGATTCCAAACCCTGCGGGCAAATTTCATCATCCCGGCCGCACCGGGCAGAAACCCAGATCTGCGATAACCCTGCAATGGCCGGGGACATGGGGGCACGCATTTGACCCAGATCCCGGCCGTATGGATGGGACAGAGGGTCAAGATGAACACCGGCCGTTTGAATTTTGCTGCGAATGAGAAGGGCAATGTTGCGATGATCGCGGCGCTGACCATCATCCCGATTGTCGCGATTGCTGGCTTTGCCATCGATTTCCAGGTGACAACCACCCAGAAAGCGCGGGTTCAACAGGCGGTCGACAGCGCGGTTCTGGCCGCAACCAAATCCATGCAGGATGGCAAGGACCAAGCCTACACGCTGAAGGAAGCCAACGACTATTTCACCGGCATCCTCAACCAGTCCAACAATAGCGGTCTGACCTGCACCAAGATCCAGCTCACCTATATTGAAGAAACCGAGGAACTCGAAGGTTCCGCCACCTGTGAGCAGCGCACCACGCTTTCCAATGTAGTGGGCATCAAGAAGCTCGATTTCACCGTCTCCTCCGCCGCCACCTATGGCATCGGCAAGCTGGAAATCGCCTTCGTATTCGACGTGTCAGGCTCGATGGGCTCCTACGGCCGGATGGATGACTTGAAGGAAGCCGCAGTCGTCGCCGTAGACACCCTACTCCCGGTTGAAGGGTACTCGGGCGATCCCGAAGATGTGCGTCTTGCAATGGTGTCTTACGATACGATGGTCAATGCTGGCCCATTCTTCAAAGCCGTGACGAACAAAGACGCAAACCGGACCTATTCCGAAAGCGTCTATACATGCATCCGTTATCGGAACAATGGCACTTGCCGCCAGTACGGTTATGAAGAAAAAACATACACCATAAACTCAACCTGCGTTTGGGAGCGCCAGGGCGCTGACGCATATACTGACCGTGGCCCTGCCCCCAATCGCTGGCTCAGCACCGTAGACGCGACTTACGACACCAGCAATGACCGTTGGGTTCTGGTGAACCCGTCCAGCACTACTACGTGGTGCAACACAGATATTCCCGTTCCGCTCACGTACAATCGCGAGCCTCTTCTGGATTTCATCGCCAGTATGCGCCCCCGTGGCAATACGGCCGGTCATATTGGCACCGCTTGGGGTTGGTATCTGGTTTCGCCGGAATGGAACCATGTGTGGCCTGCTGCATCGCAGGCCCTCCCCTATGACGAGCCCGACGCAACCAAGGTGGTTATCCTAATGTCGGACGGCGAATACAACCAGACCATTCAGGGTACGAACAAGGGCACGCCAAGATCGGCAACAATGGCCAAAGACACATGCGACGCAATGAAGGCCAAAGAGATCATCATCTACACAGTCGGGTTCAACGCGCCCACTGCCGGCCAGGAGGTACTTGATTACTGTGCCAGCAATCCGGCGTTCTCATTCCGCCCCACCAACGGGCAGGAACTGACCGAAGCCTACAAGAATATCGCCCGCTCGATTTCCGATCTGCGCATCTCGCGCTGACCGGCGCTTCAAAAAACCCTTCTGCCTGCAGAGCAATGATCTAGAGATGCGCCCTTCCCGCCCGATTTCCCGCCTTCACGCGCTTGCGCGCGCCGAGGGCGGGAATGTGGCGATGATCGCGGCTTTTGTGATCCCCTGCATCATTGCCATGGCGGGCATTGCCGTCGATCTTCAGAACACGGTGCGCCAGAAATCGAAGGTTCAGGCAGCGCTGGATTCCGCCGTGCTGGCCGGCGCGCTGGGCCGGCAGGCCGGCAACACGCCTGCCGAAGTGACGAGCGATGTGCAGGCGTACGCGCAGGCGCTGTTCGACGATCAGGGCGGGGGCCTTACCTGCGATCCGGTGGCCGTCAGTTTCGACGAGGCCAATTTCGACATCCATGGCTCGGTACACTGCGAACAGGTGACCTACATTTCCAGCCTGATCGGCCACGACAAGCTGGAGTTCACTGTCAACTCCACCTCCACCTATGGGGTCGGCAAGCTGGACGTTGCGTTCATATTCGACGTATCCGGATCAATGAACAGCTATAACCGGCTGGCGCAGCTGAAGACGGCAGCGGGGGCGGCCATCGACGAACTGCTGCCCGATAGCCGGGAGCGGGACGGCACGGTGCGCCTGGCCATCGCCAGCTATAATCACTCGCTGAATGCCGGGCCCTATATCAGCCAGGTGACCGAGATGGTTACCCTATCCGCTGACGGATCAAATTCCACCGCCCAGAGCCGCTATAACAGCCACAACACCAAGCGGATGATCGATCAGGACAGCGGGCGGCGCTTTTTCTATTATCAGGCCGGCACCTGTTCGAGCTGGAGCTGCGGGCGCAATTCGACCTGGACCTGGAATACCCAACGCCGTTTCTTTGCCGATACCGGGCTCAGCGACCGCTGCGTGCATGAACGCACGGGCACGCAGGCCGCCACCGATGCGGCGCCTGGCGCTGGCGCCTGGATCGGCGCGGGCAATCCGCGCTGGAACTTCTCTGCCAGCAGCACCAGCAAATATGATGGCTGGCAGAATGTGGAAAACCAGAACGCAACCGGCTATGGCGTGGGCGCCTATGAAGGGCGCCACGGCACCTGCATGCCCTCTGGCCCCGTGCCGCTGACCGAGGACAAAACCGCCCTCAAGGCGCATGTGAACGGCCTGATCGCGGAAGGCGGCACGGCGGGTCATCTGGGCATAGCCTGGGGCTGGTATCTGGTTTCGCCGGAATGGGCCGGCATCTGGCCGGAGGCCTCCGCGCCCCTGCCCTACCGGGAGCCGCAGACCTCCAAAGCGGTGATCCTGATGACCGATGGCGAGTTCAACATTCAGCACCCCACCGCCACCAAGGACTCGTTTCGCCAGTCGATGGATCTGTGTGACGCGATGAAAGCCTCCACCCGCCGGATCCAGATTTATACTGTTGGCTTTCAGGTGCCCTCCGGCGTGCAGCGCACCGGCGACGGGCGCACCATTCTGGAATATTGCGCCACTTCCCCCAGCCACGCCTTCAGCGCCGACAATGGCGAGGAGCTGATCGAGGTTTACCGCTCGATTGCCCGCTCCATCTCCGACCTGCGCCTGAAACAGTGAACGGGCGCCATTGCCGCAAGGCGCGCGGGCTGGCAGACGGAGCGCCATGTTTGCCTGGATCCCCAACGCCCTGACGATTTCCCGCTGCGTGTTTGCGGCGCTGGTTCTATTTGCTGCCTTCAAGGCGTCAGGCCTCGAGCCGCTGCTGGCCGATGCCGGGGTGACGGGGCTGGAGCGCCAGCGCTACGCCACCTTCCAGCAGCTGTGGCATCAGTTCGGCCTGCTGGCCTTCATCTCGGGCATGCTGACGGATTTCCTGGATGGCTGGGCCGCGCGCGCCTTCAAGGCGGAAAGCCGGTTTGGCGTCTGGCTTGACCCCATCGCCGACAAGCTGCTGGTGGGGGCCGCGCTGATCGCGCTCGCCCTCGCGCTGAAAACCTGGCTGATCTACGTCCCCGCCGCGCTGATCCTGGCGCGGGACGTGTTCATGACCTGGCTGCGCACGCGGCCGGAAGCGGCTGGCATCGTCGCCCCCTCAAGGCTGGCGAAATGGAAAACGGCGGCAGAGATGATGGCGATCACCGGGCTGATGCTGCCGCTGGCGCTGTGGCCGATGCCGGAAGCCCCGGCGGGCGGGGCCGGGCTGCATTGGAGCACGCTGGCAACCGGGGCGCTGGTGCTCGGCCTCTGGGTGGCAGCCGCCCTCTCCCTGCTCACCGGCATGCAATATGTCAAAGCCATCAAGGGCAGCCAGCGCTGAACACGAAAACGCCGGTCTGGGAAAGCAGACCGGCGCCGACGTCGATGGGCGGGCTTATGCGCGGGAGAGTGCGGGCCGCCGATTTGCAGGGTCGTCATCATGTATGGCGGGAGGGGTGAACCCGACATGTGCCCAGATTGCGCCGCAATTCTTAACGGCGCATTAACGCCTGCCTTTCGGTCTTTTAACCAAAAATCCCGGGGCCTCCGCGAAGGCGCCCGGCTTCAGCCACAATCGGGGTGAAGCTGGATGGGCCATGACCCAGCGCCGCCCGACCTATCGCCGCCGCCCGCAACCCAACATCATCGCGATCCTGCTCGCGATGCTCGCCTTCCTCTGCCTGCCCGCGCTGTTTGCGTTTGCCCATGCCGAAGCTGTGCCGCAGACGGCCCGCTCCCGCGCGGCATATGAGGCGCAGGCGAGCGGCGTGAAGGCCGCGCTGGCCGAAAAGGGCCTTGCCCTTGGCAGCCCGGTTTTTCTGCAGATCACCAAGCAGCCTGCCGAGCTGACCGCCTATGTTCAGGACACAGACGGCCGGTTCCAGCCCTACCGGACCTGGCCGGTCTGCGCGATGTCTGGGGGCCTTGGCCCGAAGATGCGCGAGGGCGATCTGCAGGCGCCGGAGGGGTTCTATACGGTGAGGCCCGGCCAGATGAACCCGGCCTCCAGCTTTCACCTCTCCTTCAACCTCGGCTATCCCAACGCCTTCGACCGGGCAAATGGGCGCACGGGAAGTTTCCTGATGGTACACGGATCATGTGTCTCGGTGGGCTGTTTTGCGATGACCGATCCGGTGATCGAGGAAATCTGGACGCTGATGCAGGCAGCGTATGAAGGCGGACAGAGCGAAGTGAAGGTTCACATCTTCCCCTTCCCGATGACGCAGGCGAACCTGGCCGCGCATTCAGCCAGCGAACATGCCGCTTTCTGGCAGAGCCTGAAGCCCGCCTGGGAGCGCTTTGCGGCAGACGGCAGGCTTGCGTCCGTCAGCGTTCGCGGCGGCGCCTATCAGGTAGGGGGCGCCCAGTAGGGCGAGACCGGCAGGCCGCCATAGAGTTCTTCCAGCCGCAGGCGCGTGCCATTGGTGATCCCCTCTGGCGGGGCGGCCGGGTTGACCCAGACGGTCTCTGCGATCTCACCGCGCGAGGTGGCCTCTACCGGCTCCCAACTGCCCCAGGGCACCCGGTAGAAGAGGACGTGATCGTTGGGAAAGTTGTGATGGTTTGAATAGACACTGACGAGCCGGGGCTCTGTGACGAGTTTCACGCCCGCTTCCTCGACCAGTTCGCGCTGAAGCGCGTCCAGCGCCGGCTCGCCCCGCTCGATACCGCCGCCGGGCATGAACCAGCCCCGTATGTAAGTGTGGCGCACCAGGAAGACATGCCCGGCCTCATTCTCCACCGCCGCGCGCACGCCGAGTGTCATCGGGCGGCTGAGACGGAACCAGGACTGGAAAAGGCGGGTACGGATCTTGGACATTTCCGGTCATCTCCGGACAAATTCGGACACCTTGTATCCTTGGAAGAAGAGGGCGGCCGTCAAGTCCGTATGGCGGATGGCGCCGGTGGCTTCGGCGGCGACAACGGGTTTTGCCTTATAGGCGATGCCGAGGCCGGAGGCGCGGATCATATCCAGATCATTGGCCCCGTCCCCCATGGCGATCGCGTCTTCCGGGGTGGCGCCGAGCGCCGCGACGGCCTCAATCAGGGCGGCGCGCTTGGCTTCGCGGCCAAGGATGGGCCGGCCCACTTCGCCGGTGAGAGCCGCGCCGTCATCCATCAGCGTGTTGCCCTGATGGCTTTCAAAGCCTGCGAGTTCAGCGACGCGGGAGGTGAAATAGGTAAAGCCGCCGGAGACGAGCAGCGTGCGGGCGCCATGGGCCTTCATGGTGGCGATCAGTGTGCGGGCGCCGGGATTGAGGGTGATGCGTTCTTCCAAGGTGCGCGTCAGGGCGCTGAGCGGGAGGCCTTTCAGCATCGAGACGCGCTCTGTCAGGGCCGCTTCGAAATCCAGCTCGCCGCGCATGGCGCGTTCGGTGATTTCGGAGATCTTGGCTTTCAGACCCACGGCGTCAGCGATCTCGTCGATGCATTCCTGGCCGATGATGGTGGAGTCCATATCGGAGATGAGGAGCCGTTTGCGGCCGAACCGGCCCGCCGGCATGATGGCCGCATCGACCGGGCCAGCCGCTTCGATCTGGCGGCGCAGCGCTGCGGCCCCTTCCCCGCTGGCGGCGAAAGGCAGGAAACCGGCATGGAAGGGAGCCCCGTCAGCCAGGGAGGTCCATTCGCCCGCCTCCCCGCCAGCCGCCTTGACGGCGGAGGCGGCGAGTGCCGGGAGGCGGACATCTGCCGCGCTGGCGGCGGCCACCAGAACCCAATCCATCTTCATGCCGGAGGCCCTCTTGAAAGCTCGCCGTCTCTAGGTGGCTTTCCTCAAGGCCCGCAAGTCCTTAGTTGTACCAGATGCACCCTGCCATCCTGATACACGGCCCGACGGCCAGCGGAAAAACCGCCCTTGCAATAGAAGTCGCCCGCAAGCTGGGCGGAGAGGTAATCAATGCCGATTCGATGCAGGTTTACCGTGACCTGCAGGTAATTTCTGCCCGCCCGACCGAGGAAGAGATGGACGGCGTGCCGCATCATCTGTTTGGCTATGTGGACGCGGCGGCGCGCTATTCGACCGGCGAATGGCTGGAGGCGGCACGGGGCGTGCTGAAGAAATTGCAGCGCCAGAACAAGCATGCGGTGATCGTGGGCGGCACTGGGCTCTACCTGCTCGCCCTCACGCAGGGGCTTTCCGACATCCCGCCGGTGCCCGACGACATCCGCGCCGAGGTGAAGCAGATTTCCGACACCGAGGGCGCTGACGGGTTGCGGGCGCGCCTTGCCCCGCATGATCCGGAGCTGGCAGAGCGGCTGGGCACCGGTGACAAGCAGCGCCTGGCGCGGGCCTATGAAGTGTGGCTGGCAACCGGGCGGCCCCTCAGCGATTTCCAGACCGAGCGCCAGCCGCCCGTGCTGAAGGATGGCGAATGGGTAGGCTATGCCCTCACCCCGCCGCGCGCGGCCCTCTACAAGAAGATCGACCGCCGGTTTGAAGGGATGCTGATGCAGGGCGCCATGGCCGAGGCCCACGCGCTGGTTTCACGCGATCTTGACCCGGAACTGCCGGCGATGAAAGCCCATGGCATGCCCTGGATTGCCGCCTTCGTGCGCGGCGAGATCAGCGCCGAGGAGGCAGCCGAGAACGCCAAACGCGACACAAGACGTTATGCTAAAAGACAATTTACCTGGATCGGGCGGCAATTTCCCTTCTGGCCGCGCATCCCTTCCCCCGAAATCGGGGACCGCATGAGGGTTATTTTTGCCCTCTATCGTGAGATTGACACGGCCAACACGGAAGATTATGCCTGAGCTCCCAGAATTGAGGAAACGCAAAGTGCGCGTCAGAAACGTAGTAATCCTTAAGTGCCCGTAGCTGCCCTTCGATCAGGCAGTTGCGGGTGCGCGCACAAAAGGGCTTCCTCCGGAGGCCCTTTTTCTTTTGGCCGATCCCTCTTTTAACCCTACGCAGAAAACCCCCTCCCGGAAGCTGAAGCCCATGACCACCAAGACGAAGGCCAAGCCCGCCGCTGACACGGCAGAAATCTCCACCCCGCGCATGATGACCGGCGCGCAGATCATCGTGGAGGCCCTTCGGGAGCAGGGCGTATCGGTGATGTTCGGCTATCCCGGCGGCGCGGTGCTACCGATTTATGATGCGCTCTACGGGCAGGATGAGATCCGCCATATTCTGGTGCGCCATGAACAGGGCGCAGGCCATGCCGCCGAAGGCTATGCCCGCTCCACCGGCAAATGCGGCGTGGCGCTGGTCACCTCCGGCCCCGGCGCGACGAATATGGTGACCCCGATCACCGATGCGATGATGGATTCGATCCCCATGGTCGTCATCACCGGCCAGGTGCCGACGCATCTGATCGGCACAGATGCCTTCCAGGAATGCGACACCACCGGCATCACCCGCACCTGCGCCAAGCACAACTATCTGGTCACGGATGTGAACCAGCTGGCGCGGACGATCCATGAGGCGTTCTACATCGCCACAAATGGCCGGCCCGGCCCGGTCGTGATCGATATTCCCAAGGACATCCAGTTTGCCACCGGTCCCTATATCGGCAAGGCGGGCATTCTGAAGCAGACCTATGTGCCCCAGACCGAGCCCGCGCCCGAGGCGATCAAGGCCGTGGTCGATCTGATGACCAAATCCTGGCGGCCGATCTTCTATACCGGCGGCGGGGTGATCAATTCCGGCCCGCGCGCGGCAAAGCTGCTGCGGGAGCTTCAGGCGGCGACGGGCTTTCCGGTGACCTCCACCCTGATGGGCCTGGGCGCCTTCCCCGCCTCCAGCCCGGACTGGCTGGGCATGGTGGGCATGCATGGCAGCTTTGAAGCCAACAATGCGATGCATGACTGCGACCTGATGATCTGCGTGGGCGCGCGGTTTGACGACCGGGTGACCGGCCGGGTGGATGCGTTCTCGCCCAAGTCCAAGAAGGTTCACATCGATATCGACGCTTCCTCGATCAACAAGATCGTGCGGGTGGATGTGCCGGTGCTGGCTGACTGCGCAGAGGCGCTGGAAGCGATCCTGAAGGAGCTGAAGGCACGCAAGGCGAAACTGCCCGACCTTTCGGCCTGGAAGGAGCAGATCGATACCTGGCGTGAGCGCCGCTGCTTTGCCTACAAGGGCTCCAATGAGGTGATCAAACCGCAATATGCGGTCGAGCGCCTTTATGAGCTGACCAGGGACCGGGACACCTACATCACCACCGAAGTGGGCCAGCACCAGATGTGGGCGGCGCAGTTCTATCATTTCGAGGAACCCAATCGCTGGATGACGTCCGGCGGGCTGGGTACGATGGGCTACGGCCTTCCCGCCGCTGTCGGCGTGCAGGCGGCCCATCCCGGCGCCCTTGTCATCGACATTGCGGGGGAAGCCTCGATCCAGATGATGATGCAGGAGCTTTCCACGGCCGTTCAGCACAAGCTGCCGGTGAAAGTGTTCATCCTCAACAATGAATGGATGGGCATGGTGCGCCAGTGGCAGGAATTGCTGCATGGGGAGCGCTATTCCCATTCCTATTCGGAAAGCCTGCCGGACTTTGTGAAGCTGGCCGACGCGCTGGGCGCCCATGGCATCCGCTGTGACGATCCGGCAGAGCTGGACGCGAAGATTCTGGAGATGGTGAACCATCCCGGACCGGTGCTGTTCGACTGCCGGGTGGAGCGGGCGGAAAACTGTCTGCCGATGATTCCGTCGGGATCAGCGCACAATCAGATGATTCTCGGTGAAATAACGGGTAACGAGATCGGAGAGGCTGGCCGCAGGCTGGTCTGACGGTCTGCGACCGGACCCCGGACACACGGAACACTCATGGACGCTGCAAGCATCTTTGAATGGCTTAAAGGGAATGCCGAGATCTTCATCGGCATTCTCTCTGCCATCGTGGCTGTGGTGAGCGCGGTGATCGCCCGCGGGGAGACCCGCAAGCAGCGCAAGCTGGCCACCGAACGCCTGCGCCAGAGCATCGATGCGGCAAGCCTCGACTGGGGCGCCGCCGCAATCGACACGATGGCGCGCTGCGCGGCGTTCGTGCGCACCCGCCACATGCACGCCAATGAAGCCGCCTTCATGGCAGCCAAGACCAATATGCTGATCCTCTTGTCTACCCTGGTGGACCGGGGGCGGATGTTCTTCCCGAACATCGACCCCGATGGAAAGGGCGTGGAGAAGGAAGGCGCCTATCGCGGCTCGCGCCCGCCGATCCTTGACGCGCTGATGTTTGCCTATCGCGAAGTGGAAGCAACCACACGCGAGAATGGCCCGCCCTCAGAAGAGTGCGGGGACTTCATCGACGAATGCCGCCGCCTGCTGGTTTCCGAACTGCAGGCACATCTTGATCCCCGCCGCCTTGACGAAATCGTCGAGCGTTATGATGACCGGTCAAAGGAAAACCGCGCCAAGGCCAGGGAGCAGTCCGCCATACTTCGCGGCAAGCTGCTGACCCGGCGGCCGAACGTGGTTCTTGATCGCGGCTTTGCCAGCAACACTATTCCGGAGCGCCCCCAATGAGCGATGGCACCATCCCGCCCGGCCCTGCGCCGAAATCTGCCTATTTCCTCTCGCATGAGGATGAGGAAGTCGAACGCCGCACACTGGCGGTGATCGTGGACAACGAGCCGGGCGTATTGGCGCGCGTGGTGGGCCTGTTCTCCGGACGCGGATACAATATCGACTCCCTCACCGTGGCCGAGGTGGACGCCAACCAGCACCGCTCGCGCATTACCATTGTCACGCAGGGCACCGCGCACATTCTGGAACAGATCGAGGCGCAGCTGCTGCGGCTTGTTCCGGTGGCGGAAGTTATCGACATCACCAACTCCAAGCGCGGCATCGAGCGGGAGCTGGCGCTGGTGAAGGTGGCGGGCACCGGCGAGAAGCGCGTCGAAGCACTGCGCATCGGCGAGATTTTCCGCGCGCATGTCATCGACACAACGAATGAGAGCTTCATTTTCGAAGTGACCGGCGCGTCCGACAAGCTGACCCAGTTTGTGGACCTGATGCGGCCTCTGGGCCTGGTTGAGGTGAGCCGTACAGGCGTCCTTTCGATCAAGCGCGGGAAGGAAAAGGGCTGATGACCCTTCGCCTGGTCCTGGCAGCCCTGACGCTGACCGCCCTGCCCCTGATGGCAGCGGCGCAGGCAGCGCCGTGTGCTCCGGCGACGAACGACCAGGAACGGCTTGACTGCGATATGGCTCGGGCCGCCGGGATTGCCGGCAGCGGCGAAGGCCTCTTCGGCGCGGCGCCGGAAGCCTGGCTGCGGATCATCGACACCCAGTCTGCCAGCGGCGCAGCCTATGTCTATTATGTGATCGAGGAAGGCCCCTATCAACTGCTGGAGGCGCGGTCTGTGCCGGGCGCAGGCGCGGCCAGGGCGCCGGCCTGCAAGCTGCGCACGGCGCTGCCGATGGACGTGGCCGTCAAGGTGAAAGAGGCCGCAGCAGGCCTCGCCGCCGCCCCGCCTGCCAGCTATGGCCCGCGCGAAGTGGTGACGGCAAACCCGGATGGGTCGCGCAGCATGCGCCTGATCGTGGACAGCCAAGACATCATTACACGTATCAATATGGGGGATCGCACCCTGAATTTCTCGCGCCTTGCCGGCGCGGAGGATGCGGTTACCCGTCTCAACAATCTTGTCATCGGTGTCGCCAATTTCAGTGGCGACTGGAGCTGCGACGCCGTTTGACCTGACAATCCCCCCTCCCTCAACTTTCATCCACCGGAGCTTTAGCAAGCACATGAAGATCTATTACGAAAAAGACGCGGACATCTCGCTGATCCAGAAACTGAAAGTCGCCGTGGTCGGCTATGGCAGCCAGGGCCACGCCCATGCGCTGAACCTGAAAGATTCCGGCGTGAAGCAGATCAAGGTGGCGCTGCAGGAAGGCTCCGCCTCGCGCAAGAAAGCTGAAGCGGCAGGCCTGGAAGTGGTCACCGTTACCGAAGCGGCCAAATGGGCCGATGTGCTGATGATCCTCGTTCCCGACGAGAAGCAGGCCGTTCTGTTTGCCAACGAGATCGAGCCGCACCTGCGCGCTGGCCAGCACCTGATGTTCGGCCACGGCTTCAACATCCACTATAACCTGATCCGCCCCCGGAAGGATGTGGACGTGTCGCTTTCGGCGCCCAAGGGCCCGGGCCACACACTGCGCAACCAGTACCAGATGGGCTTTGGCCTGCCGGGCCTGATCGCCATCCACCAGGACGCCACCGGCACCGCCCAGGCCGTTGCCCTCTCCTACTCCAAAGCCATCGGCAACACCCGCGCCGGCGTGATCGAAACCTCCTTCCGTGAAGAGACCGAAACCGACCTCTTCGGCGAACAGGCCGTGCTCTGCGGCGGCATCGTCGAGCTGATCAAGGCAGGTTACGAAACCCTCGTTGAAGCTGGCTACGCGCCGGAAATGGCCTATTTCGAATGCCTCCACGAGACCAAGCTGATCGTCGATCTGATCTATGAAGGCGGCATCGCCAACATGAACTATTCGATCTCCAACACGGCCGAGTACGGAGAATATGTCACCGGCCCGCGCGTTGTGAACAGCGCGACGAAGGCGGAGATGAAGAAGGTTCTCGAAGACATCCAGAACGGCACCTTTGCCCGTAACTGGGTTCTGGAAAACCAGGCCGGCGCGCCGGGCTTCCACGCCATGCGCCAGCGCATGAGCAGCCACCCGATCGAGGAAGTGGGCGAGAAACTGCGCGGCATGATGCACTGGGCGCAGAATGACCGCCTCGTGGACAAGAGCCGCAACTAGGGCCCTCGCCGCATATGGCTGACAGGTCTTCGCCTCCATCCGGCTTCACCCACCGCCTTGCGGTGCCGGCCGACGAGGCGGAGATCGCCGCCCTGATGGACGTGGCCATCGGCGAACTGCAGAAAGGCTTTCTGAGCCCGGAGCAGATCGCCGTGTCACGGTCCATCATGGGGCTGGACCGGACGCTGATTGCGGACGGCACCTATTTCCTGATCCATGACGCAGAAAGCGGCAGGCTGGCCGCCTCCGGCGGCTGGAGCCGCCGGGCGACGCTTTATGGCGGCGATCATTCCACCGCGCAGCGCAATGCCGCTCTCCTCCGTATCGGGACGGACGCTGCCCGTATCCGCGCGATGTATACCCATCCGGATTTCACCCGCCGCGGCCTTGGCCGGCTTATGCTATCGATCTGCGAACAGGCTGCACGGGAAGCTGGCTTCCACAGGGTGGAGCTGATGGCGACGCTGGCGGGCGAGCCGCTATACCGCGCCTGCGGGTATGAAGAGATCGAACCGATCATCAGCGCATCTGCCGGCGGCATTGATGTGCCCGGCCTGCGCATGGGCAAGCAACTGATCTGACCCTTCGGGCCTTACTGGGCCTTCTGCAACCAGCGCGCATGGGGCCGGTAGCCATCGGCATGCATCCGCGCAAGCGCCGGCGCCACGGCGCGCCAGTGATATTCGAGAGTGTCGTTGATGATATCGGCAAGATCCCCGGCAACGCTGCCGGTTTCCTCGCCCAGCAGCCCCAGCGCGTTCTGGCGCATGGCCTCGCGGCGGATCAGGGCAGGCGGATGGGTATCCAGCAGGCGCTCCTGCTCGGCACCATGCTCGAGAATGCTCAGTGTACGCTGCATATAATCGACACCCGTGAAGACAAGCTCGATCCCGGCATAGGAAAGGTTGGGGCTGTAGCCGCGCGCGCGCATGACATCCATGGCCAGCGCCAGGCCGATATAATCCGCCTCAAGCTCCTTTTCCCAGCTTTCCGGCATGCGCAGCTCTATCTCGCCGCCCTCCCCGCTTCCCTCTGCGGCCATGGAAAGCGACATCCGGGGGGCGCCCTGAAGATGGCCGGCTGCGCAATGGCCATACTCATGCCCGAAGATGAAAAACTCCATCGCATCGCGGAACACGCCCACCAGATGGGTGTGATGGGTGGTCATCAGATAGGACTGGGCGGCATGGGGCGCGCCCTGAACGGCATAGGCCGTGAGCAGATCAAAGAAGCGCATACCCGTTTCAGGCGATTGCAGGCGCTGGCGGACCACGCTGTCCCGGTCGGTGGCAAAGTTGAGATTGCCATCTTCTGCCTGGGTAACCGGGAAGCTGACGGCGGCGACCTTGGACAGGAGGTTGGCAAAACCCATGATGCCGTCATCGATCAGGATCAGGTAATAGGACGGATTGTCGACATCGGCGGCAACGCCGTTGACACGCCCGGTCTGCAGGCTGCCGAATACGGGCTGTTTGGGCAGGCCGATCTTCAGGCGCTGGCAGGACTGTTCCAATTGCCCCTGCATCTGCTGAAGCCAGAAATGCGTGAGCGGATCTTCATACCGGCTGAACGGGCGGGCGCGGAAGCCGGGCTCCATTTCCTTCCGCCAGGCGTCCAGAGGCAGGCTGGTGATGCCCGCCGCCGTCATGGACTGGTGGAAGTGGACGAGAAACTGCTCGGTAAAGTCGGCGTCGGTGGCGCCCGGTTCCATGCCTGCAAGCCAGGGATGAGAGCGCGCATGCACCTTCTGGAGGTATTCAAGGTCTCCGATGACCTGCCGCCAATGCTCCTTGCTGGCAGCCGCTGGGGCTTCACGCCCTTTGCCTTTCGAGAACCAGTTGAGCATGATAATCTCGCCCCCCGTGCATCATCATGGCAATGGATGTAGCACGGGTGTCTGATGAGTGGAAATTGGGGGATATGTCAGGATGAGCCTGGTTGATGTCGTGCTGGCGCTGGTGTTTGGTCTTTTGGCGGCGTTCATTGCCGGCCAGATAACCGGGCGGGGCAGCAAGCTCTATGAGGCCACGCTCGAGCGCCTTGTCCGGCTGGGGCGCATGCGGGCGCAGGGCCTTGACGCGGATACCGGCGAAGAAACCTTCACCGTGACCAAGGCGATGATCCAGCAGGCGCTGGAGGAACATACCAAGCCTGCGAAGTTTGCCTGGGCGAGCAATTTCCTCTGGTTTTCAGCCGGCGCGCTGGTCTCGCTGTTCACCTCGGAAATCCGCGGGCTGGTCGGGCTGGGCTGATCACTCGGCGGCGCGATTGAGATCGACATTGCCGGCCACGCCCGGCACGCGGCCCTTCATCGAATACTGCCAGATGGCATGGGTCAGGCGCGGCGGGCCATCCAGCGACCGCACCCAGAGCGGGTGGCGGTCAAACCCCTCCCCCGCCAGCCATTCGGCATGAAAGGCTGGGGTGGTGTAGATCACCGGCACGGCGCCGTATTCCTCTTCAAGGCCTGCCAGAAACCGTTTCAGGTCTGCCAGCGTTTCGGCCCGGCCCGCGCGCGGCGCACAATTGTGAGCATGTTCCAGATCGACCGCCGGGGGTAGCGTGTCGCTGCGCACCTCGACCTGGCGGATGAAATTCACCGCCTGCCGCCCGCCATCCTGGCAGAGAAGGTAGAAATGGTAGGCGCCGGTCTGCCAGTGATGGCGCAGCGCGCTCTGCCAGTTGGCCTGAAACTGCGTATCGACATGGCTCTCTCCTTCGGTGGCCTTGAGATACACGAAGGAGAGATGGGTGGCGGAAAGGCGCGGCCAATCCACCGCGCCATTATGGTGGGAGAGATCGATGCCTTCCGCGCCCGGCGCCAGCAGAGGGCGTATCGCCTCCTCCACTGGGGCCCCACTTGGCCCGCAGGATGCAAGCAGACAGGGGGTGACCAGCACGGACATAAGGCGCAGGCGCAGATTCATCGCGCCGGGCCTTGGTGAAGTGTCCCGTTCTGGATCATCTTGGTCATGATGGAACCTCATCGGCAGGCCTATTCAGGGAGACGCAGAATGGCAGAAGACAAAGGCAGAGCGGCGCCGCCGCCCTCACCCGCCAAGCCCTCTGCCCCGGCCGGCCCGAACAATGTTATCGCGGCCGGATGCCGTGTCATCGGCGATATGACACTGGCCGGTGAGGTTGTGGGGGACGTCCACTGCCAGGGCGCGCTGGTGGTTGAGGCCACAGGAAAGATCAAAGGCCGGATCAGCGCGGCAGAGATCGTGCTGGCGGGCGCCCTGATCGGAGAGGTCGCTGCGGCGCGCCGGATCGAAGTCAGTGCCGGCGCCCGGATTGAAGGCTCCATCTTTGCCCCGTCCATGCGGGTGGAGGGCAATGCGGTGATTGACGGCGATCTGCTGATCGCGCCGGAACGTTCGCCCGCCCATATCGAACGGGCGAAGGTTCTCAGCGTGCTGACGGAAGCGCCGGGGACAATGCCCACCGGCACCGCCGGCTAGTTCTTGTTCTTCTCGATCTGACGCAGGCGCTGCTGCGAAGCGTCATTGGGATCGAACGCGCCCAGGGTCTGGATGCGCTCGCACGCCCAGGCATAGTCTTTCTGGCAGGCCTCCTGCAGGGCGCGGGTGCCGCCCTGAACGTCTTTCGGGCCGCCGGTGCCGGTGAAGGCCATGTTGCCCCAGGCCGCGCAGCCGCTGACTTCGCCCAGATCACAGGAAGCCTTGTAGAGGCGGCGGCCCTCGGTGAGGTTTGCCTTCACGCCCCGGCCCTGCACCGTCAGATAGGCAAGGCCCGCGCAACCGCGGCCATCCTTGGCATCGCAGACTTTCTTGTAGTTCTTGGCCGCCGCTGCGAGATCCTGCGAGCCGCCAAGGCCCTTGCGTTCCAGCTCGGCGAGTTCATAGCAGGCCTGATATTCACGGGCCGCGCACTTGGTTTTCGCCGTCTCGCGAGATTCCTTGAGCTTGGTAAAGTCTGTTTCTGCCTTCTCCATGGCGAGTTCGGCCTGGGTACGCTCGACACGCCCCGCCGTGCCCTGCGCGCTTGCCGGCAGGGTGATGGCAGCCGTCATGAGGACAGCGCCGAGCATCATGAGAACCTTTTTCATCGATCGGGTCTCCTTTTCCTTGTGTGAGGGTTTAGCGGCAGAATTGGGCAAGGCTGGGGCAGGCCGGCAGACAGATTGCAGTAGCCCCCTGCCCAAGGCGGGTCTACCATCGCCGCAACACACAAAAAATAAGGGAGAAACCGCAATGGCGGCAAGTGATCAGATACCCCTCGGCTCAGATTTTCACGCCAAGAGCACGGCCAGGGAAGTCGTCGCGGACATCGGCCTTGCCGGCAAAAACGCCGTCGTGACCGGGGGCTATTCCGGCATCGGGCTGGAGACTGTCCGCGCGCTGGCAGAAGCCGGAGCGAAGGTGACCGTGCCTGCCCGGCGGCCTGAGGCCGCGCAGGCGGCGCTGGCAGGGATCAGCGGCGTCACCGTTGCCGCCATGGACCTTGCCGACTTGGCAAGCGTGCGCCGGTTTGCGCAGGAACATGTGGCCGCCACGCCGAAGCTGCACCTGCTGATCAACAATGCCGGGATCATGGCCTGCCCCCTCGCCCGCATCGGGGCCGGCTGGGAAAGCCAGTTCGGCACCAATCATCTTGGCCATTTCGGCCTGTATCAAGGACTGCTGCCCTCGCTGCGCGCTGCCAATGGCGCGCGCGTGGTGGCGCTATCCTCAACCGGGCATATCCTGTCGGACGTGATCTGGGAGGATCCGAACTACCAGTCCCGCAAATACGACAAATGGGAAGCCTACGGACAATCCAAATCCTCCAACGCCCTGTTTGCCCTTGGCGTGGACCTGCGCGAGCGGGGCAACGGCATTCGCGCCTTCTCGGTGCATCCGGGGGGCATCTTCACCAATCTTCAGCGCCACCTGCCGGATGAGGAAATGGTCGTGCTCGGTTGGAAAAACCCCGATGGCACGCTGCCCGAGAGGATCAAAGCCTCGTTCAAGACGCCCGAGCAGGGCGCCTCCACCACCGTCTGGGCGGCCACCTCTCCCATGCTGGAGGGTAAAGGCGGGGTCTATTGCGAAGACTGCGACATTGCCAAGGCCGCCACACCGGCAAGCCAGCGCTATGAGCATGCCCGCGACTGGATCAGCGACGACGCCCGCGCCGAGAAGCTGTGGGCGATGAGCGACACCTTTCTGGCCAATGCATAACGCCCTGCCCCGTCCAGATTGACGCTTCCGGGCTTTCGGCGCACGAGAACGCGATGAGCGAGACCAACCTTCCTTCCAGCGCTCCGGCAGCTTCGCGGCGCGCGATCCTTCTGGGGCTTGCGCTTCTGCTGGGGATTGCGGGGGTGTTTGTGGCCGGAAGGGCTGGTCTGCTGCCTGATGCCGATACGGTGACCGGCTGGATGGCCACGCTCAGCGAAAGCCCGTGGGGGCTGGTGGCCGTGATCGCCGTATTCTGCCTGGCGGCCTTTGCCGGCATTCCGCAATTTGCCCTGATCGCAACAGCCGTCGCGGTGTTTGGCCCCTGGTATGGGGCAGGCTATTCCTGGATCGCCAACATGATTTCGGGCGCGCTGACCTTCTGGGTGGGCCGGGCAGCGGGGGAACAGGCCTTCCGCCGCTATGCCGGCGCCAGCGCGCAGAGGCTGTCGCGCTTTGTCGGGCGCAATGCGCTGGTGACGAGCGCGATCGTGCGCAATGTGCCCACCGGGCCGTTTCTGCTGGTGAACATGGCTTTCGGCGTCAGCAGCGCCAAATTCCGCGATTTCTGGATTGGCATGGGCATCGGCGTCCTTCCGAAGATCGCGCTGGTGGCCTTTGCCGGCCGCAGCGTTCTGGCCGCGCTTCAGGGCAATCTGGGGATCGCGGTCCTGACTGCACTGGCAGCCGTCGCCGTTTATGCCGGCGGATATGTCTATTTCCGGCGCCGGGCGGCTCGCGCGCGGCAAATTATTGCGAATGAGACAGCCTCACCGGTTGACAGGGCCGCTGAGGCCGGTGATTAGAGTGGCCATGCGCAAAGTTCTGCCCCTTCTTAGCCTGCTTACCGGCCCCTGGCCGGGGACCGACGCCCGAGTCTGAGGGCGGTCGCGCGGCCAGGGGACATTCGAAAAGAACCGCTTTTTTCCCGACATCCCGCTGAGCGACGCAAAACCATGACCTCCCAAGACCAAGCTGCGAAATCCGCAAAGAAACCCCGCGTATTCATTTTTGACACCACCATGCGCGATGGCGAGCAATCGCCCGGCGCGTCGATGACGCATAACGAGAAGCTCGAACTGGCAACCCTGCTGGAAGACATGGGCGTCGACATCATCGAAGCCGGCTTCCCCGCCGCTTCGGAGGGTGACTTTGCCGCTGTCAGCGCCGTGGCGGCCCAGTCGAAGAACGCCGTCATCTGCGGCCTTTCCCGCTCCACCCCGGCCGACATTGACCGCTGCGCCGAAGCCGTCCGCAAGGCGGCCCGCCCGCGCATCCACACCTTCATCTCCACCAGCCCCGTGCACATGAAGCACAAGCTGAAGATGGGGCCGAATGCCGTTCTGGAAGCCGTTGGCCGTTCCGTGGCGCAGGCCCGCAACCTGGTGGATGACGTGGAATGGAGCGCGGAAGACGCGACCCGCACCGAGTTCGACTTCCTCTGCAAATGTATCGACGCAGCGATTGCCTCGGGCGCTACTACGATCAACGTGCCCGATACGGTGGGCTATTCGCACCCGGAAGAATATGGCGCTTTGATCCGCAGGCTGATCGAAAACATCCCCAACTCCGACAAGGTGATCTGGTCGGCCCACTGCCACAATGATCTCGGCCTGGCCGTTGCCAACTCGCTGGCTGGCCTCTCCAATGGCGTGCGGCAGATCGAATGCACCATCAATGGCCTGGGTGAGCGCGCAGGCAACGCGGCGCTTGAAGAAATCGTGATGGCCATGAAGGTGCGCGGCGACACCCTGCCCTACGAGTGCAACATCAATTCAAGCTATCTGGCCCGGGCCTCTGCGATGGTCAGCCGCATCACCGGTTTCCCGGTGCAGTACAACAAGGCCATCGTCGGCAAGAATGCCTTCGCGCATGAAAGCGGCATCCATCAGGATGGCATGCTGAAGAACTCCGAAACCTATGAGATCATGAAGCCCGAAGATGTCGGCGTGGCCAAGACCTCGCTGGTGATGGGCAAGCTGTCGGGCCGCAATGCCTTCCGCGACAAGCTGGAATCCATGGGTTATTTCCTCGAAGGCGAAGCCCTGAACGACGCTTTCAAGCGCTTCAAGGATCTCGCTGACCGCAAGAAACATGTGTTCGATGATGATATTATCGCGCTGGTGGATGAGCAGCTGGCCGCCGAAGGCGAGCGCATCGGCTTCAAGCGCCTGCGCGTCGTGGCCGGCACGGAAGGTCCGCAGACGGCAGAAATCGATCTCGTGATCGACGGGGTGGAGCAATATTCCATCGCGCGCGGCAATGGTCCGGTAGACGCTGTGTTCAATGCCATCCGCCAGCTGGTGCCGCATCAGGCGATCCTGGAACTCTATCAGGTACATGCCGTTACCGGCGGCACGGACGCGCAGGCAACCGTCTCTGTACGGCTGAACGGCGATGGCATCATGGCCACCGGCCGCTCGTCAGACCCCGACACGCTGGTTGCCAGCGCCAAGGCCTATCTGCACGCGCTCAACAAGTTTGAAGTTCGCAAGGCCAAGCGCAGCAAGGCAGCCTGATCTACAGGTGGGCGGCGGGCGGCTCAGCCCCCGTCCCGCTCTCCGAAGCCATCGGCGACCAGCGCGGCGATGGCTTCCACCGCCTCCTGAGCCTGGGGACCGCTCGCGGTCAGCTCGATCTCGCAGCCGGTATGGGCCACCAGCATCAGCAGATCCATGATCGAGCGGGCATCGGCCTGCTCGCCTTCATGGCGCACGATCACCTTGGCATCATATTCGGCGGCAAGCTTGGCAAGCTTTGCCGAAGCCCGCGCATGAAGGCCCTTGCGATTGACAATGGTAGCGCGGGCAGAGGCAGTGGGAACCGAACTCGACATCAAGGCAGCCTGGCAAGCAGCTCGGAGGCGATGGTGACATATTTCCGCCCGCCTTCTGCGGCGGCGTGAGCGGACTCGTCCAGGCTCAGAACTTCGCGCACTTCGGCCAGCTTGATCAGCATCGGCAGGTTGGCCCCCGACACGATCTCCATCGGCACATTGCCCCGAATGGACAGGACGAGATTGGACGGCGTGCCGCCGAACATATCCGTCAGCACGACCACGCCATGGCCATCATCGCAGGCTTTGACCGCCGCCAGGATCTGCTCGCGCTTCTGATCGAGATCGTCATCTGAATCGATGGAAACAGCCCGCGCACGCCAAAGGCGGCCCACGACGTGCTCCGCTGCCGCGACGAGCTCGTGGGCCAATCTTCCATGGCTGACAACAACAATGCCGATCATTCCGCTACTGGGATGCAACCCTGAACGTTAAACTAACGTCACGTTGTCACGATGCTGCGCCGCGTCAAGGCGCATTCGGCTGAAGATGCGGTGCTTTCCTCAGCCGGTGTGGCCCAGACCCAACACATCGTTCATGTCGTAAAGGCCGGGTGCCTGCGCCGCTGCCCAGATCGCTGCATGCAAGGCGCCTTCGGCGAAGACAGAGCGATCAAGTGCCGTATGGGAAAGCCGGATCAGCTCCTTTTCGGAGCCGAAGATCACCTCGTGTTCCCCGATCACGCCGCCGGCGCGGCGCACGGCAAAACCGATCTTGCCGGTTTCGCGCCGGGCTTCCGGCCCGTCATAAGGCGGCGCCCGCAGCGCGCTCAGCGGCGCGCCCCTGCCCTCTGCCGCCGCCGCGCCCAGCATCAGCGCCGTGCCCGAGGGCGCATCCGCCTTCATGCGGTGATGGGTTTCCAGCACTTCGATATCCCAATCCGTGCCCAGACGGCCGGCGGCAAGGCGGGTGAGCGCTTCGAGCAGGTTCACCCCGATGGAGAAATTACCCGCCTTCACAATCGCAAAGCGCGAAGATGCCGCCCGGATGGCGTCCTCTTCAGCCGCAGAGAAGCCCGTTGTGCCGATCACCACAGCGCGCACCGTTGTCGCTTCCAGCGCCGGCAGCGCGGAAAGCGTGGCTTCCGGGCGGGTAAAATCAATCCACGCCCCAGCCGCCTCGGCGGCGCCTGCCACGGTCGCCACAGGTTTGATCCCGATCGCGCGCCGCCCGGCAAGAAGGCCGATATCCTCGCCATAGGCGTTGGCGGCAGCAACTTCGGTGCCGCCCCGGATAGGGATGCCCCGGTCAATCGAAACGGCCGCCAGCTGGCGCCCCATACGCCCGGCGACGCCTGCAATGGCAACACTCATGGCGGTCTCTGGTTTAGTCATTCGATTTCTCCGCGGCAGCATCCGCCCTAGTCTGTTCCAGTTCGCTCCGCAGGCTGGAGAGCTCCCGCTCGCGCAGCTCGTCGGAAAAGGCGCTGGCGAAAACACCCGCCGGCAGCGCCACAACCCCGATCCCCGCAATCGCAATAATGCCGGCGCAGAAGCGGCCAAGCGGGGTCACCGGATAGACATCGCCATAGCCCACCGTCGTCAGTGTGGCCACAGACCACCAGATGGCGCGCGGAATGGACGCAAAGGCTTCCTGCTGGTTTCCGCCGATGCCCTCGACAAAATAGAGCAGCACGGCAGCCACATAAACCAGCGTCACCGCCAGGGCCAGCGAGGTGAGAAGCAGCGAGCTTGCCCGCCGCACGGCCGCGCCCAGCGCTTCAAAGGCAGGAATGAAGCGCGCAATCTTGATCAGACGCGCCAGGCGCAGCACGCGCAGCACCAGCAGCGACATGCCCGAACCCATCGCCATCAGGATCAGCTCCGGCAGAAAGGCCAGCAGGTCGGCAATCGAATAGAATTGCGCCATGAAACGCAGACGCCCGCGAAACCCGCGATAGGCCGGATCAATGCCCGCGCTCCACACCCGGGCAACATATTCCAGCGCGAAGATGCAGATCACCGTGACATTGAACACATGGAACACGCGCTGCCAGCCCGGCACCTGCAGGGTCGGCTCGGTCTCCAGCGCCAGGAAGAGGAAGCTGAGGATCACCAGCCCGACAATGCAGGCATTGGTAAGCGATAGACCCGTCCGGCGCGCCTCGGGCGCTAATGCCTCATAAAGCCGCCGTTTCAGTCCCATCCCAGCCGTCCCCTTGCTGTTTCTGTCAGCCTCTTAGCACACCGCCCGTTCCCTTGGCGACGGAAGCAACAATCCGCTCCATCACCTGCTGGATCTGCTCGTCCTTGAGGGCTTCCTTCGGCTGAAGGGTAATCTCGATGGCCACCGATTTCTTGCCCTCGGCAACGCCCTGCCCCTGATAGACGTCAAACACGTCTACGGAGGTGATCAGCTGCTTCTCGGCAGACTGGGCGTGACGCACGATTTCGCCGGCCGCCACGCCCGCATCGACCAGGAAAGCCAGGTCGCGGCGGATCGGCGTCAGCTCGGCGCGTTCCAGCACGGGCTTGGTCTTGGTCGCCTTCACCTTCATCACCGGCAGGGCGTTGAGATTGAGCTCAAACGCATAGACCGGGCCTTCCACATCCAGCGCTTTCAGCACGCCGGGATGCAGCGCGCCGAAATTGGCGACCGTCATCTTCGGGCCGAGCTTCAGGCTGGCAGCCTGCCCCGGATGCCAGTGCGGCTGGGTCGGGGCCGACACCTGGAACCGGTCGCCCGGCTGGCCAAGCGCGGCGAGGAGCGCGAAAAGATCAGCCTTGGCCGCATACGCATCATAAGGCGCAGCCTTGCCCTGCCAGTGGCGCTCGGCCGCCGGCAGCACCAGTCCGGCAACCACCGTACGCTGATCTTTGGGGCCATCGCCGAGATAGACCGGGCCAGCTTCGAACAGGCGCACCGTGCGTTCGCCGCGATTGCGGGCGCGCTGCGCGGCCTGGGCAAGGTTACCCAAGGCGGAGGGGCGCATATAGTTCAGTTCGCTCGCTACGGGATTGGCTACGCCGAGGGCGTCTTCGGTCTTACCGAAGAGCTCGGCATGTTCGCGCGCCATGAAGCTCCAGGTGACCGCTTCGAGAAAGCCGCGCGCCGCCATCACGCGGCGCGAGATCGCCACCCGCGCCTGGCGCGGCGTGGTGATGACGCGGCGCCCGCCTTCGGGCAGCGGCAGCGAAGTGGTCGGCAGCTGATCAAAGCCGATCAGGCGGGCGATTTCCTCAACAATGTCGGCCGATTGCTCCATATCGAACCGGTGCGAAGGCGGCATCAGATACCAGGCGTCCCCTGCATCCTCGATATCGAACTCGAGATCCTTGAGGATACGCTTCATTTCCGCCGGCTTGACGACGAGGCCCGTCAGGCGCTCGACATCGACAGGATAGAAGGTGACCTTCTGGGTACGGATCGGGATCGAGCCGGCAATCTTTGCCTTCGACACCTGACCGCCGCCATATTCCAGGATCAGCGCAATCGCGAGATTGAGCCCGTCCAGGCAGCTTTGCGGATCAACGCCGCGCTCAAACCGGTAGCGGGCGTCCGAATGGATGCCGGTAGCGCGGCCGGTGCGCGCGGTGCGCAGCGGATCGAACCAGGCTGCTTCGATGAACACGTCTACCGTCTCTGCCGACACCGCTGTGGAGACGCCGCCCATCACCCCGCCAAGGCCGATGGCGCCGGAATTGTCAGCGATAACGCACATGTCTTCGGTGACCGCATAGGTCTTCCCGTCCAGCGCTTCCAGTTTCTCACCGGCTTTGCCGAGGCGCGCCAAGACAGCGCCGGAAAGCCTGGCAGCGTCATAGACGTGCAGCGGCCGGGCCCGGTCGAGCGAGATATAGTTGGTCACATCAACCAGCAGCGATTTCGGCTGCAGACCCGCCGCCTTGAGGCGCGCCTGCATCCAGTCCGGAGACGGACCATTTGTGACACCCCGGATCAGCGCGCCGGCAAACATCGGGCAGGCTTCGGGGGCTTCCAGCTTGATGTCGATGGGGCAGTCATAGCTGCCATTGATCTTCTTGGGATCATTGCGCAGGAAGCGCCCTGCCCCGGCCGCGGCCAGATCGCGCGCAATGCCCTGCACGCCCAGCCAGTCGGGCCGGTTGGGCGTCACTTCAAAGTCGATCACCGGGTCGCTCTGGCCGAGCGCTTCAGCCGCCGGCGTGCCGACCTTGAAGTCTCCCTGCAGATCAATGATCCCGTCATGATCATCGCCGGTTTCCAGCTCCCGCGAAGAGCACATCATGCCATGGCTCTCGATGCCGCGAATGGCGCGCGGCTTCTTGTCGAGCGCGAAATCGAGCCCCGGAATGAAAGTGCCGAGCGGCGCATAGATCGCCGTCATGCCGGCGCGCGCATTCGGCGCGCCGCAGACGATCTGCTTGATCCCGTCGATGGTCTCCACCGTACACACACGCAGCTTGTCGGCGTCCGGATGCGGCGTTGCCTCGATCACCTTGCAGACCGTGAACGGGGCGAGCTTCTCGCGCGGATCAATAACCTCTTCGACCTCAAGGCCGGCCTTGAGCATCAGATCGAGAATGTCCTGAAGCGACGCCTTGGTGACAAGGTGATCGTTCAACCAGGAAAGCGAGAAACGCATCAGCTGAGCCCTCCGCTGACGGATGGTGTGAGCCAGGGCGAGAAGCCGTAATGGCGGGTCCATTGCGGGTCGGCTTCGAAATAGGGGCGCAGGTCCGGCATGCCGTATTTCAGCATGGCGAGACGGTCCACGCCCATGCCGAAGGCAAAGCCCTGATGCACGGCCGGATCAATGCCGCAATTGCGCAGCACATTGGGATGCACCATGCCGCAGCCAAGGATTTCCATCCAGCGGTCGCCCGCGCCAATCTCGATGGCGTCGCCCTTGCGGGAATATTTCACGTCCATTTCGGCCGAAGGCTCCGTGAACGGAAAGAAGTGGGGCCGGAAACGCGACTCCACATTGTCCACCTCGAAGAAGGCTTTCACGAAATCGATGAGGCAGCCTTTGAGGTGCCCCATATGGATGCCCTTCTCGATCACCAGGCCTTCGACCTGGTGGAACATCGGCGTATGGGTCGCGTCCCAGTCATTCCGGTAAACGCGGCCGGGCACCAGAATGCGGATCGGCGGCTTCTCTTCCATCATCGTGCGCACCTGCACGGGGCTCGTATGCGTACGGAGCACCTTGGGTGTGTCGCCTTCCAGCGCCTTCATGAAGAAGGTGTCGTGCGTCTCGCGCGCCGGATGGCCCAGCGGGAAGTTCAGCGCGGTGAAATTGTGCCAGTCGTCTTCGATGTCGGGCCCTTCGGCCACAGTGAACCCCATATCGCCGAAGATCGCGGCGATTTCCTCGAACACCTGCATCACCGGGTGCAGTGCGCCTTCGCCGGGGCCGGGCGCGGGGGGAAGCGTCAGGTCCACCCGTTCGGTCACCAGGCGCGCTTCAAGCGCGGCATTCTCCAGCACATCCTTGCGCAGACGGATGGCCTCATCCACGCGGGTCTTGAGGGTGTTGAGCAGAGGCCCCTGCGCCTTGCGCTCCTCCGGGCTCATCTTGCCAAGGGCGCCCATCAGGGCGGAAACCCGCCCCTTCTTGCCAAGCTCGGCCACGCGCACGGCGTCCAGAGCGGCAAGGTCGCCCGCCGCCGCGATGGCAGCGAGGGCTTCTTGTTCGATCGCGGTTATGTCGGACACTTGGAGTTTCCCTTTCAGGTCAGACCGTCGCGGCTTTCTAGTCGCTAGAATAAGGGCGAGGCAATCAGCAAAACGCCCGCAGGCCGGAACCCACGGGCGTCTCATAAAACGAGGCGAGGCCGGGGGCGCCGATCAGGCGCGCGCAGCCTTCTTGCGAGCAAGGCGTGCGCGCTTGGTGTTACCAAACACGCGGACCTTTGCCCGCTTTCCAAGGTTGGCGGTCCATTTGGCGTTGCGGCGCTTGACGCGCGGCTTCTTGCCGGCGGTGAGAACGCTGTTCGGGGATTTCGACATCTTGTTTCTCTCCGGGCTGGATTAGGCGAGGGCAGCTTTGGCCTGGGCGACGAGCGCACCAAAAGCCTCAGGCTCGCGCACGGCGAGGTCAGCCATCACTTTACGGTCGACTTCGATACCGGCCTTGGTCAGGCCGTTGATGAAGGTCGAATAGTTGAGGTTCTCGTCATGGATGCGGACAGCAGCGTTGATACGCTGGATCCAGAGCGAGCGGAACTGGCGCTTCTTAACCTTGCGGCCAACGTAAGCATACTCGCCGGCTTTCCAGACGGCGGCGTGGGCGTTGGTGAAGGTATTCTTGCGGCGATTGCGGAAACCCTTGGCCTGCTTCAGGATTTTCTTGTGGCGGGCGTGGGCGGGAACTTTGGCGCGTGAACGGGGCATCGTGGCCTCCTGTCAGAAAGTGTTCAAAATCAACGGGGTTAAAGGGGGTCTGCCCAGCCTTAGAGGCCGTAAGGCAGGTACTTTTTCACGCGGGCTTCATCCGCCTTGGCGCCGACGGACGTGCCGCGGTTCTGGCGGATATATTTCGCGTTATGGCTCATCAGGCGGTGACGCTTGCCAGCGACGCCGTGCTTCAGCTTGCCCGTTGCGGTGATTTTGAAGCGCTTTGCAGCGGCCTTCTTGGTCTTCATCTTCGGCATCTTTGTCTCCTTAAACTGTAGAGCTCACACCAGATCTGGCGGCCCAGGACACACGGGTCAGGGGGCAATGCCGTCGCCCCAAAACCCGGAAGTGGCGGCTTATGGCGGAACATCCGCCATGAATCAAGGGGGCGGACGGGAAGGAAACGCAGGCGGAGAGGCGGTTATCGGTCCCGTATAATAAACGCCGTCCCAGTAAGCGGTACTCCCATCATACGCAGGTTCCTCCGCCCCGAGGGCAAAGGCATGCACGGGTGCATCCGGAGGCAGCCCGTTCATAAGGTCAAGCGCGCCCATAAAGGGCTTGCCGTCCACCTCGCCTATCATCCAGCCGGAGCCGCCCGCATGCCGCATCTCCAGCGAGAGCACGGGGCGCGCCCGGATGCCCGTTGCCATGGGGACAAACGACGTCCCGTCAAAGTCAAACACCTGTTTACGGGCATGGAAACCGCCCGTCAGCAGAAGGACGGCGCCGGAAAACCGGGCGGCGGCCGCATCCACCGTTTCAGCCATCCTGGCGTCCCGGCTAACCGTTCCCCAATCGGCCTGCTCGCGATAATCCAGCTCTGAGGAAGCATCGAACGCAAAGACGCTGACCTCAAGACCCGCCGCGCGAAGCTCCGCAAGGTTCTGCAGCAACAGGAGGGCCGCCTGCGACGACCGCCCGTCATGTACATCCCACATGCCGCTGGTGGTCCCGTAGAGCCTCGCAGCGTCGCCGTGATCAAGGAAAGCGTCGAGTTCATCGCTAAACGTGCGCTCAGCCTCCAGCCCGACCAGCACGGGGGCCCCCTCCTTCGCCAGGTGGCACGCCAAACCGAACAGCGCTGCAGGAGACTCGTTCGTGCCGTGGATGGCCTCGCCAAAGACAACGATATGGCTTTCTGCCTTCTCGGCGATGACTTCAAAGCTCTGATAGGGATGGCACGCAGGCACCGGCGTTCCTGAGCCGGGCACGACGGCAACCGGAGCCGTCCCGCAGGCGGCGCAGAGAGCCAGCATCACAACTGCGATGGCCCCGCGCATCACCCCCTCCTGCAATCAAGGATGGATATCCTTGCGCCACAGAGAAAAAAGTCAACCGCACCCCGGAAACAGAAAGAGCCGGGGTCCGTGAGGACCACCGGCTCCTGGATCTGGCGCCTTGCCTTGCGCCCCTCAGCGCGGGGCGAGCACCATGGTCATCTGCTTGCCCTCGAGCTTGGGTTCGAGTTCGACCTTTGCGGTCTCCTCGAAATCCTTCTTCATCTTCTCGAGAAGCTCCATGCCGAGATGCTGGTGGGCCATCTCGCGGCCCCGGAAGCGCAGGGTCACCTTCACCTTGTCGCCTTCTTCGAAGAAGCGGGCGATGGCGCGCGCTTTGACTTCGTAATCGTGCTTGTCGATGTTCGGGCGGATCTTGATCTCTTTCAGCTCGGAAGATTTCTGCTTCTTCTTGGCTGCGGCCTTTTTCTTGCGCTCTTCAAAGCGCAGCTTGCCATAGTCGAGGATCTTGACGACCGGGATTTCCTGCCCGGCCGACACTTCGACCAGGTCCATCGATGCTTCTCGAGCCGCGTCAAGCGCGGCGGCCAGGGGCATCACACCCTGCTTCTCGCCATTCTCGTCAATCAGCAGCACTTTTGCGGCGCGGATTTCTTCGTTGATGCGGGGGCCAGCCTGTTTCTTGGGCGGCGCATCGGCTTCAGGTCTGCGAGCTATGGGAGATCTCCTTTGGTTGCTCAGAAAGTCGCGGGAATATGCCTGTGTTCGGGGCATTCTTCAAGGCGCGAGGCTTTGGCAGCCGCTGAAGCGCAATGCAACTGCCAAAGTTAGCTGCCTGAATTGCTCTCCGGGCGAAGATGTCCTTAATCGCAGGCCTAGAGAAACAAAGCCTTGGGGGCGCCATCATGAAACTTGCCGCTATCCTTGCCGCTGGCTGTCTGCTGCTGGCCGGCCCCGCCTCCGCGCAGCCAAAGCCGGAAGCGCCCGCGAGCCTCGCCAGCAAGATCGAGGGCCTTGAGGCAAAACCCGGCTTTCTCGATCTCTATGTCGACAAGGCCGCCGGCAAGGTGTTTGCCGCCCTGCCCGCCCCGGATGAGGATGGCCTCTCTGTCCGCTTCATCTATTCCACGGGCCTCACCGCCGGGCTCGGCTCCAACCCCATAGGTCTTGACCGGGGCAACGCCACCTCCGGCGATATTGTCCGCTTCCGCCGCATTGGCGAGAAGGTGGTGGCCGAGGCCGAGAACTGGAGATACCGCGCCACGTCCGGCCGCAGCGATGAGGAACGCTCCGTTCAGCAGAGCTTTGCCAATTCCTTCCTCTGGTCCACGGGTATCGAGGCCAGCGGCGCCGATGGCACGCTGCTGATCGACCTTTCCGGCTTTCTGACGCGCGACGCCAGCGACATCGCCAGCGCCCTGAAGCACGGCAAGGATGCGGGCGACTATCGCCTGGCGGCAGACCGCTCGATGCCTGATCCGGGCGCTGTTCTCTCCTTCCCGGACAATGCCGAGATCGACGCCTTCCTGACCTTCGAAACCTCCAGGCCAAACGCGCAGACCTATGCCACAGCCGCCGATGCGCGCGCGGTAACGCTGGTGCTCCACCATTCCTTCGTGCGCCTGCCCGATGAGGGCTATACCCCGCGCGCCTTCGACCAGCGCACAGCCAGCATCGGCATGGGCTTTCATGATTTCTCCGCCCCGCTCGGCGCGCCGCTCGTCTCCCGCTTTTCCCCCCGCATGCGGCTGGAACGGGTAGACCCGGCCGCCGCCTCCGGCCCGGTGAAGGAACCGATTGTGTTCTATGTCGACAATGGCGCGCCGGAAGAGATCCGCAACGCCCTGATCGAGGGCGCCAGCTGGTGGGCGCAGGGGTTTGAGGCGGCCGGCTTCGAGAACGCTTACCGCGTGGAGGTTCTCCCCGAAGGCGCCCACCCGCTGGATGTACGCTACAATGTCATCAACTGGGTGCACCGCCAGACGCGCGGCTGGTCCTATGGCGGCAGCGTGATGGACCCGCGCACCGGCGAGATCCTCAAAGCCAACGTCATCCTGGGTTCCCAGCGTGTCCGGCAGGACCGGATGATCCTTGAGGGGCTGGCGGGCGCAGCAAAAACCGGCACCGGCGTGGCCGATGATCCGGTGGAGGTGTCGCTCGCCCGGATCCGCCAGCTCTCCGCCCATGAGGTGGGCCACACCCTTGGCTTTGCGCACAACTTTGCCGCCAGCACGAATGACCGCGCCTCGGTGATGGATTATCCGGCGCCCTGGGTGCGCCCGGCGGCCGGCGGCCGGCTGGACTTCAGCAACGCCTATGCAACGGGCCTTGGCGCCTGGGACATCTTCACGGTGAAATGGCTCTACGCCCAGTTCCCCGAGGGCGGAGACGACCTGCCTGCGCTGAACCAGATGGTCGATCAGGCCTATGGCAGCGGCCTGCGCTTCGTGTCGGACAATCATGCCCGCAGCAAGGACACTGGCCACCCCTTCGGCGCCGTGTGGGACAATGGCGCAGACCCTATCGGGATGCTCGACGAGGTGATGGCTGTCCGCCAGATTGCTCTGGCGAATTTCGGCCCCGAAGCCCTCTCCGATGGGCGGCCGCTGTCTGAGCTGAATGCCGTGATCGTGCCGATCTATCTTTACCACCGCTATCAGGTGGAGGCCGCCGCCAAGAGCATTGGGGGCCTCGACTTCCGGTATCATGTGAAGGGTGAAGGCGAGACACCGGCCCGGCCGGTGGCGGCCGCTGAGCAGCGCCGGGCGCTGGAAGCCCTTGTAAACACACTGAAACCTTCCGCGCTGGACCTGCCCGACAGCGTGCTGAACTACCTGACGCCCGGCGATGTCGGCTATGCTGGCGGCGGCACCATCGAGGAGCTGTTCCCGAACCGCACGGGGCCGGTATTCGATCTGGCCGCGTCTGCAGAAATTGCAGCAGGAGTGACGCTCTCTGCGGTGCTGGATCCGGCCCGCGCCAACCGGCTGATGGCGTATGAGGCGCGTGATCCGGGCGCGCTGACCCTGAGGCAGGTGATCGAGCGGCTGGAAGCATCTGTTTTCACTGAAGAAAAAAGCCCCCGGCTCACCGCGCTCAGCGGCATTGTGCAGACCCGCTTTGTGGCCGAGCTGATTGGCCTTTCGCGCAGTGAAACGGCCTCGCCGGGCGTCAAGGCCGTGACAGACAGCTACCTGGCCGGGCTGCAGACGCGGCTTTCCGCGCCCAAAAGAGGACAAATCCGGACAAATCCGGACACCTCGCGGGCACTGGCAGACATGATCGGCAAGCATCTGGCCGGGGATGACCTGCCCGCCGCGCTGCTGCGCCCGGCGCCCCCTGCCCCCGCCGGCGCGCCCATCGGATCGATGACCGGCGCCATGGGCCAGATCGAGGAATGCTGGTTCTGCGGAGCTGAATAGCTGCGCCCCTATGCCGGCGCGATCCCCAGCGCGCGGACGGACTGCCAGACATCATCCACCGACAGCTCTTTCAGCGTCGGGGCGGAGTTGACGATGACGGTCTTGGGGCCGCGCGGGGCCGAATGGTCCGGGTTGCTTTCAGTCAGCGCGAAGAGGGCGATGCCGGGGGCGCCCGCCAGGGTCGCCATATGCATCGGCCCGGTATCATTGCCGACGACGAAGACCGCCGTTTCCGCCAGCGCGACAATCTGGAAGAGGTCTGTCCGCGTCACGAGGTTCTTGACCCGCGGCTCGCGCTTCACCAGTTCCTGGGCGATGGCGCTTTCGGCCTTGCCGCCGATGACAACGGGCGTGATGCCGAGATCGGCGATGCGCCGGGCCAGCTCGGCATAATGCTCGATCGGCCAGCGCTTGGCCTCCCGGTGTTCCGACGCGCCAGGGATCAGCAGCATGTAGGGCTTCTGGATGCCGAAATAGGCCGGGCTCAGCCGGGGCGTGTCGCCCAGCTTGGGGCGCACCCAGCCGAGATCCGGAAAGGGCGCGCTCTTGCCCAGCCAGCGGCCCTGAGGGGCCACGCCGGCGACCTCGAGCTGTTCGGCCAGCCGGTCAATCGAATGCATACCTGCGCGGGCCGGATTATCGTGGAAGAAGGCAGCCTTCTCATGATGGCCTGACCACAGCGGCGCCTTCCCGGCGCGGGAAAGCACCGAATAATAATTCCTTGTGCGCCCGCTGGTCTGGAAATCATAGATGATGTCGTATTTCGCCTTGCGCAGGCGGCTCAGCAGCGCGTTGGTGGCTTTCAGCCCTTCCGGGCGGCCATCGGTCTCCACCACGTCGAAATACGGGCAGGTCTTGGCGAATTCCTCGTAAGGCGGGGTGGTCAGCAGCGTGATGCGGGCAGATGGGTGAAACTCGCGCACAGCGCGCATCGCGCCCAGCGCCAGGACAAAGTCTCCCAGCGCGCTGAGCTTGATGACCAGCACTTCCTTCGCCTTCGCGCCGGGATTTACCGGGCTGGCGCCGCTTCCGCGCGCACTCGACAAGTGATCAATTCCCCTTCTCCAACAGGCGCTTATAGACGGTGAGTGTCGCCGTCTGAAGCCCCCTCTTGGAGAAATGGCGCAGGACATGCGCCCGGCCCGCCGCGCCCATGGAGGCGCGCACCGTGGGGCCAAGCCCGATCATAGCCCGCAGCGCGCCCGAAAGCGCGCTCGCGTCCCCCGGGGTCACCCGCGCGCCGGTCTCGTATTCAATGACGGTTTCCCGCCCGCCGCCATGATCGGAAACGATCACGGGACGCTCCATCGCCGCAGCCTCTGCCGCCACCCGGCCAAAGGCTTCCGGACGGGTCGATGGGGCAAGCACGATGTCAGAGGCCAGGTAAGCGGCGGCCATGTCGCTGATATGCGGAACAATGAGTACCGAGCGTTCAAGGTCGAACCCCGCAATCTTGTTCTGCAGCGCCTCGACATAGCGGTCGCGCCCCTGCGGGTCTCCGGCGAGGACCAGCACCATGCCGGCGCGTTCGTCCGGCGCGAGGGCGGCGAAGGCGTCAATGGCGAGGCCCTGCCCCTTCCATTCGGTGAGGCGGCCGGGGAGGAACAGCGTCAGGCGCTTGTCGCCGAGCAGACCCCAGCTCTGGCGGATCGCATCCACGCGGGCGGGCGCCACGGCCTTGGGGTCAAACTCGGCCAGGTCCACCCCGCGCGGGATGGTGACAATCCTGTCCGCCGGCGTTTGGTGAACCTGGCGGATGTGACCGGCAATCCAGTTGGAGTTGGCGATGACGATATCGCCCTTGGCCATCACGGAATTGTAGGCGCGCTTCAGCCCGGAGGTTCCCGAATAGGCGCCGTGATAGGTGGTGACGAAGGGCACGCCTTCCGCCTTTGCCGCGGCATAGGCACTCCAGGCCGGAGCACGCGAGCGGGCGTGGACGAGGTCCACCTTCTCTTCACGGATGATCTGACGCAGCTTGCCTTCATTGATCCGGATGGTCAGCGGGTTGCGGCTTTTTGCATCCATACGGAAGAGTTCGCCGCCCAGACGTTCGAACTCGGCTTCCAGCCTTCCACCTCGGCTCGCAAGCAGGGCGCGCCCGCCTGCCGCGACGATGGCCTCGGTCACCTCCAGTACGGTACGCTCCACACCGCCCGCCGAAAGCTCCGGCGCAACCTGGAGGATCACCTTGTTCTTCAAATCCGGAAGTTCGCCCAAAACGCGGCCCTGACTACTCGCTTGACAGGCGTGAGAGATGACGGAAGGCAGCAGCCATGACAACGGAATATTTCACCTCACCCGAGGGCCGCCGGCTGGCTTTCAACAAAATCCCGCCTGTAAACGGGCGGCCAACCTTCATCTGGCTGTCCGGCTACAGATCGGACATGGCGGGCGGCAAGGCGCAGGCCGTCAGCCGCTGGGCCTGGGAGACCGGAAATGGCGCTGTTTTGTTTGACTATTCCGGTCATGGCGAATCAGATGGCTGTTTCGAAGACGGAACAATTTCGGCCTGGCGCGAGGATACGCTGGCCGCCATCGACACGCTGTCGGAAGGCCCGCTGATCCTGGTGGGTTCCAGCATGGGCGGCTGGATGGCGCTGCTGGCCGCGCTTGCCCGGCCCCAGCGCGTGAAGGGCCTGGTGCTGATCGCGCCCGCGCCGGATTTCACCGAAAAGTTGATGTGGGCGGGCCTCTCGCCTGCCCAGCAGGAAGAGATCATGACGCAGGGCGTCACCCTTCGCCCATCAGACTATGGCACGCCCGACCCGATCACGAGGGCGCTGATCGAGGATGGCCGGGGCTGGCAGATCCTGGACGCGCCGATTGTGTTTGAGGGCCCGGTGCGTATCCTGCAGGGGGTGGAAGATCCCGATGTGCCCTGGCCACACGCTCTGGAGATCAGCGAGCGGCTGACCTCTTCCGATGTCGTCCTTACCCTGATCAAGGACGGCGACCATCGCCTCTCCCGCGATCAGGATGTGGCAAGGTTGATTGCCGCCTGCGCGGATGTGGCCATGAGACTGCGCTGACTTGCTCAACGTATTGACAGGCTGGACGCCAGCACATCTTCAAGCCAACCAGCAAAAATCTGAACCCGGCGCGACAAAAGACGCCTGTGCGGAAAAACAAGATTGAGCGGCATCGGAGGGCACCTGTATTGAGGCATGACCTCTACAAGTTCACCGGCAGCCAAATGACCCCCAACATCATAAGCGGGGATCTGGATCAGACCGAGACCTGCGAGGCAGCAGGCGATATAGGCTTCCGCGCCGTTCACGGTGGCACGCGCTGGTAGCATCAGGCTACGGAGGACGCCCCCCTCCTCCCACTCCCAGACTTCCGGGCGACCGGTCGTGGGCGACGCAAAGCAGACAGCCACATGACCCTGTCGAAGGTCCGCGGGTTTAATGGGCGTACCGTGGCGGGCAAGGTAGTCAGGGCTTGCCACGTTGATCAGCGGCAGATTACCGAGGCTGCGCGCGACAAGGCCGGAATCGGGAAGCGCTCCCACGCGCAGGGCGAGATCAACATTCTCGCCAATCAGATCTACCGCACGATCCGTCATGCCAAGCTGCACATTGATACCAGGGTAGCGCTCCAGAAATTCAGCCAGGACCGGGGCAACGATCAACCGCCCGATGCGGCCGGGCATTTCGACATACAGCTTTCCGACAGGTCCCTCTCCATCGGCCCGGAACATGGTCTCGAGTTCTTCACTGTCGGCAAGAAGCCGCGCGCAGCGATCATAAAAGAGCAGACCGTCCTGCGAGGGGGAGACCTTGCGGGTCGTGCGATGGAGGAGGCGGACGCCGAGGCGTGACTCAAGTGTCCCGATCACAGTGGAGACAGTGGAACGCGGAATGTTGAGGGTCGTGGCTGCCTTGGTGAAGCTGCCCGCTTCGACCACACGCATGAAGACCCGGTAGTGCTGTAGCCGATCCATGGCCGCTCCGCCCTATTGTTCGAAATCGACGACAAGAGTTGTCGCAAATAGATGATTTATACCAACAATTTCGACCTATAAATCTTGGTCCGTCAAGAGAGAAGGAGACGCCCATGACAAACCACACGATTGCAGGAAAAACCGTGCTGATTGCCGGGGGCGCCAAGAATCTCGGGGGTCTGCTGGCCACCGACTTTGCCCGCCAGGGCGCAAAAGCTGTGTGCATTCACTACAACAGCGCGGCTGCTTTGGCCGATGCAGAGAAAACGGCAGGCGCCGTGCGCGCCGCCGGAGCAGCTGCAACCATCCTGCAAGCTGACCTGACGACGGCTGGCGCGATCGAAAAACTGTTCGTGGACGCCAAGGCCGCAATGGGCAGCATCGACATCGCAATCAATACGGTCGGCAAAGTGCTGAAGAAGCCGTTTGTAGAGATCACCGAAGCCGAGTTCGACGAAATGGATGCCGTCAATAACAAGAGCGCCTTCTTCTTCCTGAAAGAAAGCGGCAAACATGTCAGTGACAATGGCAAGGTATGTACACTGGTCACGTCTCTGCTCGGCGCGTTCACGCCTTTCTATTCAAGCTATGCGGGCACCAAGGCACCGGTCGAGCATTACACGCGGGCGGCAGCAAAAGAGTTTGGAGCACGAGGTATCTCGGTGACAGCGATTGGACCAGGACCGATGGATACGCCCTTCTTTTATGGCCAGGAATCTCCCGAAGCACAGGCCTATCACAAGACGGCTGCCGCCCTGTCAGGCTTCACACCAACGGGCCTCACACATATCGAGGATATTGTTCCCTACATCCGCTTTCTGGTGAGCGATGGCTGGTGGATGACGGGGCAGACGATACTGGTAAATGGCGGCTACACAACGAAATAGCCGGAACGGAAGGAGGTGGAAGGCATTCCACCTCCTTCTCAACGCGCCGGTTCATCCGCAGACAGACATCAATCCCGCAAGAGTTCGTTCACGCCGGTTTTGGAGCGGGTCTGTGCGTCCACCGTCTTCACGATGACGGCGCAGGCGAGCGAGGGGCCGCCTTTGGGATCGGGCAGCGTGCCGGGCACGACCACGGAGTATGGCGGCACCTTGCCATAGATGATCTCGCCGGTGCTGCGATAGACGATCTTGGTGGACTGGGTGATGAACACACCCATGGCGAGGACGGAGCCTTCGCCCACGACAACGCCTTCGACGACTTCCGAACGCGCGCCGATGAAGCAGTTGTCTTCGATGATGGTGGGATTGGCCTGCAGCGGCTCAAGCACGCCGCCTATGCCGGTGCCGGCGGAGATATGGCAGTTCGCGCCAACCTGCGCGCAGGAGCCGACCGAGGCCCAGGTGTCGATCATGGTGCCTTCGCCGACATAGGCGCCGATGTTCACATATGACGGCATCAGCACGGCATTCTTCGCCACATAGGCGCCGCGGCGGACAGCCGAGGGCGGCACGGCGCGGAAACCGGCGTCCTGGAATTCCTTGGCGCCCCAGCCTTCAAACTTGGAGGGCACCTTGTCCCACCAGGCGCCGCCGCCGGGCACGCCATTGATCACGCCATTGGCGTTGAGGCGGAAAGACAGCAGCACGGCCTTCTTCAGCCATTGATGCACGGTCCAGCTGCCGTCGGCTTCCTTGGTGGCAACGCGCGCCTCCCCGGAATCGAGCAGGCTGATGGCGGCGTCCACCGCGTCGCGCACCTCGCCGGTCGTGGACGTGGAGAGGCTGTCGCGTCCTTCCCAGGCAGCATCGATTACACGGGCAAGGGCGTCGGTCATGGCATCTCTCTTCAGCTTATTTTTTTGGCAGTCAGGCTCGACACCGCCGTATCGAGGAAACCGGCGAGGTCGCCGGTGACATAATCGATGTGTCCGGGGCCGTCATCCCCGAAAGCGTCCCCTGCCCCGGCGGGACGTGCCTCGATCGGCTCATGGCTCCAGTCCTTTTCCGAATGGACGAGCACGGTGGTGAAGCCCAGAGACTTGGCCGGTTTCAGATTGCGGGCGAGATCCTCGAAGAAGATTGCGCCTTCGGGGCGAACCTGATGAGCTTGGCAAAAGGTCTGATAGGCATCCAGGTGAGGCTTGGGCCGGTAGGCGGCTTCCTCGATGCCGAAGCTGTCATGGAAGAGATGGGCGATCCCCATCTTCTCGGTCACGCGCTCGGCATGGCGGCGCGAGCCATTGGTGTAGACGAACTTCCGGCCCGGCAGCGACGCCAGCGCGGTGCGCAGGTTCGGCAGGTCCGGCAGCGGCGAGAGGTCGATCTCATGGACATAGTGCAGGAACTCTGCCGGATCGAGCTTGTGCACCTGCATCAGCCCCGACAGCGTGGTGCCATACTGGGCGTAATAGGATTTCTGCAGCTTGCGGGCATCGGTGCGCTCAAGCTGCAGGTAGCGGGAGACGAAATCGGTCATCCGCGTATCGATCTCGGCGAAAAGATCGCACTCGGCCGGATAGAGGGTGTTGTCGAGATCGAACACCCAGTCCTGCACATGGCCGAAGCCGGCATCGCTCTTCCCGCCCCCGCCGCTCATTTTCTGGCAACCTCGGTAAAGTCGCGGGCGAAGAATTCATAGACGAGCTTGCGTTCGACCGGCGCGGGCGTGCGGGTGAACAGGGCGGTGCGGTAGGCGGCGTCCTCGCAATCCTCGCGGCCGGAGATGGCGAACTTCGCCCGGCCGACGCAGAAGGCTTCGTTCGCATTGGCCAGCGTGCGCAGCTGGGCGCCGTCTTCCATCTCGGCATAGACGAAATGTTCCGAGCCCCGCAGCGGGCGGTCGATCACACGGGCGCAGCCGCCCGCCTCGATCCGCCACCAGCCGCGGCTTTCCCAGCCTTCCGGGCTGCGCCGGGCAATGGCGCTCCAGATGCGGTTCTTGGTGCGGTTACAGAGCGTGAAGCCGACATTGCGGCCCCGTTCCTCGGCGGCCTGTTCAAGATAGTCGATCAGATCAGCGTCCGAGAGGTTGGCCGGCAGGCCGCGCAGCTTCAGGAAGTCGGCAATTGCCGCGCGCGTGCGCTGGCCGATGAAACCATCAACATTGCCGGAAATGACACCCGCCTCATCCAGCAGGCGCTGCAGCCCGGCATTGCGGGCGGTGTCCTCAGAATAATTCTCGATCTCGGTGAAGAGGTTGGTCCAGCTTCCGTCCCGGGTGATATCGACCGGGCGGAAACCCTGCGTTTCAAGTCCCATCGCGGCGCAGTCCGGCGGGCTCTCCAGCGAGAAGGCGCCGGTGGGGTCCACGCAGAGATCCTTGCGGCCGCCCCATTCCCGCCCGCCGCCAAGGTGGGCAGAGGACGTGCGGCCGTAAAGATAGTGCACCCCCGCCGTCAGCGGGCCGGGCAGCGCAATGCGGCAGGCGCCCGGATGCAGCTTCGTCCAGCCTTCAACCGTGATGCCGCTGGCTTCCTCATGGCCGACAGCGGCCTCGATGACATAGCTGGTGCGATTGCACAGCTTCCAGCCTTCCTCTTCCTGCGCATCGGCAGGCAACAGCAGGACGGCCAGCGAGGCAATCGCCAGAACTACAATTCTAAGAAACCAGCGTTCCAGCGCCATGTTCGGTGAACAGCTCCATGAGCAGGGCATGCGGCGCACGCCCATCCAGAATAACCGCCGCCCCGACACCATGATTTACGGATTGCGCCGCTGTTTCAAGCTTCGGAATCATACCGCCGACAGCTGTGCCGTCCTTGATCAGCCCGGCGACCTCTGCCGCAGGGATTTCGCGGATCAGCTGCTTCTGCTTGTCGAGCACGCCGGCAACGTCCGTCATCAGAATGAGGCGGCTGGCTTTCAGGGCCGAGGCGAGCGCGCCGGCGGCTGTATCTGCGTTGACATTGTAGCGCGCGCCGTCCGCGCCCACGCCGACCGGGGCCACCACCGGGATCAGCGCCGCATCGGCCTGCAGCAGCGCGTTGAGCACGCTGGTATCAACCTCGCTCGGCTCGCCGACAAATCCCAGATCGACGATCTGTTCGATATGGCTGTCGGGATCGCGTGTGGTGCGCGTGGCCTTTTCCGCCCGCAGCAGGTTTCCGTCCGCGCCGGAGAGGCCAACCGCCTTGCCGCCTGCCTGGTTGATGGCCCGGACGATGGATTTGTTGATCGGGCCGGAAAGCACCATCTCGACGACTTCCATGGTCGCCTCATCGGTGACCCGCAGGCCATCCTTGAACTCGGACACAATGCCGAGCTTGTCGAGCAGCTTGCCGATCTGGGGGCCACCGCCATGCACGATCACCGGGTTGAGCCCCAGGGCCTTGAGCAGCACCACATCGCGCGCGAAGGACAGCGCAAGGCTGGCATCGCCCATGGCATGGCCACCGTATTTCACCACGATGGTCTGGCCGGCATAGCGCTGGATATAGGGCAGAGCCTCGGAGAGGGTGCGCGCGGTGAACTGGGCGTCGGAATGGGTCGTCATGGCTGCCCCTTATCGCGGTTTTGAACAACGCGAAACGGGTTTGTCAGAGCAATTTTCCAGGAGGCTCAGCGGCGAGACCTGATACGGCGTGTCCGGGAGGCGGGCTCTACGCCTTCGCCCGCCGCTTCCGAAGCCTTCTGCCGCTCGATTTCGGCAAGGCGGCCTTGTATCTGCCGGTGCGCTATCTCGCGGGCCGCTTTCTGATCGGCCTTGTAGCTGAAAAAGCCGACGAGCAGGAAGATGATCCCGAACGGGATAATGATGATTGCCATGCCCCGCCCCCCCGGCGATCGATTGCGCGCTAGCGGCGGCCAACCCTGCGGCGCGTCTCGATAGAGATGGGCACCAGCTCGCCGTCTTCGGCTCCCTGCCGCACACGCGCCAGCGCCGCCAGCTCGCTCTGGAGGCGGCGCAGCTCAAGCTCACGCCCGGCTTTCTGAGTGCGGCGATAGAACAGAACGCCAACAAGAACGGCGATCAGGATAAGCGGAACGGCCAGCATGCAAACTCCCCTTTGCGCGTGGAACCCCCTTAAGAACGATCCTGAATCCGGCGTCAAGTGTGGTTGAATATTACAGTCCGGAAAGGTGAAAAACGCCTGTTATATTTGCAAATGCATGAAGACACTGTTCGGGTCTTCAGCATAATCGCCGAATGGTCCGCAGTAAGAGAAGCCATAGCTTTCATAGAGGCGGCGGGCCGGGATAAAGGCGTCCATCGAACCGGTTTCGAGCCAGAGCCCGGCATAGCCGCGTGCCCTGGCGGCGCCGAGGATATGTTCCAGCATCATCCGGCCAAGCCCCCTGCCGCGCAGATGCGCGCGCGTATGCATCGACTTGATCTCGCCGCCCCCGTTGCCGAGATCCTTGAGGGCGCCGCAGCCGATCAGCGCGCCGTCTTCCCACATCGACCAGACACTCACGGAAGGCTGGCGCAGGCCGTCAATCGGCAGGAAGTGACAGCTTTCCGGCGGTGAGGACGCCAGCATCGTCTGCGCATGGATGGCGATCAGATCGGCCATCTCGGCGCTGGTGAGATCGTCAGGGCGGATGTCGATGGTCATGTGAGATGCCTTGCCACTGAGGGGCCGGCAAATTCGCTAGCCGAGCGCGGCGAGGCCTGCAATCTCTGCCCGGAGTTCGGGAATGCCAAAGCCCTTTTCTGCCGAAGTCATGCGCACGACGGGATGGGCCGCGCCGCGTTTCTTCAGCTTGTCGGTGATCTTCGCGACGGTCTTCTCGACCTCCGCCTTCGGCACCTTGTCGACCTTGGTGAGCACGACCTGATAGGTGACGGCGGCGCCGTCCATCAGGTTCATCACTTCTTCGTCCGTATCCATCAGGCCGCCGCGCCGGGCATCGACCAGCAGGAACACCCGGCGCAGGCTGGGCCGGCCGCGCAGATAGGATTTGATCAGCTTGGTCCAGGCGGCCGTCTGCGTCTTGGAGACCTTGGCATAGCCAAAGCCCGGCAGGTCGACGAGAAACAGTTTCCCTTCATCCCCGATGGCGAAATAGTTGAGTTCGCGCGTGCGGCCCGGTTCCGCCGAGGAGCGGGCAAGCTTGGCCCGGCCGGTGAGGGCGTTGATCAGGCTGGACTTGCCGACATTCGAGCGCCCGGCAAAGCACACTTCGGCCCGGTCAGCCGGCGGCAGCCCCGACAGGCTCGCCACGCCCAGCACAAACTCCGCCTTACCCGCAAACAGCAGACGGCCCGCCTCCAGCGCTTCCTCTGAGAATTCCGGGGCCGCGTCCAAGATCTATTCCGCCTGCGCCTTCTTGAGGCCAAGCCGCGTGGCAACAAACTTGCCGAGCTCGGTCTCCACCCCATTCATCCGCATGATGATGTATTGCTGGATGAAGGTCAGCACGTTTGACCACACCCAGTACATCACGAGGCCAGCCGCAAAGCCGCCGAAGACGAACATGAACACGATCGGCATGGCCATGATGATGCGCGCCTGCATCTTGTCCGGCGGCGGCGGGGACAGCGACTGCAGCGCCGCCATGGTCGCGCCATAGAGGATCGGCAGGATACCGATGCCGATGATAATGCCGATGACCGGGATGCTCTTGACGTCTGCGCCGGACCAGAACGGGATCAGGCCAAACAGGTTGCCGATGGCCGTCGGATCGGGCGCGGAGAGATCCTTCAGGAACCAGAAGGGCGCATGGCGCATTTCCAGCGAGACATACAGCGTCTTGTAGAGCGCGTAGAAGATCGGGATGGTGAAGAGGATGGGCAGGCAGCCGCCGATGGGGTTGGCCCCCTCCTCCTTGTAGAGCTTCATCAGCTCCTGCTGCTTGCGCTGCGGATCGGCGGCAAAGCGCTCATTTAGCTGCTTCATCGGCTCCTGCAGCTTCTTCAGCTTGGCCATGGATTTGAAGCTGGCATTGTAGAGCGGCACCAGCGGCAGCTTCACAAGCACGGTAAAGGCCAGGATCGACCAGCCGAACGAGCCGAGATGGCCGTTCAGCCAGTGCAGCACATAGAAGAACGGCTTGGTCAGGAAGTAGGCCCAGCCCCAGTCGATGGCATCGACAAAGCGCGGCAGGCCGGATTTCTCATAGCCTTCGAGCACTTCGAACTGCTTGGCGCCGGCAAAGAGGCGGTTCTCGACCGTGACGCTGGCGCCCGGCGCAATCTGCACCGGTTCTGCCTCGGTGCGCACTTCCAGCGGGCCACCGCGCGACAGGCTTGTCCGGTTGACGCTGGCCGTGAACGGACGAACCTGTTCGGGCACCAGCGCGCCCATCCAGTACATGTCGGTCAGGCCCCACCAGCCGCCTTCGTCAGAGAAGAAGGTGCCGTCTCTCGATTCGCCGCTGATTTTCTTGGATTCAAAAAGCGGTTTGTATTTCTGCAGGCGCAGATCGCCCTCCACCACGCCCATCAGGCCAAGATGCGCCGGGCCGCCACTGGTGGCCGAGGCCGGGTCTGTGATCTCGAGGAAGCGTTTCCAGTCGCCATGGCGCTCCAGCGAGCCAATGGCGCGGACATTGCGCGCCGCGCCGGACGTATTTGTCAGCGTGTCGCGGAAGGTGAACATGTAATTGGCATCGATCGAGATTTCCCGGTCGATGGTCATGCCGTCGGCTTCAAGGCGCAGGGTGATCGGCGAAGCGGTGGTCAGCGTATCGCCGCCCACCTGCGTCCAGGCAGAGTTGCGCCCGGCCACCAGCGTATTGCCGTCCGCCCAGTAATAGGTGGCGAAATAGCCCCCTTCGGTGGCTTCCGGGCGCAGGAGGCGGATTTCCTCCACACGGTCGACCGTGGTGTAGAACTGTTTCAGGCTGAGATCGTCGATGCGCGCGCCGGCCAGACGGATCGAGCCGTCCACGGCCTCAGCATTGAACGCCACCCGCTCCCCTTCGGAAAGGGCCGCTTCCAGCGGCCTGGGCCCCAGAACCTCGGCAACCCCGGTATCGGCGCCAGGCACCTGCGTGGCAGCAGCGAGCGCCGCCTGCTCGGCCTGATACCGCTTCTGGGCCGGTTCCATGACAAAATACTGGTACAGGAAAACGAACGCGATCATCGCCGCCATGGCGATCAGGAAGTTGCGTTGTTCTTGAGGTTCCATATCGGGTGTCCGCGGGGGCTGAGAGCGTGCCGGTCCGGCAGGCGCGGTGGCGTTTCGGGGATCAGGTGCGCGCGAGGCTTATCAGCGCGCTTTCCATATCGTCAAGCAAACGTGCCCAGCCGGTATCAAGTGTCGCTTCCCGGGCGATGAAGACATAATCCCATCCGGGGCGGCCATGCTGGGCCAGGAGGCGGCGGGCAGCTTCGCGCAGGCGGCGCTTGGCCCGGTTGCGTTCGACAGCGCCACCAACCTTTTTCGTCGCCGTGTAGCCCTCCCCGACATGATCGCCGGTTTCATCACCGGGCCGGGCGCGCGCCTGAACCACCACCGTCTTGCGCCGCTCGGTCACCCCGTCGCGGACATAGGTGAACTCGCGGCGTCGGCGAAGCCGGCGCAGTTCTGGCATAGGGGAGAGATCGGGCGACATTACCGCAACGCCGGAAAAACCGGCGCAGGCAAGCTCCGTCAGGCCGTCAGCGTCTTGCGGCCCTTGGCGCGGCGGCGCGCCAGAACCTTACGGCCGTTCTTCGTGGCCATACGCTCGCGGAAACCATGCGTGCGCTTGCGGCGAAGGTTGCTCGGCTGGAATGTGCGTTTCATCGGTCTGCCCTGACGGCTTGAATTCTGGAAACCGCGGCCAATACAGGCCGCGCGGGGGAAGGTCAAGCGGGGCCTGCGGGATTTACCCCTCCCCGGCTGACAGATTGCAGCTCTACTGCCTGAGCCCGGTTTACACTTTCCTGCCACACACGGTGTTATCTGTAACGCAGCATCTGAAGGCAGAGGGGTATCGATGATCCGGTTTGGCGCGTTTCTGCTGGGATTGATGGGCTGTGTGGCAGGTATCGCTCAGGCGCAGGCCCCTCAGCAGCCCCCGGTTCAGGCCTCCGTTCTGGTCGCGCCCCAGCCTGTAAATTTTGACCGCCTGGACGAAAGGCTGACCCGGCTCTCCCGGGAAAATGACATGGTCGGGCTGGCCGTGGCGGTGATCGAGCGGGGCGAGATCACCTTCGCGCGCGGCTATGGCGTCACCGCCTATGGTGAAGACCCGGTTACGCGCAATACCGTGTTCCGCTGGGCCTCGCTGTCGAAAGGCGTCGCCAGCAGCCTGACGGCAAAACTCGCCAATGAAGGCCGCTTTGCGCTGGACGATACCCTCGCCTCGTTCAAGACCAGCCTGCGCCTGCCCGGCAAGGGCGAAGAGGCGGCCACTCTGGAAGACCTCCTGGCCCACCGGGTGGGCGTTGTGTCCAACGCCTATGACACGATGCTGGAGGATGGCCGCAACCCGGCCGATATCCGCCGCAGCCTCGCCGGCCTGAAGGTCGTGTGCCCGATCCGCGATTGCCACTCCTATCAGAATGTCGCCTTTGATGCGGTCACCGAGATTGTCGAAGCCGCCACCGGCATGTCCTATGGCGCTGCCGTGGATGCGGCCCTGTTCAAGCCGCTGCAGATGACCACCGCCAGCACCGGCCGCGCCGGGCTTGTCGGCTCTGCCTCCTGGGCCAAGCCCTATGAAATGAAGCGCGGCGCGCCCCAGCCGGTCCGCCAGACCGTCAAGGAGCCCTATTACCGCGTGCCCGCCGCCGGCGGCGTCAATGGCTCGATCCTCGACCTGGCCCAGTTTGCCCGCGCCCAGATGGGCCTGGCGCCCGATGTGCTGACGCCCGAAACCCTGGTCACGCTGCACACGCCCCGCGTCTACACCCCGCGCGAGCAGTCCCGCCTGGGCAACCAGTATGAAAACCGGATGCGGGACGCCCGTTACGGGCTCGGCTGGCGGACCTACAAATACGACATCACCGGCGCCCGCGTGGTGGGCCATCGCGGCGCGGTGGAGGGGTATCGCTCGCTGATGCTGTTTGACCCGGAACTCGATTCCGGGGTGGTGGTGCTCTGGAACTCCAATTCCCGCCGCCCGGTCGGCATCGAGCTGGAAGTGATGGACATGATCTATGGCCTGTCCCCGCATGACTGGATGCGGATCGACGCGCCCGCCGCCGGGGCCGCGAAATAGCCCCCGTTTCCCTCACGGCGCTTTTGGCCTAAGTCTCCGGCCGTGAGCGAGCCTGACCTGCCCCCGGACCAAGCCCCGCAGCGCCGCGTGCGGCGCCTGACGGAGAGCCTTGCCGCGCGCCTGTTCGCGTTGACCCTGGGCGCCATCCTGCTGACCGAAGCGCTGGTGTTCGTTCCCACGGCCGGCAATGTGCGCACGCAATGGCTGACCGAGCGCGCCCAGGCCGCCCGGATCGCCGCCCTCGCCCTTGAGGCCGCGCCAATGCGCGAGGTTTCCGAAGAGCTCTCCAGCAGCCTGCTGGAGAAGGCTGAAGTGCTCGCCGTCACGGAGGTGGAAGACGACATGCGCTTCCAGCTGCTCGCCCCGGCCATGGAAATCGAAGAAGCCCCCACCCGTATCGTGGACCTGCGCGCGGGCGGCATGATGGGCCGCAGCGCGGCGGCGCTGGTGGAATATTTCGCGCCCGAAGGCGAAATGCTGGTCATCCTGGCGGAAGGCTCCGAAAGCGGGCGGGTGATCGAGGTTGTGGTGCCCCAGGCGCCACTCAAGAAAACGATGGTGGAGCTTGCCTGGCGGGTCGCCGGCTTCTCACTGATCATTGCGCTGGTCGCAGCCGTGGTGATCTACCTGGTGCTGAATGCCCTCGTGGTCGGCCCGGTGCGGCGGGTGACCGTCAGCGTGGAACAGTTCAGCCGCGATCCCGGCAGCTGGACCCGGCGCCTTTCCCCCACCAAGCGCCGCGACGAGATCGGCCGCGCGCAGAACGCCCTTGCCGGCATGGAGGAAGTCGTCGCCGACTCCTTCCGCCAGCGCGCCCACCTGGCCGAGCTTGGCAGCGCCGTGGCCAAGATCAACCATGATCTGCGCAATTCCCTCGCCTCCGCCCAGCTCGTCTCCGATGGCCTTGCCGCCTCTGAAGACCCCCGCGTGCAGCGCGCCGCCCCGCGCCTCAAACGCGCCCTCGAACGCGCCATTGAACTGGCCACCGCCACGCTAGACTATGGCAAGGCCGCCCCGCGCGCGCCGGTGATGCAGACCGTGCGCCTGCTGAGCGTTTTGCAGGGCGCCGCCGAAGAAGCGCTGGTGGAGAACGGCGTAAAGACGCGGATCGATGTGCCCGAAACCCTCGTCATCCGTTCCGACGCCGACCATCTTCACCGCATCGCCGCAAACCTCATCCGCAACGCTGCCGAGGCAATGCGGCAGGTAAACACGCCCGACCCGGAAATCCGGATACGGATAGAAGGCGGCGCGCTGATGTTTGCTGACAATGGCCCCGGTGTTCCGGAAAAGACGCAGGAAAATCTTTTCCGCCCCTTCTCCGGCTCTGGCCGGGTGGGCGGCACGGGGCTTGGCCTGGTGATCGCCCATGAACTGGCGCAGGCCCTGGGCGGCAATCTCACGCTCGCCTCAACCGGCCCGGAAGGCACCGTCTTCCGCCTCGCCCTGCCAGGCCTTGCGGTATGAACGCCTACGCCCCGGCGCCCGCGCCGGTTTCCTATATATATTGCGACGATCACCTGATCCTGATCGACAAACCCTCCGGCCTCCTCTCCGTGCCTGGACGGGGGGAGGAAAAGGCCGACTGCGCCATCGCCCGCGTGCAGTCAGAGTTTCCAGATGCCCTCACCGTCCACCGGCTGGACATGGCCACCAGCGGCCTCCTGCTGATGGCGCGCGGCAAGGACATGCAGCGGGCGCTCTCCGGCCTCTTCGAGCGCAGCGAGGTGGAGAAGTCCTACCTCGCCGACGTCTGGGGCGCGCCCTCGCCCACCCGCGGCGAAATTGACCTTCCCCTGATCACCGACTGGCCGAACCGGCCCTTGCAGAAGATCGATCACGACATCGGCAAGCCGAGCCGGACGCTGTATGAAACCCTCAGTGTCAAGAACGGCCATGCGCGCCTGAAGCTCACCCCGCTCACCGGGCGCTCCCATCAGCTCCGCGCCCACCTCGCCGCCATCGGCCACCCGATCCTGGGCGATGAGTTCTACGCGGCCGGCGATGCCCTCGCCGCCCGCCCGCGCCTGGCGCTGCACGCCGCGCGGCTCTCTTTCATCCATCCGGCAACGGATGAATGCCTGGAGTTTGAGGCGCCCTGCCCCTTCTGACGCGGCGGCATCCTTCGTTCAGTATCGGTATGCTGACCGGAAAACAGGGCGCAGAAGGAGGCGTCTTTCCGTCACCCGATCTACTCAGCCGGCGCTGGCAGGGTGGGGCCGGCGCCTCCGCCCGGTCCGCGCGATCACAATCGCCCCGATCAGGATCAGGATTGCGCCCGATGCGACCACGATCAGGATATTGCGGGCCTCCAGAACAATCAGTGTGTCGAGCCCGGCCTTGCCCGTTTGCCAATACAGCCATTCCCCGCCGATTTTCCGGGCCAGTGTGGCGCTGCCGGTTTGGAGTACGACGATGCCGTTGCCTGTCGCTGGATCAATCCGCGCGGTGGTGTTGATTGCGGGGTAGTTGCCCCCATCATGGCCGATCACATACCCCCCAGCGCCATTGGGCGCGTAGAGGGTTGGCCCAAGCCCCCAGACGGGCAGGCCATACAGAAACGCCTCTGGCGCATGCATCTCTTCAAGCGTGGCGCGGCTGAGCACACCGCGCCCGGGCGGAGCCCCCTCCGGGCCCTTGGCCTGAGCCTGAAGGAAGCGCGTCAGATCCGCAGCGGACGTGTAGAGGGACGCAGCCCCCGTCGCAGTGAACCGGTAGTGCGCCGCCAGTGATCCGTCCGCTGAATAGAAATCAACCAGGCGGCCCGGGTCTGGCTCAACAAATGTGGAGCCGGTCATCCCGAGCGGCTGAAGCACCGCGCGCTGCATATAGTCGTTGAACGGTTCCTGCGTCACGTCCTCAATGAGCAATTGCAGGATCAGATAGCCCCCGCCGGAATAGCGCCAGGCAGACCCCGGCTCAGCGCCGACCTGCACGATCCCATTCGCTCCCGGCATCACGTCTCGCGGTTGCGTCAATTCCTCTTCGAGTGTGGGGAGGACCTGCCCCTCTTCAAAACCGAGGAATCCCAGGCCATCGGTGAGACCGGCCGTGTGGCTGAGCAGTCTGCGTACGGTAACCTCCTCATTGTTGAACGGCCCCGGCGGAAGCTGCCAGCGTGTAAGATATTGCGACACGGGCGCATCAAGATCGACCCGGCCCTGCTCGGCGAGCGCCATTACGCCCCAGGCGGTAACCCACTTGCTTATGGAAGCGATCTGAAAGAGCGAGCCGCCCTCGACGGGCCGCCCATGAGACGCGAAGTAAGTTTGCGCCGGGTGGCCGTTCTCGAGCAATATGATCGCAATATTGCCCTGCGATTGCGACGTATATTGGGCCTCGGCCCATTTCAGGAAGGCCGCCGTGTCGCCTTTGGCCGCCGGCATCGGCCGCAACCAGCCTTCGCGCGCGCCCAGCACCACGAGTGCTGCCCAAAGGATGAGAACAGCAAGGGCTGCGGCGGCAATCTTGAGCAACCTTTTCATCCTTCATCGGTGCCCTTGCGGCTGGCGGCGGTCAAGCACGCGGCGAGCGGCGACCGGCGGGGCCGGAAACCAAATCCCGGTGTTGACGCCCCCGTCCCATTCATATATTGAAAAACGATAAGAAGCTGAGGAGCCGCCCCATGCATGCTGAACTCGTTCGCGTTGCGCTGCACGAAGTCGATATCAAGATCGTCTCGGGTGACCGGATGCATGTGCTGCAATGGCGGCGCAACCTGCTCTGGGATGAAGTGCTGCTTGATGGCAAGCGCCAGGCGGCCAGCCATGGCCTCTGGGGCCGGGAAAAGGTCTATGGCCTCGTCTTCGGGCGCGATCTTGAAGGCAAGGGCGGCGAGCAGGTGATGCTGATCCTCGATCCGGCCCAATCCTACGATTTCAGCCATGTCGGCGAGCGCATTCGCGGCGTGCGCCTGGAAGGCAAGGATGGCGCGCTCGTCTCCTATGGCTCGCTGGAGGCCAACGCCCTGAAGAAACCCGCCACCTTCTCCGGCTGGATGAAGAAATCCATGGGCATGGACTGGGGCGACGAGACCACCCGCCGCCCGAACTGACCGGCCCCACGCCCCCTTGCAGACGCCGTCATCCTCCGTCATCGCGCTCTATGATCAGAACGCCTCCGGCTGGGATGAAGACCGCCAGTATCAGCGCCCCGCCGGGGAACAGCGCTGGATCGCGCGGTTTACCGGTGCAGCAGAGCCTGCTTCGCAGTTACTGGATCTGGGATGCGGCGCGGGCCAGCCGATTGTGCCCGACCTTCTCGCTGCCGGGCATCGCGTAACCGGCATCGACGGCGCCGCCTCCCTCATTGCCCTCTGCCGGCAGCGGTTTGCGGATCAGGAATGGCAGGTGGCCGATATGCGCGGGCTCAATCTGGGGCGCGTCTTTGGCGGCGTCCTCGCCTGGCACAGCCTCTTTCATCTTTCCCCGGACGATCAGGCAGACATGTTTCCGGTCTTCGCGCGGCATCTGCGGCCGGGCGCGCCCCTGATGTTCACCAGCGGAACCCAGCGCGGCGAAACCCTGGGCCGCTGGCGCGGAAAGCCCCTCTATCATGCCAGCCTGGATCTGGCAGAGTATGAGGCATTGCTCGCCGCAAACCGGCTGGCCCTGATCGGCCGGGTTGTGGACGATCCCGATTGCGGCGGCGCCACGATCTGGCTCGCCCGGCTGGCTGCCTAATTCTCCTGCGCAATGCGCACGAGGTTTGCGTCCATCTCTCCGATGATGGAGGGCGCATCGGCCGGGCGGTCATTGGCATAAACGGCAAAGATCAGCGTCTGCCCGCTGCGCGCGGTCATGAAGCCTGAGAGCGCGTTGACGCCGTGCAGAGAGCCTGTTTTGGCGTAAACTTTCCCCTCCAGCGGCGTGCCCTGGAACCGGCGCGCCAGCGTGCCGCTCTCCCCGCCCACGGGCAACAATCCGCGCCATTCATCGCCCCAGGTCTGCCGGGCTGCCCATTGGAGAAATTGCGCCATGCCGCGCGGGGTCACGCGGTTATAGCTGGAAAGGCCCGAGCCATCGAACAACTCCGCCTCCACCGGCGTCAGCCCCGCCTCAGCCACCAGCGCGGCCAGCACCTCCGGCCCGCCTTCGGGGGAAAGCTCCCCCCTTGCCAGCGCAATGCGGCGCAGCAACAGCTCCGCATGCAGGTTCTGGCTGTTCACAAGAATACGCCGCAGACTGTCCATCAGCGGCGGCGGCGTCAGCTGCGCAATCAGCACCGGCGCGCTCTGCCCGGCCTCCCCTTCGGCGGGCTCATGACGTGCCCGCATCTTGCCTTCCACAGCCACGCCGCGTTCCGTCAGCAGGCGGAAGAGGCGAAAGGCTGCCGTCTCCGCCGGGTCGCGCATTCCCACGGCATAGGCGCGCGGGGCGGTGCCGGCCGGGATCGATCCGGTCAGCCGCAATATCTCAAGGCCCGGCACGCGCCCCATCCGCAGGGTCTGCTCGGTTCCCGGCAGGCCGGTGATCAGCTGGTTGTCAACCGTCAGCAGGTCATCGCCCGCCGCCCAGTCCGCCTCTGCCGGATCGCCCGGGGCCGCCCCTGGCGCCACAATCAGGCTCAGCGCATTCTCGTTGACCGAAAGAGCCGATACCGGCGCGGCATAATACCAGACGAAATTGTTCCAGCTCCACCCCTGCCCCCAGGGCTCGGCGGGCAGCAGCGTATCATCGCCAATAATGTCGCCCACGCGCGTGATCCCGGCAGCGGCCACAGCGTCCGCCAATTGATGCAGGCAATTGTCCAGGCAGTCTGGCCGGTCAGCCAGCATGGGGTCGCCCGCTCCCATCAGCACAAGATCGGGCGCCGCCCCTTCTCCGCGCGGCGCCAGCCACAGCGATGTGCCCGCCGCCGGATCGGCCACATCAAGCCCCGCCAGATACTGAAACGCTGCCGCCGTGGTGAACACCTTGGTGTTGGAGGCCGGAATGAAGCGCTCATCGGCATTCAGCGAAAACACCTCCCGCCCGTCCAGCGTCATCACCACCGCGCCCCAGCGCACGCCGGCCACCTCCGTCTCCGCAAACGGCGCCGGCCGGGGCGGCTCTGCCGGCGTCGTGGTGCAGGCAGCAAGCCCGATCAGCGCAGCGCCGGTGATGGCCTTCAGCAAGCGGGGCAAGTTCATCCGTAACCGTCCTTTTGTCTCTAGAGGCGCTTCTTGGTGCGCCCCTCATGCGCGCGGGCATTTGCCGGGTCGTCCGGCCAGTCATGCTTGGGATAGCGCCCGCGCATATCCTTGGCCATGTCCTTGTAGCCTGCGCCCCAGAAGCGCGCGAGATCCTGTGTCGCCGCCGCCGGTTTCATGCCGGGCGAGAGCAACTCCACCGTCACCGGAACACGGCCCGCCGCAATCTTCGGATGCTCGGTCAGCCCATAAAATGCCTGCGCCCGTGCCGACACCAGCGGCGCGCGCGGGTCCAGCCAGTCCACCCGCGCGTTCTGACCGGACGGCAGCTCCAGGCTCAGCGGTGCATGGCTGCGCAGCGCTTCCTGCACCGGCCAGTCCAGCGACTGCACCAGCGCCTCGCGTACATCATGAGGCTCGGGCACCTGCGCTCCGCGCCGTTTCAGCGCCGGCTTCAGCCAGTCTGCCGCCGTTGCCGCCAGCCCCTCCCCCGTCAGCCCCGGCGCCTCGATCAACCCCGCCTCTGCCAGAATGCGCAGCCGGCTCAGCGTCTCCTCGATCACATCGCCCGCGCCAATGGCGCCAAACCCGTCTGCCTCAATCGCCGCCAGCATCGCTGCGGCCGCCGCCTCTGCCGAAGGCTTCGGCAAAGGCGCTTCGGAAAGCACAATCGCGCCCAGCGCCTTCACCCGCCGCGCCGTGAATTTGCCCGTCTTCGGGTCAAACGCCGCGCGCTCCTCGGTCACCGCCTTCTGGCTCGCCAGCGCTTCTGCCTCGCTGAGCGGAAGGCCCAGCAGAATGCGCGGCTCCTTCGCTGCCCCGCCCAGGTCTGCCACGATCAGCCAGTCTGACTTCGCCAGAAGATCAGAGGGCGGAACAGCGGCCGCCCGCCCCGATGCCATCAGATAGCTGCCCGCGCTCCCCGGCCGCCGCCGCGCCACCTGATCGGGCCAGGCTTGGCTGAGCAGCTTTGCCAGATCCCCGCCCGGCGCTGCGCCCCCGCCCCAGCTTTTGGCCTGCTGTTTCAGGGACCGGGCCCGCGGGCTGCCATCAGCGCGGAAACGCTGCAGGCGCTGGGTGAGATCGCTGCTCTCCCCGCCCATGCCACGCTCGCCCATCATGGCGGCAATCTCGGCGGCCAGCGCCTTCTCTGCCGGGCCTGGCGCGGAAGCCACCAGCGCGGCAAGGCGCGGGGGCAGCGGCAGGCGCGCCATCTCCCGCCCCCGCGCGGTCAGGGCGCCATCTACGTCCAGCGCGCCAAGCGCCGTCAGCAGCGCGCGCGCCCCCTTCAGCTTGCCCGGCGGCGGCGGGTCCATCCAGGTCAGCGCCGCCGCGTCCTGCGTGCCCCATTCGGCCAGCGTCAGCGCAAGCCCGGAAAGATCAGTCACCAGAATTTCCGGTGTCGGCGCCGCCATAAGCCCGCGTGTCGCCGCTTCGTCCCAGAGGCGGTAACACACGCCCGGCGCCGTCCGCCCGGCCCGGCCCCGGCGCTGGTCGGCAGACGCGCGGGACGCGCGCACCGTCGTCAGCCGGCTGCCCAGCCCGCCCAAATCTTCCTCCGCCACGCGCGAGAGGCCAGAATCAATCACGATCCGCACCCCCTCAATCGTCAGTGCGCTTTCGGCAATGTCCGTCGCCAGAACAATCTTCCGCTTGCCCGGCGGCGCGGGCGAAACCGCCGCGTCCTGTTCCCCCGGAGACAGCGCGCCGTAAAGCGGCGCTATGATCACGTCCGGCCCAAGCCCCGAGAGCGCCTCTGCCGTGCGGTTGATCTCCCGCGCGCCCGGCAGAAAGGCCAGCACAGAGCCTGCCTCCTCGCGCAGCGCCTGGCGGATCACCTTCGGCATCCGGTCTTCTATCCGCTCGTCAGACTTGCCAAGATAGCGCGTCTCGACCGGATACATCCGCCCCTCGCTCTCGATCACCGGCGCATCAATAGCGCGCGCGACCGCAGCCGTATCCAGCGTGGCCGACATGATCAGCAGGCGGAGATCCTCGCGCAGCACAGACTGCACCTCCAGCGCCAGCGCCAGGCCCAGGTCAGCGTTCAGCCGCCGCTCATGGAACTCGTCAAACAGCACGGCGCCCACGCCGGGAAGTTCCTGATCGGCCAGAATGCGGCGCGTGAACAGGCCATCGGTGATCACTTCGATCCGCGTCTCCTTCGACACCTTCCGGTCCACCCGCGTTGTCAGGCCGATGGTCTGGCCCACCCGCTCGCCAAGGGAGGAGGCCATCCGCTCGGCCGCCATGCGCGCGGCCACCCGGCGCGGCTCCAGCAGGAGGATACGCCCCTCAATCACCCCCGGCGCGCCCAGCAGGCCCGCCAGCGCCAGCGGCACGCGCGTCGTCTTGCCCGCGCCGGGCGGGGCGGCCAGCACAAGGCGCGGCCCAGCCGCCAATGCCCGGAGAATTTCCGGCATCACCTCATCAATCGGCAGGGCGTCGGCATGCATCATCTGCCCGCTGATAGGGCGCCCCCTGCCCTGATGGCAAGCGCCGGCCTCTCTGCTGCAGTTCCGGCAGTTGCCATTGCGGCGCCCTCCCCCTACCGTCCCGGCGGGTTCTAACTGGGAGTTGCGTATGAAGGGCTGGTTCGCCATTGATCTCTGGAAGCGGGTGCTGGTCGGCCTCGTTGTGGGCACGCTGATCGGCCTCGCCCTGCGCTACGGCCTCGGGCCAGAGCGCGCCGGGGAGTTCGTCACCACCTGGTTCAAACCTGTGGGTGATGCCTTCATCAACCTCATCCGCATGCTGGTCGTGCCGCTGATCTTCGTCACGCTGGTTTCCGGCGTGCTGGCGATGGGCGATCCCAAACGCCTCGGCAGTCTCGGCGGCCGCGCCCTTGCCATGTATATGGGCACCACCGTCATCGCCATCTGCTTCGGCCTGCTGATGGGCACGCTGGTTCAGCCCGGCGCGGGCTTTGACACCTCCATCGCCTCAGCCGCAGACATTGAGGAAACCCGCTCGCGTCTCGCCGTCAACGCGCCCGCCGGCAGCGTCGGCGAGCAGCTTGTCCGGACCCTGCTCTCCATCATCCCGTCAAACCCGGTGGATGCCTTCGCGCGCGGCGATGTGCTGCAGATCATCTTCTTCGCCATCCTGCTCGGCATCGGCATCATGATGACCGGCGAAATGGGCAAGCCGCTGGAGAAACTGTTCAACTCCGGCGCCGAAGCGATGATGAAGCTGACGCTGATCGTGATGGAAACAGCGCCCTTCGGCGTCCTCGCCCTGATGGCCTGGGTGATGGGCGACCGGGGGCTCAGCGTGCTCACCGTGCTCGGCAAGATGACGCTGGCCCATTACACCGCCTGCCTGCTGCACATGGTCATCACCTACGGCTTCATCGTGAAAGGCGTTCTGCGCCTGCCGCTGATCCCCTTCTTCCGCGGCGTGTTTGATGCGCAGATGGTGGCCTTCTCGACCTCCTCCTCCAACGCAACCCTGCCGATGAGCATCTCCTGCGCCACCAAGAATCTCGGCATCGGCAAGCCGGTGGCCTCCTCGGTGCTGCCGCTCGGTGCGACGATCAACATGGACGGCACCGCGCTCTATCAGGGCCTCATCGCCCTCTTCGCCGTGCAGGCGCTCGGCATCCCGATGGAGCCGGGCATGTATCTGACCATCATCATCATGTCGACGCTGGTATCGATCGGCACCGCCGGTGTGCCCTCCGTCAGCCTGCTGCTGGCCACCACCACGCTCAGCATCGTCGGCGCCAGCCCGGAGCAGATCGTGCTGATCATCGCCGTATTGTTCCCGTTCGACCGTATCCTCGACATGATGCGCACCGTCACCAACATCACCGGCGACCTTGCCGTCTCCACCGCCGTCGCCAAATGGGAAGGCGATCTCGACGAGGAAGTCTTCAAGGCATCCGATCCAGTCTGATCTTCAAGCCCCTTCTCCCCCTGGGGAGAAGGGGTTGGGGATGAGGGGGCCAGGCAACCAACGACATCACCGGCAGAAGAAAAAGCCCGGCCGTCTTTCGAGGGCCGGGCTTTTCATATGCTTTAGGCGCTAACTCAGTGCGCGGTCGGTTGCGGCTCGAAGCTCGTCTGGCTCGGCGGCAGGGACGCCGTTACCGGTGCCTGCGAGGGCAGCCAGCAGGTCACTTCCAGGCCCCCGCCATCGACCGATTTCATGCCCACCGTGCCGCCATGCAGATGGATGAAGTGCTTCACCAGAGCGAGCCCCAGGCCCGCGCCGCGCTGATCGCCGGAAACAAAGCTGTCAAAGCTCGTCGCCCGCTTGTCTGCCTCAAGGCCGGAGCCATTGTCGCGCACGCTGAGGGTAATCATGTCGCCCATGCGCTGGGCCGCCACCACGATCTCCCCGCCCGGCTCGGTAAAGCGCAGCGAGTTGGAGATGAGGTTGAACAACACCTGCTTGATCCGGCGCTCATCGCCCCGCATCTGGCCAAGGCGCCCGGTGATCTCGGCGCGCACCGAGACTTCGGTATCCTCCGCTTTCGACACAACCAGCTCGACGCTCTGATGGATCACCTCTTCCAGGTCCAGTTCACTCAGCTCCAGATCCAGCCTGCCGGCTTCGATCAGCGCCAGATCCAGAATATTCTCGATCAGCTTGTTGAGATGATCGGACGCTGAAAGGATCGCGCGCACATGGTCTGTCTGGCGCTCCGTCAGCGGACCATTGCGCTGGGTCTCCAGCAGCTCGGCATATCCAAAGATCGTGGTCAGCGGCGAGCGCAGCTGATAGCTCACATTGCGCACAAACTCGGTCTTCAGGCGGTCTGCCGCTTCGAACGCTTCGGCCCGGTCGCGCAGCGCCGATTCCACCCGCCGCGTCGCCGTCACATCGGCAAAGGCGATCATCGTGTTTCCATCCGGCAACGGATGGGTCAGATATGTCAGCAACGAGCCATCCGAGCGGCGCATTTCGCCGGTGGTGGACTGGCGCGCCGAAGGGTCGGTGATGTGAACCTTGATGCCTTCCCAGATGTCCATGTCATGGAACAGCGGCACACAGCCCCGCACCACATCATCATAATCCGGCTTGTCCTTCAGCCGGTCAGACGGAATGTCCCACACCCGCTCAAAGGCGCGGTTATGCAGCTTCAGCCGCCCGTCAGAACCGAACACGGCGACGGCCTCATGCAGATTGTCCAGCGTCGAAGACTGCGTCTTGATCAGCGCGTTGAAGCGCGTCTGCAGCGACAGATGGTCGGTGATGTCCTTGAACAGGACCAGCAGCCCGCCCATCGGATGGCGCTGGCGCGTGACAGACAGCGTGCGGCTGTCCGGCAGAGACCATTTGTCTTCCTTCACCCCGTCAATGTCGAGATAATAGGAAATCTCCTCGGCGCGCCATTCGGCATAATTCGTCCGTGCCGGGAGTTTCTTCTTCTCGCGCAGGCGGTCCAGAAGCTGGCCATGATTGGGGCGGTCCAGAAGGAAGGTCTCTTCCAGGTCCCACATGTCGCGGAAAGCCTTGTTGTAGAAGTTCAGCTTCCGGTCCGGCCCGAAGATCGCCACAGCGTCGGCCACATGGTTCAGCGTCTCGTCATGGGCGCGCACATGGCGGTTGAGCTCCTCGCGGGAATTCTCCTGCTCGGTCACGTCAAACGCCATACACCCCGCCCCGCCCGACAGCGGGAAGGTCAGCACCCGCATCGCCCGGCGCTGATTGTTGATCACGATATGCCGGGTCTCGTCATGCTCGGCCCCGTCGGTGATCGTCTTGCGCGCCTGCTCGTTGACCGCCTGGTCCAGCATCACCTGCCGCTCCAGCACCCGGTCAAGGTTTCCGCCGTCCACCGCTTCGATATAAGCGGGGTTGGCCCATTGCAGGCGCCCCATGCCCGAAACCCGCCAGGCCGGGAACGGCGCCTTGCCGAGCATGTCGAGGAACGCCGTCGGGTCGCGCGCAATCACCTGCCGCGCCTCTTCCAGCTTGCCGCGGGCCGAGCTTTCCTCCAGCCCCTTGATCGTCGTGTCGTTGACCCACACCACCGCGCGCACGCCCGCCGTGCGCCCGTCCGCCTCCAGGAAGCGGCCCGAGGGCCCGATGATGGTCAGCGAGAAAGGCTGCCCGCTCTCGCGCAGCTCCCGCAGGCGGATGCGCAGCGTCGTGTCCTGGCCCGCCGAATCGCGCGCCTCCAGATCCGCCAGCCCCTCGACGATGCGCACCGCCGGGTCCGGCGAAATCGCGTCATCGGTAAAACTGAGAAGGCCCGCCAGCGCCACTGGCGAGCCATAAAGCTCCGGCGGGGTAATCTCGTCCCCATCCAGCTCCAGCGCGTCGCCCTGCCAGACCAGAATAACGCCCGGATGGGCCCCTAACACAGATTTAAGGCCGGCATTCTCCGTCTCGCGGTCCCCGGCCACTTCGCGGTAGCGCTTGGCCGCCCCGCGCGCGCCGTCCGACACCCGCAGCGCCCAGAGCAGCGCCCCAAGCGCCAGCAGCGCAGTGCCAATAGCCATCAGAATGGGCATCTGTTCAGCGGTCATCGAGCTACCGGGCCTCTATATATTGGCAAAACATGCCGATCATGGACGGCCGCGCGCAGAAACAGGCGCCGCGACTCGCGAGGGTTTATACTGGTTAATGAATGGTGCTGCGAGCGTTAAGGCGGGGTTAATACTGAGTTCAGCACGCTGCCTGCAGAACAGTCCGGCGATCGGGCAGGCCTGCAGATTGGTGTTGCAAAACAGCCACACCCACCTAGGTTAGTCCGATCGGCCTTTCAGGAGCTATCCCGTATGCGCGCCCTCCTTGCCAGCCTTGCCCTGTCTCTTGCCCTGCCGATGACCGCGATGGCGTCTGGCGATGGAGACCTTGCCGAAGCCGACGACATCGTGCGCCTGCCCGGCCAGCAGGCCGCCGGCCGCCCCGAAAGAATGCCCCTCCCCGGCGGCCAGCCTGGCGACAAACCCAAACGCCTCGTCTCGGGCGGCGTGCTGATCATCAGCTTCGATGCCAATGGCGACGGCGTCATTTCCCCCGAAGAACTGCGCGAGGGCATTTCCGCCGCCTTCGCAGAGGCCGATGCCAATGGCGATGGCCAGATCTCAGCGCTGGAACAGCAGGCCTGGGCGGCCAGCTTCCCGGTGCGCGACGATACCCTCGCCAATCCCGTCCGGTTTGACCCCAATCTCGACCGGATCGTCACCTATGAAGAATTCTACACGGTGATCCTCCAACTCGCCGCCCAGTATCAGGACAGCGCCGGCAACATCACCGCCGCCAGCCTCACCGCGCCCGACAAGCCGGAGAAGGAAGACCGCCGCTTTGCGCAAGGCGGCGGCCCGCGCGGCGAAGGTTCGCCCGGCGGCCCCCAGCGCTAGGGCGCCCGCCGCCTTCGGGGCCCCTCCCCCACCTTGACTTCGCGCGCGGTTCAGGAAACCCGTTTCCGCCATGACCCTGCCTCCCCTTCCGCCCGTGCGCGGCAAACTCATCCCCGGCGCAGAGCTTGCGCCCTACACCTGGTTCCGCGTTGGCGGCCCGGCAGACGCCCTCTTCCTGCCCGCCGATGAGGAAGACCTGGCCGCCTTCCTCAAGGCGCTCGATCCCGCCATCCCGGTCACCGTCCTCGGCGTCGGCTCAAACCTCATTGTCCGCGATGGCGGCATCCCCGGCATCGTCATCCGCCTGATGGGCAAATACTGGGGCGAGATTGAAGCCCTTGACGGCATCACCCTCTCGGCCCGCGCCGGCGCGCTCGATCTCGCCGTCGCCAGGGCCGCCGCCGGAAACGGCATCACGGGGCTGGAATTCCTCTCCGGCATCCCCGGCTCGCTCGGCGGGGCGACGCGCACCAATGCCGGCTGCTATGGCGCCGAGCTGCGCGACCGGCTTGTCGCCCTGCATGGCTTCCGCCGCGATGGCAGCCCGGCGGCCTATCGCGGCCCCGGCAAGCCCGGCGCCCTGCCCGAGGCCCACTTCTCCTACCGGCATACAGACCTGCCGGAGGATCTCATCGTCACGCGCCTCATCCTGGAAGGTACGGGCACGGATGATCCGGCCACCATCAGCGCCGCCATCGCCGCCCTTCAGGCCCGCCGCGCAGAGACCCAGCCAATCAAGGAAAAAACCTCCGGCTCCACCTTCGCCAACCCCGATCCTCCGGGCACACCGGACCAGCGCTCCGCCTGGAAACTGATCGACGCAGCCGGCTGCCGCGGCCTGAAAGTCGGCGGCGCCCAGGTCTCCCCCCTCCACTGCAACTTCCTGATCAACACCGGCACCGCCACCGCCGCAGACCTAGAAGCCCTCGGCGAACTCGTCCGCGCCCGCGTCCTCGAAACCTCCGGCGTAGACCTCCGCTGGGAAGTCCGCCGCATGGGCCGTATGCAGAGGGTTTAGGCAACCGTTCCGACCCGCGCCCCTCCTCCCCCGCCTGCGGGGGAGGTGCCCGAAGGGCGGAGGGGGGACGCGGCAAGACACACCCTCAATAAAAGAAACCCCGTAGGGCGGGTTAGCCAAAGGCGTAACCCGCCATCTTCCTCAACAACCGAGAGCCCTACGCTTGTTAAAAGCCCCCTCTCCTGCGGGGTTGCGAGGAAAAGAAATCGCACCGCGATTTCCCGAGCAACGGGTTGGGGGTGAGGGCGCGCAACGCTTCCCCAAACCGCTCCTCCAGACGGATGACCCAGCCCCCCCTCACCCCTGCCCCTCTCCCAAGGGAGAGGGGTTCCAGATAAAGGCGGCCTACGCCCCTTCTCCTCCCCCGTTCACGGGGGAGGTGGACGCGAAGCGGACGGAGGGGGCTTCGAGGGAAATGAAATCGCCCCGCGATTTCCCCGAGAAGGCCAGGTGTCTGAAAGACATCTGGCCCTCAATGCCCAAACGCGCTCACCACAAGCGAACCCCGTAGGGCGGGTTAGCCCAAGGCGTAACCCGCCATCCCAAGCGCAAACGGTGGTTATCGCGCTGCTTCAAAAACACAACAGAGAATGCCTTGAAATCAAAACTGTAGCCTTGAAAGCAGAGAAGTCGCCCCCACCTAAGCGAGAAACCAAAAAGTGGTGGGAGACCATGAAATTTTCTAAGTATTTCAAACTGAAGAAGAAACAGGCCGAACTGGACTTTGTAGACGTCGATGTCGACGAGGACACTGAGCTTTACATTGATCCGTACGCAATCGAGCTTGCAACGGAGCCGCTCGCCGAGACTTGTAACGAAATATTGCGCGAGTTCTTTCAAGAAGTATTGAACGCTATTCGGAAATCTGATCGCCTGCGTGTTGGGTTCTTGATGAGCAATCTCCACTAGCCATTGGACACCTATTTGGGTGTATCGAAAGGTGGTCCCGGGCGTGGCATCGGCGCGAAACAGTCTGCTCAAATTGTTGCATCGTTGTTGAAAAGCAAGGCAGCACAAACTGGTCTGCTTAGTGATCTCTCAAATACCACACTGTTCATCGATGGGATCGCGCGCGATAAAATCTCTGACCTCGTTACTAATTTGATCCGCAGAGAACTGGCGGAGTACACTCAAAGACAATGCGAACTGCACGGCATCACAAAATTAGAAGAGCGGAACGCTGTCGCGCCATTATGGTCACGAAAACATTTAGGCTGGAAATCTGAAAAACTTTTACTCCCTATCGTAAAAGGAAAGCCGGTTCTTCTGGTTCCAAAGCATTTTGTACGCCATGACCTGTCTTTGGTCGCACAATACTTTTATGATAAGATTATCATCGACTTCCTCAGATCAGAACACTTGTCTGCCAATTCTTCCTTGGTACACGTACTAAAAAACGGTGACAGGCGCGTGTTGGTCAAAGACATTAAGCAAACGCACCCATTCTCAAAAGAGCTCATCTTTGAAATGGCGCAGAAGCACCATGAACTTCTGCAGAAGTACAAAAAGATGGCATCACAGGTTGGCCCATTGACAACTGGCGATATGGACGAGGGTTTCTTTGAGTCAAGCTTTGCTACCGCCGCCATCGAGACCCTGAAAAATATTCCTGCAGGAAAAAAAGACGCCTCCGCCTATCACAACTTCATGGTAGGTATACTGACGTTCCTGCTACATCCTGATTTGACCAATCCACGCAAAGAGGCGGAGATAAACGATGGAAGAAAGCGAATTGACATTCGCTATGATAACTCCGGATTTGGATCATTTTTTGCCCGCATATTGATGGCAAAGCAAACCCAGGCAATACAAATCCCGGTTGAGTGCAAAAACTATCACACAGACGTAAAGAACCCCGAGATCGATCAAATGATCGGGCGGTTTTCTCCTAGAATTGGTAGCTTCGGAATAATTGTATCCAGAAAAGTCGACGATCCGATAGGCTTAAAGGCTAGGCTGAAAGACGCCGCCACTAACCAAGGCGCCTTCATTGTGCACTTAGATGACGAGATCATCATAAAGATGCTGAATTCCGTCGCAGACGGAAGACGGAATGAAATACAAAGCATTTTGGAGTCTCTGTTTGGAGAACTATTGACGTGAGAGGACTCGGTGCTTTCTTCGAATACCCCCTCAAAACTTCCCCTTCAACTCCACCGTAAAAATCGGCCCGAACGCCCGGGAATATTCCTCCGTGCGCACCAGCGCCCCGTTGCGGTCGCCGTCATAGACGCGGCGCCAATAGGTGTCCTTCTGGTTGGTGAGGTTGCCGATGGCCACGGTGCCGGTCATGCCGGCGATGTCCTTGTGTTCCAGATAGGCCATCAGGAAAGGCGGCTCATTGCCTGACAGCTGCGTGTCGGAAAGCTGGTAGAACGGCTCCTGCTTGAAGCCCTCCAGGATCACGCCCCAGGCAATATCCGTCTTCGGAACATCCTGGCGCAGCTCGATATTATAGTCCCAGATCAGGTGGCCATTGATCGACCGGCGAATGCCGGTCACCGGATCGTCTGCCTCCGTATCATAATAGCGGCCCGTGGCGGTAATCTCCGCGCCGGCGAAACCGAGCTTGGCGAGCTTCAGCGTCGATTCGGTTTCCACCGCCCAGGCCTTGGCGCTGTCGATATTGCCGGGCCCCGCGCCCTGCCCGATCGGCACCTGGTCCACCACGTCTTCCAGGTCCACATAGAGGAAGCGCACGGTCGAGGCGCCCCATTCGCCGAAAGTCTTCTGCGCCTCCACCGAATAGCGCCAGGACTGGCTGGGCACGATTTCCTCATTGCCGGACTGGCCATTGCCAAGGTCCAGGTCCACCGAGGAAATGAAGTCGTAAAAGTCAAGCTGGCCCACGCGCCGCTCCACCTTGCCGACGAGTTTCAGCGTGTCGCTCTGCTGCCAGGAAAGCGTGGCAAAGCCCTTGGGCCGGGTAAAGCTGCGCTTGTTTTCCGCGTCGCCAGTCTGTTCGAGCTCGGAATATTCCAAGCCGCTGGAAAGCTGCAGGTTGAGTTTGGGCGAAAGCTGGCGCCCATGGGTGAGGATCACCTCGCCCCGGCGTTCCTCCACGCGGCTGTTGGCCAGGTGCAGCGGCACCGGCAGCAGTGGCCCGCCGCCAGTGGCTTCCTCCAGTGCGGTTTCCGCCTCCAGGAAGTTGAACGCGCCCTCGGCCGAAATCTGCCAGTCGCGCCCCTTCCCCGTCTGCAGGGCATATTCGCTGCGCAGGATGTATTCGCCCTCGTCCACGGTCTGCTCGAAATTGGACGCATACTGACCAGATCCGTCGAGCCCGCCCATCAGGAACCGGTCAACAAACGGGCTGTGCTCATGGCGCACAAGGCTGATGAATTTCAGCCGCCCCGGCCCCAGGCCGAATTCATAATCCCCGCCGATTTCGGCGTTCCACTCATCCTCCGCGCCCTGGAAAAGGCGCCGCCCCTCCACCCCGCCCAGCGGATAGGTCTTGGAAATCTGCTTGCGGTCCACTTCCCACACGCCGGCCCTGGCGTTGAGATTGGCAATCGCCCCGCTGGCCGGTTTCCAGGAGAGCGACCCGGCCACGGAAACATCATCCCCCACGCGGGTGAAATCCTCCCGGCGCTGTTCCAGAAGGTTGCCCTGCCCGTCCTGAATGAGGCGCCAGCCGGCATCGGCGCCCCGCTGCGGCGCGCTGGCCGCCTCCAGGCTCCAGCTCAGCGCCCCCTGGCTGCCCGCCAGCGTCAGCGTGCCTTCGTTGAGCGAGGGCGGCAGGTTTTCCCGCAGGCGGATCTTGTAGCGCCAGGTGCCGTCCATCGTGCCTTCGCCATCGGTGATCACATTGACCACCTTGCCGGTCAGGCCGGGAATGTCGGTCTGCGTCCCGTCCAGCACTTCGATGCGCACCACCCGCGCCGCCGCGACCCGGCCAAGCTCGGCTTCCGCCCCGTTGGACTTGGCCGAAACCCGCTGCCCGTTGATCAGCACATTGCCGCGCGCCTGGCCAAAGCCGCGATTGCCGCTGTCATCGCTCTGGATGGCAAAGCCCGGAATGCGGCGCACCATGTCCAGCGCCGTCACCGGGCCATACTGGGCAAAGTCTGCCGGCACATAGGCGGAACGGTCCGTTCCGCTCGCGGCGGGGCTGGCGTCCGGCATCACCGGCGCCGCCGTCTCGGCGCCCGCAGGCCCCATCAGCGCCATCACGGCAAGGCTTCCCATCAGCAGCGGCTTCAACGGCATCGGCATTTCCTCCCACACTCTTCGAGCAGGCCTGCTTGACAGCGCCGCTCAAATATCATTTCCGTTTTTCGGTATCGATTTCTCGATCTTCAATAAGATTGAGGTGTGGTCTCATGAGACTACATATGTAGTCAACATCTTTTTGGGCACGCAAATAATAATCACTCGCGAGACTTGGGCCGGGCTCTGGCCATCAAAGCGGCGGAACGCCCGGTTTTTCAGGCGAAACGGCCGTCGCCGCGCTCTGCCCGCCCAAACATGATATTTCGGTAATCCGCCGCAAAACGGCCCCGCCCCCGCCTGACAGCTGCCGCGCCCCGCGTCTTAAGTCGCTGTTCACCGTGTCAGGCCATCAACTGGGCAAGAGCGCGGCAGTAAGCGGCAGAAGGAATTTCCCATGAAACGGGTAGCAGTGATCTATGGCGGCTGGTCTTCGGAACGGCCTGTGTCCTTGTCCTCCGGCCAGCAGATGGCCGCTGCCGCCCGCAAGGCCGGCTACGGCGTCACCGAGATCGACGTCACCCGCGACCTCGCCACCCAACTCGCCGAAGCCAAGCCCGATGTGGTCCTCAATGGCCTGCACGGCCCCTGGGGCGAAGATGGCTGCGTCCAGGGCGTGCTGGAGGTGATGGGCATCCCCTACTCCCATTCCGGCGTGCTCGCCTCGGCCCTGGCCATGGACAAGCTGAAATCGAAAGCCGTTTACCGCTCGGCCGGTCTCGATGTCGCCGCCGACAAGCGCGTCACCCGCGCCGAGGCCGCCGCCGCTCACGCCCTGCCCCCGCCTTACGTGATCAAGCCGGTGAATGAAGGCTCCAGCTTCGGCGTGCTGATCGTGCGCGAAGGCGCCAACGGCCCGCCTCAGGAACTTACCGGCCCGAACTGGCGCTATGGCGATTATCTGATGGCCGAAGAATACATTCCTGGCCGCGAACTCACCGTCGCCGTGCTGGGAGACAAGCCCCTCGCTGTCACTGAAATCACGACCTTAAGGGACTATTACGATTTTGATGCAAAATACGCGGCTGGCGGATCAAGACATGTGATCCCGGCAGACCTGCCGGCCCATGTGACGAAGGCGGCGATGGACGCCGCGCTTACGGCGCACAAGGCCCTGGGCTGCCGCGGAGCAACGCGATCAGACTTCCGCTATGATGAACAGAAGGACCGGCTCGTGATCCTCGAGACAAACACCCAGCCCGGCATGACGCCGACCTCGCTCGTTCCCGAGCAGGCCGCGCATGTGGGTATGTCTTTCGAGGAGCTTGTCGCCTGGATGATCGAGGACGCTTCATGCCAAAGATAGAGCGCAACCAGACCGTCCCCGGCGGGCGCCGCCGTGCCCCCGCCACGATCATCGACGAAACCACCGGCGAGGAAGTCCGCGTCTCCTCGGTGATCTTCGGCATCGTGATGCTGATCGCCATCCTCGTCGCCACCGCCGCCTGGATGGGCGGATCGATGTCGCAGATCGGCTCGCGCTTTGGCGGCTTCATGGACGACACAGCCCGCCTTGCCGGGGTCGATGTACGCTCGGTGTCGGTGATCGGCCTGGAGCTCAATCCGGCGCTCGCCGATGAAGTGCGCGCCGCCGCGATGATCGAGCCGGGCGAAAACATGTTCCGCGCCGACCCGTATGTCATCCGCCGCCGCGTCGAATCCACCAAGAAAGTCCTGAACGTCCGTGTCCACCGTCTCTGGCCCGGCCAGGTGGTGATCCTGGCCGAAGCGGCGGAGCCCGTCGCCCTCTGGCATGACGGGCGCGACTGGAAAGTCGTCGATGGCCTTGGCCGCATCCTGCCGGATGCAAAGGCCGAAGATCACGGCCACCTCCTGCGCCTCGCGGGTCTCGGCGCCCCCTCCGCCGCGCCCCAGCTCACCCGGGCGCTCGCCGCGTCGCCGGACATCAACGAGCGCGTCGCCGTCGCCACCCGCGTCGGCGAACGCCGCTGGGACATGCGTTTCGTCAGTGGCGTGACGGTTCGCCTGCCCGAAGACGAAGCGCTTGAGCCCGCGCTTGACCGTCTCGCCAAGCTGCAGGTGCGCACCGCCCTCACCCAGCGCCCGCTGGAAATGATCGATCTGCGCTCGCGCAACCGGGTCTATCTGCGCGCCACCAAGGAAGCCCAGCTCGCCCACCCCCTCACCCCCGCCGGTGAACGCACCTGATGGCAAACCTGTCGGCCAAACGTCTCGCCCGCCTGCAAGGCCAGCGCGCCGGCACCGTCGCCGCCCTCGATATCGGCTGCTCGAAAACCACCTGCCTGATCGGCCGCCCGGATGGCTCGGGCCCGCGCCGCATCCATGTCCTTGGCGGCGGGCGCCAGCAGACACGCGGCTTCAACGGCACCGGCATCACCGACATGGAAGGCCTTGAGCGCACCATCCGGGTTGCCGTGGAAGATGCCGAGCGTGAGGCGGGCGAACCGATCAGCGAAGTCATCCTCGGCGTCAGCGGCCCGCAGGTCACCTCCTGCCTCGTCGAAGCCCAGATCGAGCCGGGCGGGCGCGCCGTCACGGCCCGCGATGTGCGCCGCCTGCACACCCAGGCCATGGCCCGCGTGCCTCAGAAGAATTCAGACATTCTGGCCGCCTGGCCGGTCGTCTACACGATTGACCGCGCCGCCGGCCGCGTGCGCCAGCCCGTCGGCATGATCGCCGGCACGCTGCATGTCCGCATGGCGGTGATCACCGCGCCCAAATCCATGGTGCGCAATCTCGTCGAATGCGTTGGCCGCGCCCATCTTGGCGTCACCAAGCTTGTCCCCTCCCCCATCGCGTCGGGCCTTGGCACGCTGATCGAGGACGAGCTGGAAAACGGCACCATCTGCATCGACATGGGCGCCGGCATCACGGCTGTCTCCGTGTTCCTCAACGGCGCGCCCGCCTGGCTCGGCCTCGTGCCCGTCGGCGGCCAGCATGTCACCGCAGATCTCGCCCAGGGTCTTGGCACCACCTTTGCCGCCGCCGAGCGCATCAAGACCGTCTTCGGCACGGCAGACCTGGAAGGCCCCGGCCTTGCCGAACGGGTCGAGGCCGCCCGCCTTGGCGATGATGGCCGCCTGCACGCCACCCGCACCGAGCGCGGCGAGATCGCCCGCATCATTGCCCCGCGCATCGAGGAAACCTTCGAACTCGTCGCCCAGATCCTGGAGACCAGCGATGTCCGCAAGGTTCTCCCCCACCGCGTCGTCCTCACGGGCGGCGCCAGCCAGCTTCCCGGCATCCGTGAAGTCGCCAGCCGTTACCTGCGCGCGCCGGTGCGCCTCGGCAAACCGGTGATTTCCGAATTTCTGGGCGAAACACTGGCAACACCGGCTTTCTCCACCGCGTCCGGCCTGATACTCTATCCGGAGTTGGGGTATGCAGATGCTGCGCGGGCTGGCGTGGCATCAACAGAGGATGCTGCCGGATCGGGCACTTGGGTGAATGCTGCGCTGCGCTGGCTGAAGGATAACTTCTGAGGAACTTCCCCGGAATTTTTCTTCTCCCCTCCACACTCACTTAAGCGTTTTTTAGCCCCGCCACAGGATGGTGCAGGTTGAATACGGCCCGGCAGGACGCGGATTGTGAGAGTAGGTACGCGATGACCCAGGAACTCAAACCCAGAATCGTTGTCTTTGGCGTGGGCGGTGCCGGCGGCAATGCCGTCAACAACATGATCGAAGCCAACCTTCAGGGCGTGGAGTTCGTCGTCGCCAATACCGACGCGCAGGCGCTGGCCCGCTCGCGCGCCGAATTGCAGCTCCAGCTTGGCCTGGAGACCACCGGCGGTCTCGGCGCCGGAGCGCGCCCCGAAATCGGCGCCCGCGCGGCTGAAGAATCCCTTGATGAAATCCGCCTCCATCTGGAAGGCGCCCATATGGTGTTCATCGCCGCAGGCATGGGCGGGGGCACCGGCACGGGCGCCGCCCCGGTCATCGCGCGCGCGGCCCAGGAACTCGGCATCCTCACCATCGCCGTCGTCACCAAGCCCTTCGGCTTTGAAGGCACCCACCGGATGAAGCTGGCCGAGGACGGCCTTGCCCGCATCCGCAGCCATGTCGACACGATGATCGTGGTGCCCAACCAGAACCTCTTCCGCGTCGCCAATGACCGCACCACCTTTGCCGATGCGTTCCGCATGGCCGATGATGTGCTCTATAACGGCGTGCGCGGCATCACCGATCTCATCGTCATGCCCGGCCTCATCAATCTCGACTTTGCAGACGTCGGCGCCATCATGCGCGGCATGGGCACGGCGCTGATGGGCATGGGTGAAGCCAGCGGCGAAGGCCGCGCGCTGGAAGCGGCCCGCCGCGCCATCGACAATCCCCTGCTGGATGATGTCACGATCCGCGGCGCCAAGGGCGTGCTGATCAACATCACCGGCGGCTATGACATGACCCTGTTCGAACTGGACGAGGCTGCCAACGAGATCCGCCGCGAGGTAGACCCGGAAGCCAACATCATCATCGGCTCGGCCTTCGATACCGGGCTTGAGGGCACAATCCGCGTCTCCGTGGTGGCTGCCGGCCTGGATGAGGCCGCCCGGCGCCTGCCCGCCGCCCAGCCGGCCACCGCCAGCGTGCGCCAGCCCATCGCAGCCCCCGTCGAAGACGCCCCCGTCCTGCCCGAGCCTGAGCCCCTGATGGCCGAGCCGGACGTCGAAGACATGCTCGAAACGGTGGCTGAAGCTGCCACCGCAGAAGACACCCCCGCCAGCGCCCCGGAAGACGATGACCGCCCGGTCGTCATCACCCGCCCTCAGCCGGCCGCGCGCGCCGTGATCATCGACGACACCGCCGATGAGGAAGAGGAGCCCGCCGCGCCGATGCCGTCGGTCTTCTCCAGCCGCAAGGACGTGCCCGCTGCCGACAAGCCGGCCCGCGAAGCCCCTTCGGCGGGCTTTGCCAACCTCTTCGGCTGGCGCCGCCCCACGCCCCAGGGCCAGAACGACACGTCCGATGTTCCGGCTGTGCCCAGCCAGATCGTCACCTCGCCGGACGACCATCCCAAACCGGCACCGTTTGACGATGCCGATCTCGAAATCCCGGCCTTCCTGCGCCGGTCGGCCAACAACTGATCTCCGTCTCCAATTTGGCCAGCGCGCGCCCGGACCTCGTCCGGGCGTGTCCGTATTTGTCCCGGATCTGTCTGAAACTGTCCTTGTGTGTCCCTTCGGAGACAGCTTTTGTAACAGAAATGTCCCTTTGTTTTCAGCGCACTAAGATCAAAAAACGCCCCATTTTGTAACAACACGCAATATCCCGTGTTTTGATGCTGGCCCCCACCCTTGCCAAATGGATTTCGAAGGCTGCGACAAGTGCAGCCGCCAGTCAGGTTCTTGGTTCCATGGTCGATATGCAACATACCCTCGCAAAGGCCGTCAGCTGCGCCGGTGTCGGCGTGCACAGCGGCGTGCGGGCCCGGTTGACCCTGAAACCTGCTCCCGCCGGCACGGGCATCGTCTTCCTCCGCACCGATGTTCCCAAGGCCACCGCCACCGTGCCCGCCCATGCCGAAACCGTCACCGATACCCAGCTCGGCACCACGATCAGCAATGAACACGGCGTTTCCGTCGCCGTCGTCGAACACCTGCTGGCTGCTATCGCCGGTCTCGGCATCGACAATCTGATCGTCGAGATCGACGCCCAGGAAGTGCCGATCATGGACGGCTCCTCCTCGGTCTTCTACGAGCTGATGATGCTGGCCGGCCTCAAGGCCCAGGGCGCCCTGCGCCGCCGCATCCGCGTGCTGGAGCGCGTCGAAGTGGCCGATGGCCCCAAGCGCGCCTCCCTCTCCCCGGTCGCCGATGACAGCCTCACCATGCGCGCCCGCATCGAATACACCGATCCCACCATCGGCGTGCAGCAGATGGCCCTGCGCCTCCTGCCCGGCAGCTTCGCCCGCGATCTCGCCTTTGCCCGCACCTTCGGTTTCGCCCGCGATGTCGATATGCTCCGCGCCATGGGTCTTGCCCGGGGCGGCTCACTCGAAAACGCCGTGGTGATCGACGATAACGGCATCATGAACCCGGAAGGCCTGCGCGTGGAGGATGAGTTCATCCGCCACAAGATGCTCGATGCGGTGGGCGATCTGATGCTCGCCGGCGCCCCGATTGCCGGCGCCTATGATGCCGTCCAGCCCGGCCATGGCATCAATAACAAGCTGGTGCGCGCCCTGCTCGCCAACCCGACAGCCTGGTGCTGGGAAGAAGCCGGTTCGCGCGCTGAAGCGGCCGAAGACGTGCGCGCTGCCGTCTGAGCTCCCGCCGATCTGGCGCCCGCGCCTCAGGCCTGGCCGCTGATCCCGCCATTGGTGGCTGGCCGGGCCGGCGCAACCTCGCTGTCCCCCTCAACGTCCCCCCCGCCGGACAAAGCCCGCATCAGCGCCATCAGATGGCTGCGCACGCGGTCGTCCTCGATCCGGGAAAAATTGCGCACCAGCTCGATCACTGCGCGGGAAGAGTTGCCCGGCTCATCTGCGGCCTCGGCAGCGCCAAAGAACCAGCCCGGCAAAACTTCCAGCACTTCGGCAATCTGGGCCAGCCGCCCGGCGCTGATGCGGTTGGCGCCGGTCTCATATTTCTGGATCTGCTGATATGAAATGCCCAGCGCATCGGCCACCTGATCCTGCGTCAGCCCAAGCAGTATCCGCCGCCGGCGCATTCGCTCGCCCACCTGACGGTCCACCTGGTTTGCATCGCTCAGTTTGATCGGTCTCATGGAGCTACCTGACTGCGCCAAAGCTAGCGGATGACCCACCCGAAAATCGGGTTCCGGCGCGTAAAGAAGTACCCTTATACGCCGCAAGCTAGTCCGCAACACCCTTCCGGCAAGGGCAGCGCCCCCCGCCGCGCGCACTGAGATGACAAACGGCCTTGGAAACCCCACACAATCCGCGCTAATCAAGCTGACGAAAAGTTCTGAGAGCGCGAGGCCGCACCGCATGTCGAAACTGACACCCCTTCCCCTCGTGCTTCTTGCCAGCGCCCTGATGGTGACAGCCTGCGCGTCGAGCCGCCGCAATCCTGAGCTGGCCTATGTCGAGCGCCCCGTGGAGCAGCTCTACAATCAGGGCACCGACCGGCTGGACCGGCGCGATTACACCCGCGCCAAGCTGTTCTTCGAGGAGGTCGAGCGCCAGCACCCCTATTCGGAATGGGCCCGCCGCGCGATGGTGATGTCGGCCTATGCGTCCTATCGCGCCCGCGATTACACCACCTCCATCTCCGGCGCGCAGCGTTATCTCTCGCTCCACCCCGGCGGCTCGGAGGCTGAATACGCCTATTATCTGATCGCGCTGAACCATTTCGACCAGATCACCGATGTCGGCCGCGACCAGGCGACCACCGAAAACGCCCGCAACGCCTTTCTGGAGGTCATCCGCCGCTATCCCGACAGCGAGTATGCCCGCGACGCCCGCGTCAAGCTCGACATGGTCAACGACCAGCTCGCCGGCAAGGAAATGACCATCGGCCGCTGGTATCTGCGCTCCAATCAGACGCTGGCCGCCGTCAATCGCTTCCGCCGCGTGGTGACGGAGTATCAAACCACGTCTCACTCCGAAGAAGCGCTTCATCGCCTGGTGGAAGCCTATCTCACCCTGGGCCTGCGCGATCAGGCGCTCGCCGCCGGCGCCACGCTCGGCCACAACTATCCGGGCAGCGACTGGTACAAGATGAGCTACCAGCTGCTGACCAATGAAGGGCTGAACCCCGACACTGTGGACGAGACCACCCGCCGCAGCTTCCTTCAGCGGCTGATCCCCGGCGGCAATTAACCGCCGGGCCGCGCGCCCCTCAGGCCTCGCCGATCAGGGCCAGCCAGTCATCTTCCGTCATCACCGTCAGGCCAAGCTGCTCGGCCTTGGCAAGCTTTGAGCCTGCCCCTGGCCCGGCGACGACAATGTCCGTCTTGGCCGACACCGACCCGGCCACCTTTGCGCCCAGCGCGCTCGCCCGCGCCTTGGCCTCGTCCCGCGTCATCTTCTCCAGCGTGCCGGTGAACACCACGGTTTTCCCTGCCACCGGGCTGTCGGTTGCGGCAGGCACTTCATCCTCCACCTCGACCTCCTGAAGCAGCGCGGCGAGCATTTCCCGGTTATGCGGCTCGCCCTCGAACGCCATCAGCGCGCGGGCCGCCGCCTGGCCGATGCCATCAATGCCGATCAGGTCATTGTAAGCCTCGCTGCCCACGCCGCCCTCTTCAGCCGCCTTCACCGCCGCCCAGAAGCTCTGCCAGCTGAGGAAACTGCGCGCAAACTGGGAAGAGGTCGTCTGCCCCACATAGCGGATGCCGAGGCCATTGAGAAACCGCGCGAACGCCACCTTCCGGCGCGCATCGATCGCGCTGTAAAGCTTCTTCGCGGAGGCCGCGCCAAAGCCTTCCCATTCCTCCAGTGGCGGCAGGCCGGCCGCCTCGATATTCGTCTTTAGGCGGAATATATCCTGCGGCGCCTTCAGCACCCCCTTCTCGAAGAACAGCGCCACCTGCTTCTCGCCCAGCCCGTCAATATCCAGCGCCTTGCGCGAGACGAAATGTTTCAGCCGCTCCACCGCCTGGGCCGGGCAGATCAGCCCGCCCGTGCAGCGCCGGCGCACATCCTCGCGGCCGGCGTCATCAATCTCGCGCACCGCCGCCGAGCCGCAGACCGGGCAGGTGTCCGGCATCGTCCAGGCTGGCCCCTTCCCCGCTTCCACCACGCGCAGCACCTGCGGGATCACATCACCCGCCCGCTGCACCTCCACCCGGTCGCCGGGCTTCACGCCAAGGCGGGCAATCTCATCCTCATTGTGAAGCGTGGCATTGGAGACCACCACGCCCCCCACCGTCACCGGCTCCAGCCGCGCCACCGGCGTCAGCGATCCCGTGCGGCCCACCTGGATGTCGATGCCCAGCAGCGTGGTGACCGCCTTCTCGGCGGGAAACTTGTGCGCAATCGCCCAGCGCGGCGCGCGGCTGACAAAGCCGAGCCGCTGCTGCCAGTCCAGCCGGTCCACCTTGTAGACCACCCCGTCAATGTCATATTCAAGGCCCGCCCGCTCGGCCTCGATTTCAGTATAGTAGGAGAGAACCGCCTCCACCGTCTCGATACGGATCATGCGCGGATTGGTGACAAAGCCCCAATCGGCAAAGGCCCGGACCGCGCCCAGCTGCGTCTCCGCAAAGGGCTCGCTCGCCGCCGCCCAGGCATAGGCAAAAAAGCGCAGGGGCCGCGATTTGGTGATCTCCACATCCAGCTGCCGCAGGCTGCCGGCCGCGGCATTGCGCGGATTGGCGAAAGTCTTGCGCCCGGCGGCGGCCTCGCGCGCATTCAGCGCGGCAAAGTCGGACTTGGCCATATACACCTCGCCCCGGATCTCGATGCTCTCCGGCCAACCTGCGCCTTTCAGTTTCGCCGGAATATCCTTCAGTGTGCGGGCATTCTTGGTTACGTCCTCGCCCGTCTGGCCGTCCCCGCGCGTTGCGGCGCGCTTGAGTTTACCCTTCTCATAGGTGAGGCTGAGGGAGAGGCCATCAATCTTCGGCTCGGCGGTAAAGGCGACCACCTCTTCGGCCGGCAGCCCCAGAAAGCGGCGGATGCGGGCGGCAAAGTCAGCCACATCTTCATCCGTGAACGCATTGTCGAGCGACAGCATCGGCGCGCTGTGGCGGGCCTTGGCAAAGCCGTCTCCGGCTTCGGCGCCCACCCGCTCGCTGGGGGAATCCTCACGCTTCAGTTCCGGAAAGCGCGCCTCGATGGCAAGGTTGCGCTGGCGCAGGGCGTCATACTCGGCGTCCGTCAGCTCCGGCGCGTCATTCTGGTAATAGGCTGCATCTGCGTCCGCAATCGCCCTGGCGAGACGTTCCAGTTCTGCCGCCGCTTCTGCCGGCGTCAGCGCCTCGACCGGTTTCTCCGCGCTCATGCATCCTCCATCAACCTCCCTGCCGCCGCGCGCGCCTCATCGGTGATTTCCGCGCCCGACAGCATGCGGGCAATCTCTTCCCGCCGTCCGCACGCATCTAGCAAGCTGAGCTGTGTCTCGCCAGCCTCCGGAAGCTTTTCAATGAGCCAGTGATTGTCCGCTGCGGCGGCCACCTGCGGGCTGTGGGTTACGGCAAATACCTGCCGTGTCCGCGCCAGATGCTCGAACCGCTCGCCAATGGCGGCAGCCACCGCCCCGCCCACGCCCTGGTCTGCCTCGTCAAAGATCAGCGTGCCGGCGCTGCCCGCTTCGGCGAGCGCGCATTTCAGCGCCAGCGACACCCGCGCCAGCTCCCCGCCCGAGGCCACCTTGCGCAGCGCGCCAAAGCCCGCGCCCGGATTGGTTTCCGCCTCAAACTCCACCCGCTCGGCGCCTGCCGCGCCCGCCTCTGCCTCGGCCAGCGGCGTCAGCGCCACCCGGATCGTCGCCCGGCCCAGCTTCAGCGGTTTCAGCTCCGCCGCAATGGCTGCTTCCAGCCGCCCGGCCGCGCCCTTGCGGGCCTGGGTCAGCCGGTGGGCCGCGCCATGCCAGCGGGCCCGCGCCGCGCTTTCCGCCGCCTCGGCTTTCTTCAGGCCAGCATCCCCCGCCTCCACCAGATCGAGCCGCCCGCGCAGCGCCTCCAGCCGGCCGGGCAGCAGCTCTGCCTCCCCGCCATATTTCCGCGCCGCCGCGCGCAGCGCAAAAAGCCGCGCCTCCACCGCGTCGAGATCGCCCGACGCTTCGGGCAACGCCGCCAGCCGCGCCACCGCCAGCTCCGCCTCGCGCACCTCGATCAGCGCCCGCTCGATCGCCTCGGCGGCGGCCCGCGCGGTTTCGGCCAGCTGGCCCTCCCCGCTTTCAAAGCCCGGCAGCCGGCAGATCCGCTCGGCCGCCCGCGCCGCCTTGCCGAGCGCCGTTTCAGACCCGCCTTTGGCGAGCGCCTCTTCGGCCTCGGCGACCGCTTCCTGAATGCGCTCGGCCTGCATCAGGCGCATGCGCTCCTCGCTCAGCCGCTCGGCCTCGCCCTTTTGCGGCGCCAGGCGCTCCAATTCCTCCACCGAAGCCACCAGCCATTCGCGCGCTTCCCGCGCCGCGTCCTGCTCCGCCTTCAGCCGTGCCCGTTCGGCCCGCGCCGCGTCCAGCGCCTGCCAGGCAGCGGCGCATTCGGCCAGCAGCGCCTCATTGCCGGCAAACTGGTCCAGCAGCCGGCGATGGGAAGACGGCCGCATCAGGCTGGACGCAGCGTGCTGCCCGTGGATCTCCACCAGCAGGTCGCCCGCCTCGGCCAGCAGCGACGCGCTCACCGGCTGATCATTGATAAATCCCCGCGCCGGCCCCTGCGCCCGCACCACACGTTTCAGCGTCAGCGTTTCGCCCGCCTCCGCCGCAACGCCCTGCCCGGCCAGCAGCGCCCAGACCGGATGGTCCCGCGCCACGTCGAACTCGGCCGCAACGCTTGCCTGCTGGGCGCCCGCGCGGATCACGCCCCGGTCGGCCGGCCCGCCCAGGGCCAGCGCAATGGCGTCCAGAATGATGGATTTGCCCGCACCGGTTTCCCCGGTCAGAGCGGTGAAGCCTTCCCCCGGCGAAAGATCGAGCCGGGAAATAAGCACGAAATCACGGATAGAGACTGAGAGCAGCATGAAGGGGCTGATACCACGAGAACAAAATGAGAACAACCAGAATCATGGGCTTGCGCGCAGAGGCCACTTCGCCCCATCCTTGGCGCATCGGGCACAGGGCGCATCAGGAGGCGGGGTGCAGATAAGGCGCGCGCAGATCATGGCAGGCTTCAAGGGCGCGGGGCTCGCGGCCATCGCGCTCCTCATCCTCTGCTTCTGGTATCTGGGCGCTGCCTGGCTGTCGGGAAAACTGCCGCTCGGCGGGCGCGCGCAAGCCGAGGAGCCGGGCACCCCGGCCACCTATCTCTGCGAAGCGCCCTTCCACACGGACATCGCCCTCCCCCTGTACGATCCCCTGTTCGACTGGGCCGCCGAACTGAAAGACGAACTGCCCGCCTGGCTGCCGCCGGACACCTACATCCTCTTTGGCTGGGGCGACTCGGTCTTCTTCACCCGAGTGCTGCAGCCTGAAGACATGACCCCCGGCCGCGTCCTCAGCGCCCTGGCCGGCCTCAACGAAACTGCCGTGCGGATCGTCCCCGTCGATGGCGGATCAGTTGACGAGTTCTGCAATCCCATCGCCGTCGACACAGAGGGCCGCGCCGCCCTGATCGCGCATATCCGCGAGACCCTCGAGCGCGACCGCAAAGGCGAGCTGCGGATGATCCCGACGCCGGTGCCCGGCGAAATCCTGGTCCGCGCCAAGGGCCGCTACAGCATCTTCAACACCTGCAACCAGTGGACCGCCGCCGCCCTGGGCAAGGCCGGCCTGCCCCGCTCCCTGTTCGCGCCCTTCGCATGGAACGTTACGTCACCCTTGCAAGGCGCGCGCGAGACAGATACCGAGGAGGTAACTCTATACAACTAGATTAATGGGAGGAGTTAGCATGATTGGTCCAAATGGCCGCCCCTGTCCGGAATGGTTCGCCAAGCCCCAGCTTGGCATCTTCATTCACTGGGGCATGTTCACGATCCCCGCCTGGGCCCCGCGCGGCCGCGCCATCCACGAGCTTCATGGCGACGATTATTACATGAGCGCGGTGATGACCCCCTATTCGGAATGGTATGACAATGCCGTCCGCGTCGAAGGCAGCGAAACGCGCAAACGCCATCTGGCGCTCTACGGAGACAAGCCGTATCAGGACTTCTTCCCCGAATTTGACGCCCAGTCCCAGAAGTTCGATGCCAATGCATGGGCCGATTTCTTTGTCGAATGCGGCGCTACCCACTGCGTCTTCGTCGCCAAGCATCATGACGGCCTCTGCCTCTGGCCCACGCAGGTCGAAAATCCCCACCGCCCCGGCTGGCACACAGAACGCGACTTTGCCGGCGAGCTCGCCGATGCCGTCCGCGCGCGCGGCCTGCGCTTTGGCCTTTATTATTCCGGCGGCCTCGACTGGACCTTCCGCCCCTTCCCGATTGCCAATCTCGGCGACATGTTCGCCTGCGTCCCCACCGAGCAGGATTACCGCGACTACGCCCTCGCCCAGGCCAAGGAGCTGATCGACCGCTACAAGCCCTCGATCTTCTGGAACGACATCTGCTGGCCCAATGGCGAAGATGTGCCCGTCCTGCTCGACTATTATTACAAGGCCGTGCCCGACGGCGTCACCAATGACCGCTGGCTGGGCGCGCACGACTTCTTCAACTCCCTGCGCAATGACGAGGTCCGCAAGGGCTTCAACGACATGATGAAGGAACGCTCCGCAGGCGGCGCGCAGGAGGAAACGCCCGCGCCGTATGCGGACTATCGCTGCGTTGAGTTCGGCCTCGGCGTTGTGCCGAAGGAACACAAATGGGAGGCCTGCCGCGGCCTCGGGCTCGGCTTTGGCTACAACTCCGCCGAAATCCCGGAAGACTATATGACCAGCGACGAGGTGATCGCCCTTTACAAGGACGTCACCTCAAAGCGCGGCAACCTGCTGATCAATATCGGCCCCCTCGCCGACGGCACGATCCCCGATCTGCAGAAGACACCGCTGCGCGCCCTCGGGCAGTATCTGAAGGGCTGACGGCGGGGGCTTTACCCCGCCCGCTCCACAACATCCGCCACCGGCCGGCGCCGCGCGCCGTGCCGGCCCTTGAAGCGCACCTTCTGGCCCACCCGCACATACACCCGCCCCGGCGCCAGCTTGAACTGCACCGGGCTTTTCACCCGGTCACACCGGATGAGGCCCACGGCCTTGTACCGGTCAAGATGGATCACATTGCCCGACACCCATTCGTCCGGGTCAAGATCAGGCCCCCGGGCCGGGCCGGACGCGGCCTGCGCCAGCATCACCAGGGCCGGGCCGTCCGACAGGGCCACCGGCTGCGCCCCTACTACCGGCAGCGGCCCCTTCGCCCCGCGCCCGCCGGCCAGCCGCGCAATCACCGCCAGCGCCAAGACCAGGATCACCGCCCCCGCCAGTCCCACCACCAGCATCCGCGCCGTCTCATCCCACGCCGCCGGCAACAGCGATGTCACCGGCCTCAGTATTTCCTGAATATCCAAGTCTGCCTCCCTCAAGCAGGATCAAGGATTAGATCGCCGCCCCCCGCCGCCAAGCACCGGCGCGATATTCGCAACCGGAAACCCCGCGCTGCCTGATTTTCAGGCAGCACCTGGGCCCCCGCCCTGCCGCGCTATTGCGGACACATCGCGTCGATGCGCGCCTTGTTCTCTTCAAAGGTCACCTGGATGTCGAAGGCCGCCCGCCGCGCATTCACCTCTTCTGCCGGCGCTTCGATTTCGAACGCCACCCAGTCGCCCGGCCCCATACATCTGCCCTGCGTGCCAAACCGCTGCGGCCGATCCTGCGCCACGGCCACACGGTCCCACAGATAGGCGTAATTGTTCCGGTTCACATCCCCGGTCTCAAGCAGGGGCGCCATCTTCTCCAGCGCCAGCCGCTGGAAGGCGGGGGTCTGGTCGGCATGCTGCGTCAGCAGCCAGATATTGCTGGCCGTATCGGCGCCCACCTCCTCCACCGTCCACCAGCGCCCGCCGCGCGCCTCGAGTTCGCGCTGCAGAAACGCCGTATTGTCGAGATCGGTGCGGACAAGCGCCCGCATTATGCGGTCTCCGAAGGCTGCCCCGCCTTCCTCGTCCAGCTCAAACCCCAGGCGCGCGGCCAGCGCAACCGGCGCCTCCGGGGTCATCGGCCCATCCAGGCGCCCATACTGATCCAGCGCCACGCGCCGGTAAACCTCCTTCACAAACGGATCATCGCTTTCGTCAGAGGTCTGTTGATAGTCCCTCATCTTCTGATGCCAGTCGAGGAAGGGCGCCTTCTCTCCGGCAAGGATGGCATCGCGCTCGGCAATCCATGCCTCCAGAACTTCATCAGCCTGCGAATGAGGTGCCGGCGGCGTCGCCAGCCAGTCGCTGAGATCAAAGTTCGCTTTGGGCTTTTTCTCCTCTGCCGCTTCCTCCGGCGCGGCCTCTTCCGGCGGCGCGGCTGGCTCCCCCGCAAAGGATGGCGCCGCAAACCCGCCGAGCGCCGCCATCACCAGACCCATCAGATAATACCGCATCCCTCAGCCCTCCTGATCCCCGGAGGAAGCAGTCTAGCCGGGCACACACCCGAAACAAGGAAATAATTGCTACCTTAACGATCAATAATGATTACCCCAAACAAAACGCCCCAGCCTTTCAGGCCGGGGCGCTTCTTGTCTCTCTGCGGCGGCGAAATCAGATCTTCGCGCAGGCCTTCTTCAGCCAGTCTTTCACCTCGCCGTCCAGCTTGCGGCCAAGCAGTTTCAGAACGCGCTTGTGATAGTCGTTCACATATTTGCGCTCTTCCTTCGTCAGCATCTTCACATCGATCAGGTCACGGGCCAGCGGCGCAAAGGTCAGGCATTCAAAGCCGAGCATCGCAATTTCCCCGCCCGGAATATCCTCCGCAGGCGTCACATATTGCAGGTTCTCGATGCGGATGCCGTATTCCCCGGCCTTGTAGAAGCCCGGCTCGTTGGAAACGATCATCCCCGGCATCAGCGGCACAGGGTTCCACGGCTTGGCAATCCGGTGGGGCCCCTCATGCACGCCAAGGTAAACCCCCACGCCGTGGCCGGTGCCATGCTGATAATCCAGCCCCGCCTGCCACAGCGCGTGGCGCGCCAGCACGTCCAGATGCGTGCCCGTGGTGCCCGGCGGAAAGCGCACGGTGGCCAGCGCAATATGCCCTTTCAGCACACGGGTATAGTTTGCGCGCATTTCCTCCGTAGGCGTCCCGATCGGCACGGTGCGCGTCACATCCGTCGTTCCGTCCAGATACTGCCCGCCCGAATCGATCAGGAACAGCGATCCGCGCGCCAGCTTCCGGTCAGAGGCCGTGGAAACCCGGTAATGCGGCAGCGCGCCATTCGGCCCCGCGCCGGAAATCGACGGGAAAGAGAGGTCATTGAGATTGCCCAGCTCCTCGCGGAACGCTTCCAGCTTCACCACTGCGTCAATCTCGGTCACGTCCCCGCTCTGCGCTTCGGTGTCCAGCCAGTGGAGGAACTTCGTCAGGGCAATACCATCGCGCGCATGCGCCGCCGTCGTGCCCTTGATCTCTGCCGCGTTCTTGCACGCCCGCGGCAAGGCCACCGGGTCGCGCTGGCGCAGGATATTGGCGCCCGCTTCCTTCAGCGCGTCAAAGAACCAGGCCGAGGCCACGTCCGGGTCCAGGCTGACGGTCTTGCCCGAAAGGCCTTTCAGCCCCTCGTCCAGCTTGCTCAGAGGGCGGAGCGTTACCTTGTTGCCCAGATGCCGGCGTAGCGCGGCGTCGGTCTTCTCCTCGTCGATGAAGAGGTCCGCCGAGCCATCCGCACGCAGGATCGCCCGCCCCAGCGGCAGCGGCGTACAGCTTACATCCCCGCCGCGAATATTGAATGCCCAGGCCAGCGAGGCCGGCGAGGTCAGCACCGCCGCGTCCGCCCCGTCGCGGGCGAGCTGCGCGCCAACCGCTTCCAGCTTGTCGGTATGCGCCACGCCGGCATGTTTTACCGCCTGGGGCACCACCTTCGCCATCGGCTGGGGCGGACGATCCGTCCACGCCGCATCGACCGGGTTCTCAGTCACCGCCACCAGCTCGGCCCCGGCCTTCGCCGCCGCTGCCGCCAGCGCGGCCACATCATTCGGGCTCATCAGGCGCGGGTCATACCCCACCTTCTTGCCTTTAAGGCTCTGCTGGGCCAGCCAGCCAAACGCGCCGGGGTCAGGAATGCCCACCACTTCAAACAGCGCCGGGTCGGTCTGGTCGCCCGCCTGCAGCGTGTAGCGCCCGTCAGCAAACAGCACCGCCTGGCCCGCAAACACGAAGGCCGAGCCGAACGAGCCGGTAAACCCACTCACCCAGGCCAGGCGCTCATTCGCGTCGGGCAGGTATTCGTTCTGATATTCATCGTCATGGGGCACGTAGAAGCCGTCGAGGCCCTGGCGCGCCAGTTCACGGCGAAGCAGCGGAAGATGGGTCCGGCCGTCCTGCGGCCCGCCCTTGATGTCGAATGTCTGTCTCATGCCCTTTCATAGCGCCAAGTGGCCGCGCCGGAAAGCAAGCAAGCTATGCAAATCGGCATGGAAAAATGTCACTTTCCATACTGTTTTGTTTAGCTCGCACCCTATATAGGCCGCACACAAACATTGCTGCGCCGCAGCAAAGTGAGCATTAACAAGGCATTAACATGAAAACCGAAATTAACCTCTCGCAATCGGCCGATATGGTGATCGAGAGCGTCCTGCGCCCGGCAATGGACACCCAGGCTGCAAGCGCCGCTGCGCCGGCCGCGCATGAAAGCGCCCGCGACGCCCTCGTCCGCCTCAACATCCTGGCCCGCCGCCAGCAACGCTGGGATCGCCGCGCCGCCCGCGCGTCCTGATCCGTCCTTATTCGCCTGCCGCCCCGCACCCTCCCATCGGGGGCGGCAGCTGAAGATCGCCCGGCCAGGCGTCCCTCCCCCACGCGCCGGCGCGATCCCCTCCCCGCCCATCCCTCCCCCAGGGATGGGCCGGAGGGCCAAGGGAGCCTCTCCAAAGTTTAACTTCCCGCTGAAATCATACCCCCTAAAGTTGCTCTTCAGACATCACCTGATGGGCAAGGGGAAACACCTATGGCGTTCTGGCACCACACGGGCGCGGCCTTCGCCGCCCTGCTCACCGCATGCAGCACTGCGCCCACGCCGCTGGCCGCTGCCGGCAGCACCGATGTTCGTCCGCGGTCGGTCGAGATATCCCTGCCCTGCGCAGACCATGCGGCCCGCCGCCTGGAGGAAACCAACCCCATCCAGCTAGCAATGCTCGATCTTCTGGCAAACGCCTGCGCGCTGCCTACGGACGATCTCACCCTGGCGGAAGCTGAAGCCACGCTCGCCGGCAAACCGCTCGCCCTCACCGCCAAAGGGGACACGCTCACCCTCTTTCAGATCGCGGACGGCCGGGAGCCTTCCATCTGCTGCTCCCTCCAGAGGGCAAACTGGCGCGACCTTGGCGATGGGCGCACCTATGCCGCCCGCTTTCATCTCAAGGATCTGCAGTCAGGCATGCTCAAACTGACAGCAAAGCCGCTGGATCAGGAGTGGGTGGAGGATGACTTCATCCTCTGGCGCGGCCCGGATGCGCCGGACGAGCCCATCTTCAAGCCTGACCTTGAGGGCACTCTGTCAGATCACACGCTCTACAGCCCCGAACTGGGCGAAACGCGCAAGCTGATTATCTACCAGCCTCGCCAAGGCGGAGAAGGCCGCCTGCCCACGCTCTATCTGGCCGATGGCGACGACCTGCATTTCCTGGCCCGTATCATCGAGCCGCTGATCGATGCGCGCGAAATCGCCCCGCTCCTGATTGTCGGCATGCCCAGCGGTCAGGAAGGCATCGTGGAGGATCGCAGTGATCTTGGCCAGGATATCCGCAGCCTCGACTACCTCCCCATAGATTTACCCGGACATTCGCCCAGCCGGTTTGAACCCTATCTCGCTTTTGCCGCAGACACGCTGGCGCCATGGGTGGAGGAAACCTTCCCGGCGGCGCCGGACCGTCAGATGCGTGCGGTTTCAGGCAAATCCAGTGGCGGGGGCTTTTCCCTCAACGCCGGCTATCGCAGGCCGGATGTCTTCGGCCATGCTTGGCCTATGTCGGTTGGGAGCGGTGAGATCCACCCCGCCGCCCTGCCCGAGGGCGAGCCCGCCCGTTTCCGCATCAGTGCGGGCTATTACGAACCGTATTTCCTCCGGGCCAGCCGGATCAGCGCGCAAGCACTCCACGACGCCGGATACTCCGTAGACACCAACTGGTACGCCGCCGGCCACATGACGGACCAGTGGCACCACCGTCTGCTCGAAAACCTCAAATCCGTCTTCCCCAGCCCGGCGGCCAGCGCCAGCGCCGAGTAAGTCTTATCCCCGCTTCCGGAATACCAGCGTTGACCAGCCGTCGCGCTTGATGCGTTTCTGGAAGAGAAGGTTATGCCCCTCATAGGCGGCGCGCACCGGCGCGGCCTGATGGTGGAGCAGGCCCGAAAGGATGATCGTCGCGCCCGGCGCCGAAAGCTGCTCGATCTCTCCGGCAAGGCCGATCAGCGGCTTCATCAGGATATTGGCAAACACCGTATCATAAGGCCCCGCCCGCCGGATCGCCGGATTGTTGGCGCCCGCCACATGATGCACGAAAAACCGGCTCACCTGGTTCTTCTTCGCGTTCTCGCGCGCCACGAACACCGAGTCCCGGTCAATGTCGCTGCAGGACGCCATCTCCGCGCCCACTTTCAGCGCCGCAATCGCCAGCACGCCTGATCCCGTGCCCAGATCCAGCACGCGCCCCGGCTTGCGATAGCGCCGCGCCTCCGCCAGCGCCAGGAGGCAGCCCAGCGTCGTGCCATGGTGGCCGGTGCCAAAGGCAGGGCCTGCTTCGATCAGTACAGAGATTTTCCCCGGCGAGGATTGGGTCAGCGCATGGCTGCCCGCCACCACGAACGGCCCGGCATTGACCGGCGGCAGCCCTTCCAGCGACAGCGTCACCCAGTCCCGCTCGACAATCTCCTCGATCCGCGCGGTCAGCTCCGGGGCGGCTTCCTCGATGAGGGCGGCGCATTCTTCGGCCTCTTCCAGCGTTTCGCAGAAGGCGTCGATCCGCCAGGCGCCGCGCGCATCTTCCTTGGCATCAACCGCGCCTGCGGGCGAAGGGTCCGCCCAGGCGAGCGCCTCCCATGCCGTTTCCACTGGCCCCCGCGGGCCTCTTGCCGTGATCTGGTACATGGACGCGGCGCTTAGCAGGCCGCCCCCGCCTTGGGAAGCGGGCAAGGCGCCCCGCCCCGCCCCCATCCTAACAAAGTTTAACACAACCTCTGCGGGCTCGCGGCGTTGGTCCGGTACAGCAACCCCCGAAAAGGAGACGACCTTTATGCCGACCCCATCCGGACATACCAGCGCCATCCCCGCCAGCCGCACCATCGGCACCTCCGTCTACAACACCGCCGGCGACAAGATCGGCAAGGTCGAAGACGTGATGCTCGACAAGCTCGACAACTCGATCCTTTACGCCGTTGTCGGCTTTGGCGGCTTCCTGGGCATGGGCGAGAAATACCATCCCGTTCCGTGGTCAACGCTCGACTACAACAAGGACAAGGATGGCTATGTCGTGCCCTTCACCAAGGAACAGCTGGAAGCGGCCCCGGCCGATTCCATCGAACAGCTGACCAAGAATGACGGCTACGCCGCCCGCGACGCGGCCTACAATTACTACAAGGTCCAGCCCTACTGGCTCTGATCCCCTGCCAGTAAAGCCTGGATAGAAGGCGGTGGCCCCGGCCACCGCCTTTCCTTTTGCTGAGGGTGCGGAGTCAAAAAATTACCGTTTTTCGATAAAAACCACTGGAAACCTGCCCGCTGCCTATTATATGATAATCGATAAGACAGCAGAGGAGCCGGACAATGGCTTTCACCACCGAAGACATGATCCTGATCGAGCAGCGCGCCGCCAATGAGAAGAAGAGCGCCGGAGCCGCCTATCTGCTCTGGTTCTTCCTGGGCTGGATCTCGGCGCACCGCTTCTATCTCGGCAAGCCGGTCACGGCGGTCCTGCAGATCGTCAGCTATTTCTTCCTCATCGGCTTTGTCTGGTGGGTGCTGGATCTCTTCCTCATCCCGGCGATCATCGAGCAGAAGATGGATGCCGCCCGCTCCGATGCGGCCTGGTCCATCCGCCGCAGCCGCTACGCCTGACAAGGGGCCCAAACCCCAGCGGCTGCCCTCCTCCCACAGCCGCCCCCAAGGCCCCGGAGTTCCCCGCTCCGGGGCCTTTTCTTTTTCAATACAGAGAGATCAAGCGCCCTCCTCCCCCGTTTACGGGGGAGGTGCCCCAAAGGGGCGGAGGGGGGAGCCTCACTCGCTGCCCCACCCCCAACACCCGCTTCGGCACGCACCGCACAAGCCGCACTTACCAATTCGTGCTTGACCATTTATTTTCACTTTTGTAGAAATATTATCAACAAACGGAAGGAAATGCAGATGTCAGATTTCTCTCGCGGCAAGGGCGTCTCCAGCGCCGTCACCTATGCAGACCCCAACGCCGCCTTCCGCTGGCTGGAAGACGCCTTCGGGTTTGAGCCTGTGATGGTGATCCTGGACGAGCATGAGCGCATCGCCCATTCGGAGATGGCCTTCGGCAGCGGCCTCATCATGGTGGGCGGCGAATGGTCTGAAAACCATCGCAGCCCGAAAAGCCTCTCCGGCGTAAACACCCAGTCCGTCCACATACAGCTTGCGCCCGGCGAAGACATTGACGCCCATTGCGCCCATGCGCAGAAGTCCGGCGCCGAAATCCTTCAGATGCCGGACGATCAGTTCTACGGAGACCGCACCTATCGCGCCCGCGACCCCGAAGGCCATATCTGGACCTTCGGCGTCACCGTGAAGCAGATGACCCCCACCGAATGGGACAAGGCCTCCGGCGGAAGCCTGCACACCCGGACACGCCTGTGAGCGAACCTGCCCGCCTCGATACCGTCTTCGCCGCGCTGGCCGATCCAGACCGGCGCCGCGCGGTAGAGCTGCTGGGAGAGCGGCCCCGCAGCGCGGGCGAGCTGGCCAGCGCGCTTGGCCTTGCCGCCCCGGCGATGAGCCGGCATCTGCGCCTCCTCAAACAGGCAGGCCTGGCGCAGGAAAGCCATCCGGAATTTGATGCCCGTGTACGGATCTATTCCCTGAAGGAGGGGGCCATGGCGGATCTGAAGCTATGGCTGGCAGAAACCGAAGCCCTCTGGACCGGTCAGCTCACCGCTTTCAAGGCGCATGTCGAGGGCAAGGCAAAGGCGCGGAAAAAGCCGTGAGCGCCGTGATCGTCTCCCTCCGCGTGCCCGCCAGCCCGGAAGAAGCCTTTGACATATTCACCGCAGAGATTGCCGCCTGGTGGCAGCCCTCCGCCCTCTTCCAGCTTACCCCGCGCGGGGATGGCACGCTGAGCTTTGAGGAAGAAGCCCGCCTTATCACCACCCTCCCCAATGGCAAGGTGTTCGAGATTGGCCGCGTCACCGCCTGGCAGCGCGGCCAGCGCCTCGCCTTCTCCTGGCGCCAGGCGACCTTCACGCCAGACCAGATCACCCATGTCGATGTCCGCTTCGAGGCGGTCGGCGCAGAAACCCGCGTCACGGTGGAGCATCGCGGCTGGGACACGATCCCTCAGGCACATGTCGCCCGCCACGGCTTTCCCCTCGCCGCCACCCAGATGCGCCTTGCCGAATACTGGCGCGCCCAGCTCGCCGCGCTCAGCCGGGCCCGTAGATCGCCGTGAACTGATCCCACAGCGCCGCCCGCGTCGTCTTGAACGCCTTCACCACCAGCGCGTCTGAGGCGGCCACCGCATCGGGCCACGCCTCTTCGATGAAGATGTGCGAGGTCGGGATCGCCCAACCGGCTGCGTCCAGCGTTCCGGCGCAAAGGATGATCAGGTCCGGCGCCACATCCGGCCCGTGCCACAGCCGCGTCCCGCAATGGCGGCAGCGATAGATGGAGATCTGGTTGCCGCTGCCCCCGGTGCGCCGGAAAAGGTCCAGCTGGCCAGAGGTCACCTCAAACCCCGCTTTCGCCACATGCAGGTAAACCCCAAACGGTGCCCCGGAAAGGCGCTGGCAATCCCCGCAATGGCAGGCATTCACCGCCATCGGCCGCGCGCTCACCCGGTAACGCGCCCGGCCGCAATGGCATCCCCCCTCCAGCGGCAGCGAAGGCAAAGGCGGGCGCAACACATCCATCCGTTTCATCCGCCAAACCCTGCCCCCACCCCCGCGCCCAGGCAAGGCCCGCTTCTGCATGGCTCGGTTTCGGGAAAGCCGGCATCGCGCGGCGATTGACAGACATCCCCTTCCGCCACTTAAAACCTGAACCATTCTTCTGCGTGCGGATCAGAAACATCTGCCGCTCGGGCCATAGGGGGCCTCCCGATGTTACCTTCCAGCCACCTCGCAGCCGTGGCAGAGGCCTATGCTTGGCACCGGGGCCTCGGTAATGAGTGCATCAGAGGCGATCATTGCCAGTTGGTGATCGACCGTGCGCATCCTGCCGTCTGGTCATCAAACCACGCCTCGCGCATCCGTGCCGAGACCGAACCGGAAATAGATGCCGTGTTCGAAACAATGGACCGCGCGTTCGCCCATTGCAGCCATCGCTTTGTCAGCAGCGATTGCTTTACGCCGCCTCAATTCCTGGCTCACCTGGCCATGAGAGACTACCGCGAACTTACCCCCACGCTGCAGATGATCCTTCCGGGTGACCTGGCATCCGTAACGGCCCCGCATCTGGATCTGCGCGAAGTCATCAGTGATCAGGATTGGAGGGTCGTTGCCCGCCTTGTCCGCACCGACCACGAAGAAGGGGCCCGAACCAATCGCACAGCCCTCACAGACGAGGTGAGCCGGGGGATCGTCGAGGGGTTCAGAAAGAAAGCGGGCCCATGTACCCTCTATCTGGCCCGCCTTGATGGCGAAGACTGCGCCTACGGAATGGCCGTCCGCTGCCCGAATGGTCTCGGCATGGTGGAAGACCTCTACACCCTGCCTGGCTATCGGGGTCGCGGCATCGCGTCGGCCATCATCCGGCATTGCGTTGATGTCCTGCGCCAGGAGGACCACCAGGTCATCTTCCTCGGCGCCCACATAACGGAACGGCCCAAACATCTGTATCACAAGCTCGGCTTCAAACCGCTGATGCTCACCCGCGAATTCGTGCTGGCGTTATAGCGTTTGATCAGCCCCCTGCCCGCCATCAGGCCACCGCCGGTTGACGCGCGCGCGGGGGTGGCAGACAGTTGCGCGTATGAAACGCGCTCTTCTTGCCTCCGCCGCCCTTTTCTGTGCCGCCTGCGTCACATCCAGTCCGGTCTTGTCCGAAACTGTCCCTGAACTGACCGAAGCTGATCCCGGCTGGCGCGCGGTTGACCCGGAAAATCTGATCATCGTCACGCTGGAAACCGGCACGGTCGCGATCGAGCTGTTCCCGGAAGCGGCCCCCGCCCATGCCGCCCAGATAAGGGAGGCGGTCCGCGAAGGCTTCTATGACGGGGAATATTTCTACCGCGTCGTCGAAGGCCATGTGGCCCAGGCCGGCCGCGAATTCGACCTGGCCATTGCCGCCTGGCCCACCCTGCCCTTCGAGGCGGAACGTCAGGTCTCCGCCGAAGGCTTTGCCCCGCAGGGGAACGCAGACCTCTACGCGCAGGAAGTTGGCCACAGACAAGGCTTTGCCGTTGGCCGGGAGGGGGACAGGGAATGGCTTCTCAACTGCCCCGGCGCCCTCGGTATGGCGCGCGATACCAATCCCGAAAGCGGCTCCACCGAGCTCTACATCCCCCTTCAGCCGCGCCGCTATCTGGACCGGAACTACACCATCTTCGGCCGGGTGATCGACGGGATGGAATTCATCCACCGCCTGACCCGTGTTGATCCGTCCACGGAAGAAGAAATGAACGCGATGATGGGGGAAGACGAGGAACTCGCCCATCAGATCAGCCAGTATCGCCGCTCCAAACTGGCGGATAACCAGATCGTATCGGCCCGTATGGCCGCCGATATCCCCGTGGACAGCCGCCCGGCCTATGACGTTATGATGACGCCCTCCGCCGAATGGGAAGCCCTGAAAACCTCCAAGCGGGATTACACCGGCATCGCCGCCCTCGCCTACACCCCGCCCAAGGTGCTGGACATCTGCTCCCTCCCCGTGCCCGCCCGGCGGGCGGGGGAGTGACGCAAGGATGGGCACTGCCGGGCCTCTGATAAACCTTACGCATTTATAATCTCCCGCGAATCCATCCGGAAACAGAGCACTAGCGCGCAGCCTCTCCTGTGGGGCGAAGCGGCGGCTTTCTCCTGCCTTGCCAGTCTCGCCGGGCCATAGTTTCGTTTTGGCTTCGGGTGCCCCGGGCTGCCGGTCCGGGCGGGCGGGCTTTGCGCCCTGCGGCGGGGCGCCGGAACGGCTTCGAGAGGCAGGGCGTGTGAGCATGGCGTTCGAGGGAAAGTCGCAGGGCGAGGGCCGCCCCGCCGAGACCGAAGGCAAGACCCAGACCGGGCGGCGCTGCTTCGTCATCCTGCCCTATCCGGCCAGCGAGGAAGCCGCATCCGGCCCGGATTTCGACGCGGTGTATGAAGAGCTCATCCGCCCCGTGATCGAGGACCTGAACCTCGACATCCTCCGCGCCGACCGGGTGAGCCGTTCCGGCCTCATCCACAAGGAGATGATCGAAAACCTGCTGGAAGCCGATGTGGTAATTGCCGATGTCACCCTCGGCTCGCCCGACGTGTTCTTCGAGCTCGGCATCCGCCAGACCGCGCGGCGGGCAGGCACCGTCATTCTGCGCCATGCCAAAAGCGCCGTGCCGCTGCCTATCTCCGGCCTGCGGGCGCTGGATTATGATCTGGACGCGCGCGGGGCCATCTCGCGCCAGCAGGTGATCGAGGATTGCCGCATCCTCTTGCGCACGCATGTGAGGAACAGCCTCGACAATCCGAGTACGGACAGCCTCGTCCACACGCTGATGCCGGGGATGGAGGTTTCCCTGCCCGGCCGCCTCATTCCCGAGCGGCGCTACATCTCCTACCGCGTTGGCCCGCAGGGGCCAAAACCCTCGAAACTGATCGAACTCGTCACCGGCGACATTGCCGACATTGACGACATGGATGTGTGGGTAAACCCCGAGAACACCCGGATGGAATTTGGCCGGTTCCACGAAACCTCCATCTCGGCAGCCATCCGCTATCTCGGCAGCCGGCGCGACCGGCATGGCTTTGTGCGCGACGACATGATCGCCCGCCTCCTGGCCCAGCGCGCGGGCGGCCATCAGCTGCGCACCGGGGTGGAGCCGGCCACCGCGCTGATCACGGAAGCAGGCATGCTCAGCCGGTCCAACAGGGTGCGCCTGCTGGTGCACACCGCCGCCTATCAGGGCGAGCCGGGGCGCGGCTACCGGTTGATCGGGGCCTATCGCAAATGCGTCAGCAACGCGCTGGCCGCCGTGGACGCGGAAAACCGCCGCTTTGGCGTCAGCCCGAAACGGGCGCTGAAATCGGTGCTCATCCCCCTCTTCGGCACGCGCAGCAGCGGGGAAAGCCCGCATGAACGCGCCCAGGGCCTGATCCAGACTGCCCAGCAATACCTCCTGAACTGGCCCGACTCGCGCATCGAGCGGGTGGCTTTCCTCTGCCATACCCAGGCCGACCTCGACCTCGCCCAGGCCGCGCTCTACCGGATGGGCCTGCGCGCGGTTGCCGTGCCGAGGGGCGCGCGCTAGGCAGGCAGGCAGGGGCTTTTTTGTGGGATTCGCCGGGGTGCGGCACATGCACATCTTGCGGTATTAACCCATTTTAAGCACTATATGTGGTGTGTTGAGTGTCCGAACCGGCCGGATTCGCCGGCCTTAACCGACCTGATGAATGGAGCCCGCCCCATGGCAAACGTAAGCAATGATCGCCCCGGCCTGCTGACGCCGAGCCTTGCCTACAAGCCCTTCCGCTATCCCTGGGCGTACGAGTTCTGGAAGAAGCAGCAACAGGTTCACTGGATGCCCGAGGAAGTGCCCCTCGGCGAGGATTGCAAGGACTGGGCGGTGAAGCTCTCGGACGCCGAGCGCAACCTGCTGACCCAGATCTTCCGCTTCTTCACCCAGTCGGATGTCGAAGTCGGCGCCAACTATATGGAACACTACATGCCGCTGTTTAAGCCGGTGGAAGTGTCCATGATGCTGTCGTCCTTCTCCAATATGGAGACGATCCACATCGCGGCCTACGCCCTGCTGCTGGAAACCATCGGCATGCCGGATTCGGAATTCTCCGCCTTCATGGAATACAAGGAGATGGCCGCCAAGCACGACTATCTCGGCCAGTTCGGCACGGAGACGAACGAGGACATCGCCCTCTCCATGGCCGTGTTCGGCGCCTTCACTGAAGGGCTGCAGCTCTTTGCCTCCTTCGCCATGCTGATGAACTTCCCGCGCTTCAACAAGATGAAGGGCATGGGCCAGATCGTTTCCTGGTCGGTGCGCGACGAGAGCCTGCACTGCGAGGGCATGATCAAGCTGTTCCACACCTTCTGCGCCGAAACCGGCGTGATGACGGACGAGCTGCGCGAGCGTATCCGCGAAAGCTGCCGCACGGTGGTGAGCCTGGAAGACAAGTTCATCGAGCTTGCCTTCGAGATGGGCCCGGTCGAAGGCATGACCGCCGACGATATCAAGAACTACATCCGCTATATCGCCGACTGGCGCCTTGGCCAGCTGAAGCTGGAGCCGCTCTTCGGCATCACCAAACACCCGATCCCCTGGCTGACCGAAATCCTCAACGGGGTCGAGCATGCCAACTTCTTCGAGCAGCGCGCGACGGAATATTCCAAAGGCGCCACGAAGGGCGACTGGCACGGCGATGACGGCGTCTGGGGCCGCTTCGACGCCCGCCGGAAAGCCGCTGACAACGTGCCGGCGGAGTGACGCCAGGAAAGAGTTGATAGAAGGTCCCGGATAGCAGCTGCGCTGCTTCCGGGATGACACGGATTTTCTGAAACAAACCGTGTCATCCCGGACGGCCCGAAGGGACGATCCGGGACCTTCCCTCAATCTTGCGCCCCCCTCTCAACAAGGTCCCGGATCACTGCTTCGCAGTGTCCGGGATGACACGGGTGTACGGGGGATAGCGGGAATCCTCGCGCCGCCCGTCAACAGCTCCTCATACAGATCAATCCAGCCGGGATTGAATTTCCCGATCAACTCATCCTTCCATTGCCGGCGCCAGCGCTTGAGGCGTTTCTCAAAATTCAGCGCATCGTCCACTTCGGCAAATTCCTCAAACCAGACGAGGCGCCGAATGTGGTATTTCTTTGAGTGACCGCTGAAGGCCCCGCGCCGGTGTTGCGAGACACGGGCGAGCAGGTCACTGGTGATGCCTACGTAAAGCGCGCCGTCTTTCTTCGAGGCGAGGATATAGACCCAGTAGGTTTTCTGACTTGTCCCCATGGTTGGAACATATAGAGAACATATTCCTCCTTGTCAATCTCTTCGTGTCATCCCGGACGGCCCGAAGAGGCGATCCAGGACCTTCGTGGGGAAAAGTCCCGGATAGCGGCTTTGCCGCTTCCGGGATGACACGGGGGAGCGCGAGATGACACGGGAAGGCTGGCGCCCCCGCCCCGGCCCCGCTAAGGTCCGGCCGATCCATGAGCGCTGACGATTCCTCCACAGGCGATGACGCCACGGGCGCCCTTTTCGGGGGCGGGGACGCGCCTGCGCGCGGCAAGGCGTATGAGGTGCTGGCGCGGAAGTATCGCCCCCGCCGCTTTGAGGATCTGATCGGCCAGGAAGCGATGGTGCGCACGCTCTCGAATGCCTTCGAGACGGGGCGGATTGCGCATGGCTTCATGCTGACGGGCGTGCGCGGGGTGGGTAAGACGACCACCGCGCGCCTCCTCGCCCGCGCCCTCAATTATGAGCCCAAGGCAGAGGCCAAAGGCAAGAAGGGCAAGGCTTCGGGCCCCTCGATCCATCTGGACCCGCCCGGCGAGCATTGCGACGCGATCATGGCGAGCCGGCACCCCGATGTGCTGGAGCTGGACGCAGCCTCGCGCACCGGCGTGGCGGATATGCGCGACCTTTTGGATTCGGCCCGGTATGGCCCGGTTTCGGCGCGCTACAAGGTCTATATCATCGACGAAGTTCACATGCTGTCGAATGCGAGCTTCAACGCGCTGCTGAAGACGCTGGAAGAACCCCCGCCGCACCTGAAATTCATCTTTGCGACGACCGAGATCCGCAAGGTGCCGGTGACGGTGCTGTCGCGCTGCCAGCGGTTTGATTTGAAGCGCCTCGATGCCGGGGAACTGGCCACCCATCTGGGCAATGTGGCCCGCAATGAGGGGGCGAATGTTTCCGAAGAGGCGCTGGCGCTGATTGCCCGGGCCGCCGAAGGCTCTGTGCGCGACGGGCTGTCGCTGCTGGATCAGGGCATTGTTCAGACCACGGATGGCGAGGAAGTTTCCGGCGCGGCCGTGCGGGCGATGCTGGGCCTGGGTGACCGGGCGCGCCTCTTGGACGCGGTGGAGAAGGCCGTTTCGGGCGACGCCAAGGGGGCCCTTGCCGAAGTGCGCGAGCAGGTGGCGGGCGGGGCAGACCCGGCGGTGATCCTGAAGGATATCCTGGATATTGCCGCCGATATTTCCGTGGCCCAGGCAACGGGCGACGACTGGACACCGGCCGGCCCGGCAGACTGGGCAAACCGCACAAAGGCGCTGGCCCAGCGCCTGACCCCGGCGCAGGCAGCGCGCAACTGGCAGCTTTTGCTGTCTGGTTATGGCGACCTGCAGGTGGCGCCGGACCCGGCCACGGCGCTGAACATGGTGGTGCTGCGGCTGGCGGCGGCCTCCACCCTGCCCTCGCCGGAAGAGGCCGCGCGGATGATTGCCGAGGGGGCCCGGCCGCCGGGAAAGGATAGCCCGCCCCTTAAGGCCCCGCCGCAGGTGCCCGGCGGGATACACAGCTTTGCCGACATGATCGCGATGATGGACGCGACCCGCGAGGTGGCGCTGCAGGTGGACACCGAACGTTTCGTGCGGCCTTCACGGTTTGAGCCCGGACGCCTTGCCTGCGCGCTGGCGCCGGGGGCGCCGGCGGGCCTGCTGGGGCGGCTGAAGATATTCCTGGAAAGCTATAGCGATCTCGACTGGACGGTGGAGGAGGCCGAGACGGACGCCGAATCCATGCGCGAGCGGGAGCGGCGGGAAAAGACCGAGCGGATCGAGGCGGCGATGCAGCATCCGCTGGTGGCGGCGACCCTTTCGGCGATCCCCGGCGCGGTGATCCTGGATGTGGGCCAGATGCCGCCGCCGCTTGAAATCGAGCCATCGCAGGGCGATGTGGCCAGTAACATTATTCCTCTCAAAACCCGCCGGCCGGCCTGACGGAGACAAGATCCCATGAAAGACCTCGCCCAGATCATGCAGCAAGCCCAGGCCATGCAGGCCAAGATGGCCGAAGTGCAGCAGAAGATCGAAAACACCGAAGCCGACGGCGTGGCAGGGGCCGGCCTTGTGCGCGTGAAGCTGCGCGGCAAGGGAGAGCTTGTGTCGGTGACCATCGACCGGAGCCTGATGGGGGACGATCCGGAGATCGTGGAAGACCTGATCAAGGCAGCCCATTCGGACGCCCGCAAGCGGCTGGACCAGGCGATGGAAGAAGCGATGAAATCGGCCACCGCCGGCTTTGGCGGCCTGCTGCCGGGGTTCAAGCTGCCGTTTTAGCGCGGTCTGACTCTAACTGCCATCTATCCTATCAAATCAAGGAGGCGGAGAGAGAGGCGCAAACCGGCCGGTCCTCTTTGCGCCCCCCTATTACTGCAGCTAATGGAGTTAAGAGCTGTATTGAATATATTTTTGCCAGAAGAAGTGCGCAGATTGGATAACGTCTTCACTGGCTTTTTTTGCGATGAGATAATCGCGGAGTGCTGCCCAGCTTTGCGGCTGCGGAAAATCCTTATCTCTTTCCACTGACCAAACGAAGCGCTCGTGTTTCTCTCTCCAAGCGCTACGAGTTTTTACATATTCTCCGAAAGTTTGCATGCCCTTCTCCTTTTTGTTGAAGGCACGAGATAATTGAAGCATTGCCCCAGCTCATGGAACGCACCGGAAAATTCCCAACTCAAAAGGCGTCATGATCCAAATGAGAGGCCGAGGCAGTAAGTCCCGTGCCAAATGTTCGTCACGCTCGATGGCCGGCAGGCCATCTGAGCGCCCAGCTCCTTTGCTCTCCGCTGGAAGCAACGGCGCTGGCAGGAGATGGGCCCTCAGATGCGCTTTGCGCATCGAGGGTGACGAAGGACAGAGGCTACGCATCTTCCGGGATGACACGGAGCGCGAAGTGCGCAAGGAAAACGGCCATGTCACAGCGTTCTGCCGGTCCTGAGCTTCTTCGATTGATTGATCTGATTGCCAAGCTGCCGGGCCTGGGGCCGAGGTCTGCGCGGCGCGTGGCGCTGCATCTCCTGAAGCGCAATGACACGCTGCTGAAGCCGCTGGCCGAGGCGATGGCGGAAGCGGGCGCGAAGATCCAGAAATGCCATGTCTGCGGCAATTATGACACCGTGCAGCCCTGCGCCGTATGCCAGATGCCGGGGCGCGATGACGGCGTGATCTGCGTGGTGGAGGATGTGCCCGACCTCTGGGCGCTGGAGCGCGGGGGCGCGTTCCGGGGCCGCTATCATGTTCTGGGCGGGGCGCTCTCAGCCATAGACGGGATCGGGCCGGAAGACCTTGGCATTGCCAGCCTTGTGGCGCGGATCGAGGCGGGGGGCATCCGCGAGGTGATCCTGGCACTGAACGCAACAGTGGATGGTCAGACCACGGCGCATTATGTGGCCGATCTGCTGGCCGGGAAAGGCGTGGATGTGACGCGGCTCGCGCACGGGGTTCCCGTGGGCGGTGAGCTGGATCATCTGGATGACGGAACGCTGGCGGCGGCGCTGCGCGCGCGGCGCGGGCTTTAGCCGGTATCCCGCCGCATCTGCAGCAGGGCGCCCTCAACCAGGCCCTGCACCTGCCCCAAGAGGCGGAAATTCACGGCATTGTCACTGGCGGCGCGGGCCGCCTCAAAGCCCCGGCGCGACAGGATTGCTTCAGGGCCGGGCGCCAGAAGGCGGCGCATCCGCAGAATGTTCGCCTCCGGATCAAGAAAGACGGTTTCCAGCGCCCGGAGGCGGCGAACCAGCCGCGCGGTGGGCAGCAGCGTGTCTTCGGTGAGGGGCGGCGCGGCCGCGCCGGGATGGGGCGTAGACGGAGGAGATGCCTTGCGGCCGGCAGGCGCGCGGGCGGCAGGCTCAGCCAGGCGGAAAAGCGGCGCCCGGGCGCGGCGCGGGGCAGCGGCGGGAGCCTCGCCACCGGGCGCGGGCCGCGCATTTGGCGCGGCGGGCGGGGAGATGAGCGCGCCGCGCGCCGCGGCGATCAGGAACAGGGCGCGGCGCACCATGGCTTCGATGAAGGTGAGCTCTGCGGCGATGGCCTCATGCGCGGGCCGGGGCAGAAAGACCGTGAAGCCGAACCGCCCAAGACCGAGCCGCGGGACAAGCGCAACCGCCAGCATCTCTGCCGCGATCTGGGCAAAGCGAATGAGGCTGGTGGCCCAAGGAGCGAAGTCTGCACGCATGGGCATACTCTAAAGCCGGGCCCGGCGTGTCGGATAAGGCGGGGCGGCGGATGGGGAAAACTGTTTCCCTTCAGGGCGCTGGCGGGGGAACGGCCTGCGGATTGAGGCGCGCTTATCCCCCATTCTGGCTGCGTCAGAACGCGGACATTTCCGGACAAATCCGGACAGGCCCGGTCAAACCATGGACAAATCCGGACACTTCCGGACATTTTCGGACACGCCGGGGACAGGCGCGGCGCCCGCCACCGTCGCGGCGGCAAATTCAACACCTGTTCAAAGATTGAGCAGCTTTGCCCGCCCGGGGGGCAGTGAGGCGTGAACAACAGCGATTTTGTTCAGAACCGGGCCAATTGTCATTGCTTTGTCGCACCTGCGAGCTAATTGTTGCAATGCAGCATGAGCTGGGCCGCTCCGGTCAAGGCCATGGCGCGAGGCACCCCGTCCACCGGGACCCCGCCCCATACCGGAGCAGGATAAGCCCCCGGACGCGCTGCGGGAGGAGTTTTCCTGCCGGCCAAGCCGGCGCTAACTCTGAAGGACTGATCCAATGCTGAAAGCTACCTCGATGATCCTGGCTGGTGCCATGGCTCTCACCCCCGTTGCCGCTGCAGAGTCGCTGAAGGAAGTGACCCTGAAGATGGACTATGATCCGGCCCTCCTGACCACCGAAGCCGGTGTCGAGACGCTGGTTTCCCAGCTTGAAAGCAAAGCCCGCAAGCTGTGCTCGCAGCGCGTGCCGGCGCTCGGCTCGATCTATGTCGACGCTGATTGCTCCACCTCGCTGGTGAAAGCTGCCGTGCAGCAGATCCATGCTGACCAGGCCAGCAGCGTTGAACTGGCACCTGGCTTCCAGCGCCTGGCCGCTGTGGACTACGCGCTCGCCAACTGAGCCCCCCGATTTTCCGGAACAACGCCAGACCAATGTTTCCTCCCGGTCCGCGGCGTTGGAGGGGCCATCTGAGGCCAAGGATGGCCCCTCACTCCGGCTTTGCCGTTCACTGTGCCTGAACGTTGGCCCCCCGGCTTTCACGCCGGGATTGCGCCTGTCTCCACTTTGCCCTTGACGCTACGCAACTCTTCCCTAGCGTAAATCTGGCAGCAAGGGGCTGCCTCATCCGTGACCGGGCCATCAGAGCCCTGCCGGACACCGCCCGCAGAGCCGGGCCGCAAAACTGGAGGAGAGACGACATGATTTCCATGAATACCGGGCCCTACCGCCTGACGCTGGCCACGCTGATGGCCGCGCCGCTGGTCTATGGCCTGTTCCTGGCGGCCAATGCGCTGATCACGGTGCGCGAGGTGAACCTGGTGGCGGGCCCGCAGCGGGTGCTGGAAAAGGTGACGCCGCAGATCAGCGAGCCGGGCAAACCCCGCACGACGCCCAAGCCCCTGCCCCTGGAAGCGGCGCCGAAACCCCCGCCGCCGCCGCGCCCGGCGGTGGCCAGCGAGGGCGTTGGCCCGGTTGGGCCAGTCTGGAGCGGGGATACGCCGGAGATCTTTGATATCGGCAAGATCAGCTTCGGCGTGATCTCTGCCAGCCCGATTGACGGGCGGGATCTGGTGGCGGTGCGCCCGCCGATGCCGACCATCCCGCCGGCAGCGGTTTCGCGCGGGATTTCCGGAAGCTGTAACGTCTCTTTCGATGTGGACACGGCCGGGCGGCCGCAGAATGTTTCGGCGCAGTGTACGGATAATGTATTCCGGGCGGAGGCAGAACGGGCCGTGCGGCGGGCGGAATTCCTCCCCGCCATCCGCAACGGCCAGCCCGTGATCCAGAAGAATGCGGTCTACCCGATCGAATTCATCGTGGAGTAGCGGGCCGCCGGGGCAGGCCTGCCCTGCCCCGGTTCTGCGGCTTTTCTCCCGCTGCCCCCGGTGTTGACCCCTTGGGCAACGCCGCCAATACTGGCCGGGGTCGATAAGCGGGGCCAATGGATGAGGTTTGGATCGAGACTGGCGGGCCTTCTGGCGGTGCTGGGAACGCTGGCGCTGATGCCGGTGGCCGCCGCGCAGGCCGGCAGCGCGGATGTGGGCGCGCTGGAGGCAGGATGCGACGCGGCAGTGGCCGAAGCGTGCCTGGCGCTGGCCGAACGCAAGATCATGGCGGCAGATGGCGCGCAGGATTTGCCGGGCGCGCGGCAACTGTTCGACAAGGCGTGCTATACGCTGCAGGCGGGCGAAGGATGCCTCAATCTGGGCTTTGCCTGGCGGGCGGGCCTGGGCGCGGCGCCGGACGAGACGCAGGCGCTGATCCACATTCGCAAGGCGTGCGATCTTGGCAATGCGGCCGGCTGCGCCGAACTGGCGAAGGCATATTATCATGGCGAGGGCGTTGGCCCGGCGAGCCCGGCAGCGGCGTTTGAGCTTTATGGCCGGGCCTGCACGCTGGGCGCGGGCGATGCGTGCCTGCGGCAGGGGCATATGTATGCTGCCGGCGAAGCCACGCCGGCTGATCCGGGCCGGGCGCTGGCGCTTTACCGGGAAGCCTGCACGCAGCAGAGCGGGGCGGGATGTTATTTCGCCGGGGCGCAGCTTTATATCGGCCAGGGCGAGGCGGCAGATATTCCGGGGGCGGTCCATCTGTTCCGGGAGGGCTGTGAGCTGGGCGATGGGGAGGCGTGTCTGCGCCTGGGCGGGGAGCTGGAGTTTCCCGACTTTGGCGAGGCCGACAATGACGGCGCGCTGGCTGCCTATGCGCGCGCCTGTGAGGCCGGGCAGCCGGAAGGATGCGAGAAGGCGGGGATCGAGATGGCGCCTGCCCCCGTGGAAGCGGCCGGCGCGCCGATGGCACCGGGAGAGGCCGGCAAGGACGCCGCCGTGATCGTGACGGCCTATGCGCCGCCCACGGAGGATGAGGCGCCCGCAGAGCGCGGGCCGAGCTTTGCGGCTGAAGCGCTGCCCGACCTTGATTTCGGGGCAGCGATGGCGGAGCCGGAGTTTCTGCCCGAGGATGAGGCAGCGGAGGCCGCAGCGGAGATGGCGGAGCCGGCGGCCGAAGACAGTCCGCCCTCGGAGGAAGATCTGGCGCTGGCCGAAGAGCGCCGGGGCATGGCGGACGCCTGTGGGCGGGGCGACCTGGAAGCGTGCGAGATATTTGCCGCCTGGCTGCGCGATGGCACGGGCGGGGAGGCAGACCCGGTGCGCGCGCGGCGGATATTCTCCGTGATCTGCACTGAAGGCTCGGTCAAGGGATGTTATGAGCTGGCCTGGATGATGTTTGATGCGGGGCAAGCGCCGGAGGCGAGCCCGCTGGAGCTTTCGCGCGCGCGGTTCCTGTTTTCGGAGACGTGCAAGGCCGGGGTGATCGAAGCCTGCCTGCAGGCGGGCGATCTGCGCCGGGAGGGCGTTGGCGGCACTGTGGATGTGGCCAGCGCCGGGCGGCTCTATGCGATTGCCTGCGAGGCAGGGCTGGAGCCCGCCTGCCCGCTGGCGGCGGAGGGAACGCCGCCAGCGGAGGAGACCGCCGCGCCGGAGGAAGCGGACGAAGCGGCGGCGGCCTCAACGGACGATCTGCCTGCGGACGATCCCGCGCTGGCAGAGGACGAGACCATTTCTGACTGATCGCGGCTTATTCGCTGGTGGGGGTGTGATCTTTCTGGCGGGTTTTGCCGACGCCCATGACCATGCCGAGGCCGATCAGCGTGACCGCGCCGACGAGGATCCAGGTGAGCGCGATGCCCAGGAGGAACGCGCCATAGGCAAGGCCGCCGACGAACAGCAGGAAGCCGATCAGATAAATGGCAAAGGATGACATGACGAACTCCTTGTGATGAGGAGTTAAACGGACGACAGACCGCAAGGTTCCGCTGCGGGGAAGACGGACGGGGTTGACGGCGCGCCTTGCCGGGATAGAGTTTCCCCCGGGGGTGGCAGACATGAACCGTTTGACGTTACTGGTCGCCGGAGGCCTAGTGATGGCGGGCTGCGCCACGCGGGAGGACCCTGCCCCTGAGCTGGCGGCCGTCTGCCCTGTGCCGGCTATGCCTCTGGTTTTTCCGCATCCATCCTATCCCGAGCACGAAGCCGAAAATGGCTATGAGGATCGCTGCACGGTGCGCTTTGATGTCGGCGCGGCAGGCGCGCCGGAAAATGTGACAGCGCGCTGCACCTACAAGGCGTTCGCCGACTCTGCCGAAGCGGCGATGCAGGACGCACGGTTTGATCCGGCGCTTTCAAAAGCCCTGCCCCAAGGGGCCCAGTGCGCCAGCTTCAACTTCGAATACAGCCTGGAGCCTCTGCCGGAGGCCTCCTGATGGGCAGAAGGACGGCATGAAAAAAGCCCTCCCCGGCGGGGAGGGCTTTTTTGGGAGAGAGGGTTCCGGATAAGCGCTTTGCGCTTTCCGGGATGACACCGGGGCTTAAGCGTCGGCGCTCTGTTTGGAGCGGCGCTTGCGTTCGTTGGGGTCGAGGTAGATTTTCCGCAGGCGGATGTTTTTCGGGGTAACCTCGACGAGTTCATCATCCGCGATGTAAGCCAGCGATTTTTCCAGCGTCATCATCAGCGGCGGAGTGAGGCGGACGGCTTCGTCCGAGCCCGAGGCGCGCATGTTGGTGAGCTTCTTGCCCTTCAGGACGTTCACTTCCAGATCATTGTCGCGGTTGTGTTCGCCGACGATCATGCCGCCATACACCTTGTCGCCCGGATGGATCATCATCGGGCCACGGTCTTCCAGGTTCCAGAGGGCGAAGGCGACGGCTTCGCCCTGCTCCATGGCGATCAGCACGCCGGTATGGCGGCCCTGGATCTTGCCCTTGTGGGGGGCGTATTCCTGGAAGATGCGGTTCATGATGGCGGTGCCGCGCGTATCCGACAGAAGCTCGCCCTGATAGCCGATCAGGCCGCGCGTCGGCGCATGGAAGACCAGGCGCGTGCGGCCAACGCCCGAGGGGCGCATGTCGAGCATTTCGGCTTTGCGCTCGTTCATCTTCTGGACGACGATGCCGGAATGTTCGTCATCCACATCGATGATGACTTCCTCGATGGGCTCGAGCTTCTCGCCGCCGGGGCCTTCCTGCATGACGACCTGCGGACGGGCGACGCCCAGCTCAAAGCCTTCGCGGCGCATGGTTTCGATCAGGACGGAGAGCTGCAGTTCGCCCCGGCCGGAGACGGTGAAGGCTTCGGCATCGGTGGCGCGCTCAACCTTCAGGGCGACGTTGCCTTCGGCTTCTTTCTGGAGGCGGTCCCAGATCATCCGGCTCGTGACTTTCGTGCCTTCCGTGCCGGCGAGCGGCGAATCGTTGACGCGGAACGTCATCGAGATGGTCGGCGGGTCAATCGGCTGGGCGGCGAGCGGCTCGGTGACCGAGGGGTCGCAGAAGGTGTCGGCCACGTTGGCCTTGGTCATGCCGGCGAGGGACACGATGTCGCCCGCAGAGGCTTCTTCGACCGGCACACGCTCAAGGCCACGGAAGGCGAGGACTTTGGAGACGCGGCCCTGCTCGACGAGCTGGCCATCGCGCGAGAGCACCTTGATCGACTGGTTCGGCTTGACCGTGCCCGAGGCGATGCGCCCGGTCAGGATACGGCCGAGGAAAGGGTCTGCCGAAATCGTGGTGGCAAGGAAGCGGAACGGGCCTTCGGAAACTTTCGGGACCGGCACATGATCGACGACGAGCTGGAAGAGCTCGTCCATGTTGGAGCGGGTCTCTTCATACTGTTTCGACATCCAGCCCATCTTGCCCGAGCCGTAAAGCACCGGGAAATCGAGCTGGTCGTCGGTGGCGTCGAGATTGGCGAAGAGGTCGAACACTTCGTTGAGCACTTCGTCCACGCGGCGCTCGGCCTTGTCGATCTTGTTGATGGCCACGATGGGGCGCAGGCCGAGTTTCAGGGCCTTGGACACCACGAATTTGGTCTGCGGCATGGGGCCTTCGGCCGAATCGACGAGCACGATCACGCCGTCCACCATATCGAGGATACGCTCCACTTCCCCGCCGAAGTCGGCGTGGCCGGGGGTATCGACGATGTTGACGCGGTAGCCGTTCCATTCGACCGAGGTGGTTTTGGCGAGGATGGTGATGCCCCGCTCTTTTTCCAGATCGTTGGAGTCCATCATCCGCTCGGCCGTCTTTTCGTTGGCGCGGAAGGTTCCGGACTGTTTCAGGAGTTCGTCAACGAGCGTGGTCTTGCCATGGTCAACGTGGGCGATGATGGCAATGTTGCGCATCTTTTCGAGCGGCGTGGTCATAAGAATAGGCTTTCCGGCGGGCGGCGTTTGGGAGGAAAACGGGCGCTGTCTGGTGGGTTTGGGCGCCCCCTAGCAGACATGCGGCGTTTTGCATATGGCAGAGCGGCAGGTTTTGACGCAGCCCCTGCAGCAGGGAGCGGCTCTTGACGGGGCCGCCGGGGACCGGCAGCACGGGAGGCATGAGCCCGCCGCTGACCCCTGCTCCCCTGCTCTCCGGTATTTCCGGGCTAAGTCATGGTTTCTTCGGGCGGCGCGGCGGGGTTTCCGGCGGGATTTATGACAGCCTGCATGGGGGCGGCCGGGAGAGTAACGCGGCCGGCAATATCTACAGCAGCCTCAATGCCGGCGAAGGATCGGGCGATGATCCGCGCAATATTGCCGAGAACCGGGCGCGGATTGGCGCGGCGATCGGGGCGAGATGGCTGCTCTCCTGTTATCAGGTGCATTCGCCGGATGTGGTGCGGGTAACCGCGCCCTGGGACGAGCGGCCGAAAGCCGACGCGATGGTGACGGACCGTCCGGGGCTGGGCCTCTGCATTCTGTCGGCAGACTGCACCCCAGTCCTTTTTGCAGACCCAGATGCGGGCATTATCGGCGCGGCCCATGCCGGGTGGAAGGGCGCGATTGCCGGCGTGCTGGCGCGCACGCTGGACGAGATGGAAGCGCTCGGGGCGAAGCGCGCGCGCATCCGCGCCGCCATCGGGCCGACCATCCAGCAGGCGAGCTATGAGGTGGGCCCGGAATTCCGCGATCAGTTTCTGAGCCAGGACAGCGCCAGCGAAGACCTGTTCATTCCGGGCAAGGGCGACCGGTTTCACTTTGACCTGCCGGGCTTCTGCCAGCGCCAGCTGACCTCTGCCGGGGCGGGCGAGGTGTTCAATCTTGGCCATGATACCTGCGCGATGGAGGAGATGTATTTCTCCAACCGGAGGCGAAATCTGCGCGGAGAGCCCGACTATGGACGCAATGCGTCGGCGATTGTGTTGCTTCCATAGACCGCAGAGATTCCAGAATCCTGTGGCTTGCGACTCGGGCCGCCCTGTTACAAAAGCGTCGCGAACCCCGCCCGGTCACGAGAGAGCCCTCCCATGAAGCTGATTTCCTGCAACGCCAACCGGCCCCTCTCCGAAGCCATCGCCGATTATCTGGACATGCGGCTAACCCGGTCTGAGGTCAAAACCTTCGCCGACCAGGAAATCTTCGTCCGGATTGATGAGAATGTGCGCGGCGAGGATGTGTTCGTCATCCAGTCCACCTCCTACCCGGCAAACGACAATCTGATGCAGCTGCTCATCACGATGGACGCGCTGCGCCGCGCCTCGGCCCGCCGCATCACCGCCGTGATCCCCTATTTCGGCTATGCCCGCCAGGACCGCAAAACCGATGGCCGCACGCCGATTTCAGCCAAGCTGGTGGCCAACCTGATCTCTACCGCAGGCGCTGACCGCGTGCTGACGGTGGATCTGCATGCCGGGCAGATCCAGGGCTTCTTTGACATTCCGACCGACAACCTGTTTGGCGGCCCGGTGATGGTGGACGACATCAAGGAACGCTACGGCAAGGAAAAGATCATTGTCGTCTCGCCCGACGTGGGCGGCGTGGTGCGGGCGCGCTCTCTGGCCAAGCGCCTGGACGATGCAGACCTCGCCATCGTCGATAAGCGCCGGCCGGAAGCGGGCAAATCCGAGGTGATGAACATCATCGGCGATGTGAAGGGTTGCCGCTGCATCATGCTGGACGATATGTGCGATAGCGGGGGCACGCTGGCCAACGCCGCCGCCGCGCTGAAAGAGCATGGGGCAAGCTCGGTCTCCGCCTATGTGACGCATGGCGTGCTCTCAGGCTCGGCCGTCAGCCGGATCGAGAATTCGGTGCTGGACGAGCTGGTGATGACCGACACGATCCAGCCGTCTGAAGAAGCGCTGAAATCAAAGAACATCCGCGTTCTGCCGATCTCGCCACTGCTGGGCGAAGCGATCCGCCGGATTGCGAATGAGGAAAGCGTGTCGAAACTGTTCGACCGCTGAGGGAACGGCCCCTCCCTACTCCGGAATTTTGAAGCTTACTCGACCGTCCAGCCGCGCGGGGTGCGGCGGGCTTCCAGGGTGATGGCGCCTTCCGGCATGGCGGACGCCTGCGAGGGGCCGGCGCGGCGCGCAGCGGTGAGACGCATGGCGATGGCTGCTGCGGCCAGCGTGATGCCGGCAATCGCCGTGACCAGGGCCACGAGACCCGCCACCAGCACCAGCATCAGCCCGGCCAGCACCTGAACAGCGAGGGCAACGCCCATCCGCAAGGCGGCGAGCAGGCTGGCGACGGGATCAGAGGGGGCGCGTGTATGTACCATGTGTGTCACTTTCGCATCGCAAGATGGCGCGATGATGGCGGAGCGTCAACGCTGGTGAGGCAATCTGCGCGCCAACAAGGGCAGCCGGGTCAATCCTGACGCACCAGCAGGCCGCGTTCAGCCCGGATCTTGGCATACGCCGCCGTGATCGCCGCAGCCTTGGCGTGGACGCTGTTTTCAAACTCGCGCGGGGCGCCCTTCTGGATGATCAGATCAGGGTGATGATCTGCCATCAGGCGGCGATAGGCAGAGCGGATGACGGGGAATTCCGCGTCATGGGGCACGCCGAGGACATGATAGGGATCGTCCCGGTCTGGCCCCAGATGGCTGGCGCGGATGCGGCGGAAGGTGGCCTCATCGAAGCCGAAAGCGTCCGACACGGTGCGCAGATAGGTCAGCTCCGGCTGGGTGATCACGCCGTCTGCGCCCGCGATCTGGAACAGGCCGTCGAGCACGCCTTCCAGGAGGCAGGGCCGGTCACTGTACCGCCGGCCAATGCGCCGGGCATAGGATTCGTAGCCCTTCACCGTCTGCCGGGCGAGATTGAATACCCGGCGGACATTCTCTGCCTCTTCCGGCGGGGCGCGGAAGACGCGGGCGAACACCATGATTTCCTGATCGGTGACATGGCCGTCCGCCATCGCCATCTTGGCGCCGAGGCCGACGACAGCCGCCGTGAAGCCGACATCGTTGGCATCGGGCGCGCAGCGTTCTCCATTCGGTTCCGCCTGGGGGGCCGGGTCCGGTCCGTGGTCAAACAGGCGTCTGCCGCTCTCGAGAAGTGTCGTCCATAAACTCATGATCAACCCAGAGTATAGCAGGGGTTCCTCTGTCTTGGACAGAGACGGTTTCTGACAAGCACGTGAAGTAAACTCACCCATACCCCCGTATACGGGCGTCAGCGGAGATGGTTGCGCCCGGGAAGATCATTAAAGTTCGGTCATCAAGGGAGCTATTTATATATCGCGCCGTATACGAAACCAGCTGGAGAAAACTTCAGCGCGGTTTTTCCCACTGTGCTGCTGCGGGCAGGCTGATCCTGCCCCTCCCCTCGTCAGACACCCTGGACTTCGCCTGGTTGGAGTATCCCGCGACGAAAATTAACTATTTCGAAAGAATCCGCGCTTGCTCCGGGAACGAATCTTTCTGCGCGCCGTTTGATCTTCATCGAACAGAAAATCCAGGCCGAGCTTGCCGGAGGATTGAAGATGAAGACGTTTGCCTTTGCTGCCCTCGCAGCCCTGATGATGAGCCCGGCGGCCTTTGCCGATGCCGACAAGGCCGCGCCTGCGAGCGCCAGCCTGCCGCTGGGCGCCGCCCGCGCCGTGGCCGCAGCGCCAGCGGCAACCGGCGAACGCGCGCTGGAAAAAGCCTCCAGAACCGGACGCTTCAACACGCTGATGGCGGCCATTGATGCGGCCGGCGTGGGCGATGATCTGGGGCAGATGGGCGCCTATACCTTCTTTGCGCCGACCGATGCGGCGTTCGAGAAACTGCCGCCCGGCGCGATGGAGCGCCTGATGCGCCCGGAAAACCGGGATCAGCTGATCAGCCTGCTGCGCATGCATGTGGTAGCGGGCGAAGCATTGACGGCAGAGCGGATGCGCGGCGCGCAGATGACGGCCGAGACGCTGAACGGCCCGGTGGCCATTGACGGAACTGATCCGTCTACGGGCGTCTGGGTGAATGCCGTGACGGTGAGCGGACCCGACATCCGCGGGCCGGACGGCGTCTTTGTGGGCATCGACACGCTGCTGTTGCCGACCGGCTGAAGAATGAAGGCCCCGCGCATAGGTCAGCGCGGGGATTAAAGCTTGGTCATCTGGAGGAACCTCGCTGGACCTCATCCGTCTTTATTTCAGCGAGTGAGGCCTTCAGGCCAGTTTTCAGGCCAGTTTTTCAGGCAAAACCCCGGAAAGGCGCGATCTCATGAAAAGCATCCTTCCCTTTGGCGCGGCCCTACTGCTTTGGGCATCGCCCGTGATGGCAGCGCCGCAGGCTGCAGGCGGCGAACCCGCCCAGCAAAGCGCCGCGCAGGATAATCAGCCTACGAATGATTTGATCGAGGTGGCCAGCCATACCGGCGCCTTCAACACGCTTGTGGAAGCGGCGGTGGCAGCGGGAATCGAGGAGGATCTGCGCGCAGACGGACCGTATACGGTTTTTGCGCCGACCGATGCGGCGTTTGCCAAATTGCCGGCCGGCACGGTGGACCGGCTGATGCAGCCGGAAAACCGGGGCGAGCTGATCAGCCTGATCCGGATGCATGTGATCGCCGGGGCGCGGCTGACGACGGCCGATCTGGCCGGGCAGCAACTGACCGCAGAGACCCTCAACGGGCCGCTGGCGATTGACGCTTCGGACGAGATCACCGGTGTGCGTGTCAATGATGCGTCGGTGACGCTGACCGATATTGAAGCTTCGAATGGCGTGATCCACGCCATCGATACCGTTCTCCTGCCGGCCAACTAGGCCGAAGGGAGAGTACCCCCCGTGTGTGGGCCCCGTCTGGACCTCAAATCCAGGCGGGGCTTGGCGGGGGATTATTCAGCGGCGGTTGTGGTGTCTGAAACGATGCGCCACTCACCGCCTGTCTTGCGCAGGATGAGGGTGTAGAGGCCCCAGGGCTGCTCGCCCTGCCAGTCGAGCTGCCATTTGCCATGGGCGATGGCGGCATCGGCCGAGAGGATTTCGATTTCATGATCGCTGGTGGTCAGCGTGCCCATCTCCGCGCCGGTGCCATAGCGTGCCTTGTAGCGGGCGAGTGTCTCGTCCCAGCCGCGCGTGATGTTGCCGCCCGAGGCAAAGCGCAGATCCGGCGAGCGCAGATAGCCGGCCATGAAGCCCTCGATATCGCCCTGGTTCCAGGCGGTGTCCTGCGCTTCGAGCAGGCTGAGGATGGCGGCTTCATCAGCGGCGCGCGCGGCCGGGCTGACCCCCGAGGTGGCGCAGGCGGCCAGCGCCAGGAAAGCGGCGCCGCCCAGCGCGGCAGCAAGCCTAGTTGGTACGCTGAGGATCATGGTCATGCCCGGGAATGTCCTGTTCATCTGAGGACGGCTCATCTTCATAGGTGTAGCCAGTGTCCTGCGGGGCGGCCTGCTGATAGGTAACCTCTTCGGCGGCAACCTGTTCTTCGGGCCCCGGATCGAAGGCGGCGGCGGGGGCAAGCCCTGCGGCTTCATCTTCCACCAGCGCTTCTTCTTCCTTCTTGCGGCCAAAGCCGAAGAGGCCGCCCTTGCTTTCGGGCTTTTCCTTCTCTGCCTTCTGCGCCCGGCGGCGGCCGAGAGGCCCGCGTTCATCGGCGTGGCGGTCATACTGCATGGAATAGTATTCCCAGGCCGTATGCGTCAGCGGGCGGGGCGTTAGTTCCAGACCGTAAAGGCGCAGGCGCTCGACCACCTCATCGCGCAGATGCATGCCGGGGAAGGCATCGGCGCGGAAATTCTTGGCTTTCATCCAGTCGCGCACCGACCAGCTGCGCACCCGGCCGATTTCGGCAGGCAGCGCGCCCTTGTGGACTTCCCAGATATAGAGCGCGGCGATGCCGTTGATGGCCGCGTCCATTGCGTCGTCCAGCTCGGTTTCCGGCGCCCTGCCCTGGGCGAGGGTGGCGCGCAGGCCAAGCTTGCGGGCCTCCATCTCCTGATAGGTGGAGCCGAGAACGGCAATGCCGTTGCGGTTGGTGTTGATCAGGGAGCGGTTGACCCCATCCAGCTGCGGGCTGCGGATCGGCAGCAGCACATCCGGGCCGACGCCGGGATGGTGGGCAACCTGTGACAGCTCGCTGATCATCCGGTGAAGGTTGATGCGCAGCTCATGCGCGACGCCGGCGAGCGCCGAGGCGCGGCCCGCGCTCGCCTCTTCCCGCATTCGCCAGAGGTTCCAGGCGACAAGGACCAGCAGGGCGATGGCCAAGGCGAGGCCACCGGTCAGGAAGGTATAAAATTGTGCTTCGCTCATTCTGAGTCCCCCTGCGACCAGCCCGGAACGGGACAGCGCGCGCCGGGCTGACGCCAAGCGTTACCAACTTCTAAACGCCGAGCGCGCGCCCTGCAATCGCCTGCAGCTTATCAATCATGACAGGATCGCGTAGCTGCGGCGCCGTGATGAGGGCAGAATCCAGAGAGGATTCAATGCCCTGCGGCGATGGTGTACGCGGCGTACCGCTCAGACGGGCGGCAAGCAGGAGGATGGCGCGGCGGGCGAGCGCGGTGTTCTGCGCCATGATTTCGAGCACATGGGTGACGCTGACGGCCTCGGTATCGGCACGCCAGCAGTCATAATCGGTGACCATGGCGAGGGTGGCGTAGGGCAGCTCTGCCTCCCGCGCGAGCTTGGCCTCGGGCATGGCCGTCATGCCGATCACATCGCAGCCCCATTGCCGGTAGAGATGGCTTTCGGCGCGGGAGGAGAATTGCGGGCCTTCCATGGCCAGATAGGTGCCGCCGCGATGGACGGTGCCGCCGGCCGCTTCCATGGCGCCGGCCGCCAGGCCCGACAGGCGGGCGCAGACCGGCTCTGCCATCGAGACATGCGCGACAAGTCCTGCGCCGAAGAAACTGGAGGCGCGCGAGACCGTGCGGTCGATGAACTGATCCACAGCAACCGTATGGCCGGGAGCATAAGGCGCCTGCAGGGAGCCGCAGGCGGAAATCGAGAGGATGTCGGTGACCCCGGCCATCTTCAGCGCGGCGATATTGGCGCGGTAGGGCACCTCGCCGGGGGAAAGCCGGTGGCCCCGGCCATGGCGCGGCAGGAAGACAAGCTCCACCCCGCTGATCCGGCCGGAGACCAGGCTGTCGGACGGGGCACCCCAGGGCGTCTCGACCTCTGTTTCGCGCCGGTCTTCCAGCCCATCGAGCGCATAGAGGCCGGAGCCGCCGATGATCCCGAGTTTCCAGCCGCTCATGGCGCGCTCCCCTGCCCTCAGAACCACTTGCGCATGCCGATGGGCGGGGGCGAGCGGGGGTTGGGCGTTGTCAGTTCAACATCTCCGGCAAGGACGTAGCCAAGACCGGCATAGAAGTCGATCAGGCGGGGCTGGTCGGTGCGGATGGCAAGCTGGGCGCCGGCCAGCGCCTGTTCCCGGCCCATATCTTCCAGCGCCTCCAGGATGCGCGCGCCAAAGCCGCGCCCGGTAAATTCCGGCAGGACGCCGATGCGCTTGATTTCCATCCAGCGGCCCTGGCCACCGGGGCCGGGCACGCCGCCCCAGCGGCCAGACCCGATGGGCGCCGCCCCCGCCTCAAGGATCACGGCGCCGCCTTTGGCGATCTGCGCGGCGACGGTTTCGGGTGTTTCCTGGAAAACGGTGGATTCAGCCGAAACACGGCCTGTCCAGATGCAGCGCGTCAGCCCCTCAACGAGAAAGCCATCCGAAGGGGTGGCCCTGCGGATGGCTATCGGTGAGTTCATGCTGGAGAGGGTGAGGCTAGTGCTCAACCTTCCGCCAGATCTGCTTGTAGGAGAACCACAGCAGCGTGGTGAGGATCAGCAGGAAGGCCATGGTGCCAAGGCCAGTGCGCTTGCGGGCTTCCAGCTTGGGCTCAGCCGCCCAGGCCAGGAACTGGGCCACATCATGGGCCATCTGCTCGACCGTGGCTTCGGTGCCGTCGGTATATTCGACGCGGCCGGGGGTGAGCTGCGGGGCCATGGCGAGGAAGCCGCCCGGCGGGGCGTGGCGCGGATCGCCCTCATAGTTCGGCTTGGTGTCGCCGGCCATGTAGGGGTTGTAGTACTGGCCAGCCGGCTGGACGAGATAGGCGGTATGCTCAGGGCGGTAGTGGCCGAGTTTCTCGAACTTCGAAACGTCGAGCACTTTCTGATACAGTGTCTCGCCATTCTCCTGGACTTCACGGTCCTCGAAGAGGGCCGGGTCCGGATAGCCGGTCATCAGGCTGTAGACATAGTCAGCGCCATAATGGCGGGCCTTGACCATCACCGACAGATCCGGCGGCAGGGCGCCGCCATTGGCCGCGCGGGCAGCCGCATCGTTCGGGAAGGGCGCGCGGAAACGGTCTGCCGGCATGGCCGGGCGGAACTCGTATTCGCCCGCCTCGTTGGGCTCGGCATTCATGACTTCGTTCTCAGCCGCCAGCGCCTTCACGAACGGATTGTCGTTCGGGTTGGGATAGGCCGGATCATAGAACGGGCCGCCGGGCTCACCGAGGTTGCGGTAGCTCAGCAGTTTCATGCCGTGGCAGCTGGAGCAGACCTGCTTGTAGACCTGATAGCCGCGCTGGACGGAGGCCTTGTCATACTGACCGGTGACGCCTTCGAAGGGCCAGCCTTCTTCAGGACCGTGCGGGTGCTTGGCGCCGCCAGCGGCGTGGGCGAGGCCCGCAAAGGCCAGGCCGGCAAGACCAGCAGCGAGGATGCGGAAGGTTTTCATGTTCTTTCTTTCCCCAGCTTGCATCTTACTCAGCCGGCACTGCGTTGCCCGTATCCTTGGGCTTACGCTTGAGCACGGATTTATGGATCGATTCCGGCAGAGCCTTCGGCTTCTCGGTCAGGCCGATGAAGAACAGGGCCACGAAATAGCCGAAGTACAGGAATGTCAGGATCAGCGACAGGTGACGGAAGGCGAAGGTCGGTGCCGGAACAGCCGAGAGGCTGGGATTGGCGCCAGCCGGCAGGCTGGCCATGAAGGCCTTTGCCTGTTCGAAGGCTTCTTCGCCACCTTTATAGCTGGCCGTGGCAGGTGCGCCTTCGACCGTATAGCTGACCACGAGGCTCGGATCGCCCTGCAGCGCCGGGATCACCGCGTCATCCGGATTGGCCGCGCCGCACCAGCCAAGCAGGAAGCAGACCACGACAAAGCCGAAGAAGAACTGACGGGCCACCGGGCGGTAGCGCATCGATTTGACTTTCGACGTGTCGAGCCAGGGCAGCACGAAGAGAACGGCAATGGCGGCGAACATGAAGATCACGCCGAGCAGTTTCGCATCGATCGGGCCAAGGTCGAAGGTGATGGCGCGCAGGATCGCGTAGAAGGGCAAGAGATACCATTCAGGCACGATGTGGGCCGGGGTCACCAGGGCGTTGGCCTCGATGTAGTTGTCGGCATGGCCCAGAACGCCGGGCGCGTAGAAAACGAAGACCGCGAACATGATCAGGAAGATCACGACGCCGAAGGCATCCTTCACCGTGTAGTAGGGGTGGAAGGGCACCGTGTCTTTCTCGATATCCTTCACTTCAACGCCGGTCGGGTTGGTGTTGCCCGGAACGTGCAGCGCCCAGACGTGCAGGACAACGGCGCCGGCAATCATGAAGGGCAGAAGATAGTGCAGCGAGAAGAAGCGCTGGAGCGTCTGGTTGCCGATCGAGGGGCCACCCATCAGCCAGGTCTGGATGCTTTCGCCGACCAGCGGGATAGCGCCGAAGAGGCCGGTGATCACGTTCGAGCCGTGATAGGACATCTGGCCCCAGGGCAGCATGTAGCCGAGGAAGGCGGTGGCCATCATCAGAAGATAGATCACGCAGCCGATGATCCAGAGCACTTCGCGCGGGGCCTTGTAAGACCCGTAATAAAGGCCGCGGAACATGTGGATGTAGACCGCGAGGAAGAACATCGAGGCGCCGTTGGCGTGGATGTACCGCAGCAGCCAGCCATAGGGCACGTCGCGCATGATGCGCTCGACCGACGCGAAGGCGCCATCGACGCTGGCTTCATAGTGCATGGCCAGGATGACGCCGGTGATGATCTGGACGGCAAGGCAGACGGCCAGAATGGCGCCGAAGACGTACCAGTAGTTCAGGTTCTTCGGCGTCGGGAAATTGATCATCGTGTCATTCGCGAAGCGAATGATCGGAAGACGGGTATCGAGCCAGCGCTCAAAGGCTGAGTTCGGCGTGTAGGTAGACTCATGTCCGCTCATCTAAAGGTATCCTTCTCAGAGGGAGATGTTGACGACCGAGTCGGAGACCCAGCGATAATTGGGGACCGGGAGATTCTTCGGCGCAGGACCTTTGCGGATGCGGCCGGAAGTATCGTAGTGCGAGCCGTGGCAGGGGCAGTACCAGCCGCCATAGTCACCCGTATTGCCCTGAGAGGGACCGACGGGCACGCAGCCAAGGTGGGTGCATGAGCCAGACGTGACGAGGATCGCCTTGTTCAGCGAGCCATCCCCCTTCGGGCGAAGGCGGGCATCATCGGTCTCCGGGTCCGGCAGGATGGAGATGTTCACCGATTCGGCGGCCGAGATTTCAGCCGGCGTGCGGTGGCGCACGAAGAACGGCTTGCCGCCGATCAGGATGCGGATCTCGCCGCCCAGCGGAACCTTGGAAACGTCGACGTCGAGCGCCGAAGCCGCGCGCGTATCGGCAGCCGGATTCCACTGGTCCACGAGCGTCCAGGCGAACATGGCGGCGCCGCCGAAAGCTACTGAACCTGTGGCGATGTGAATAAAGTTGCGGCGGTCTTCATCGACCGCCTCGGCGTGGGTCTCTGTCGTCACGTTTCTATCCGTCCCTGGTGCGTGGCGTTAGCCGCTGTCTTTACTAAAGCTGCGCGGGCCGCACATTGCGGCAAGTGGGCGCGGGGCGCGGCAGAAACTGCGCGTCCTGCCCCCAGTTGGGAGAGGGCGTTACCGCCGTTCCGCCCCTGTGACAACTGGGGACTTGCGAGGCAAATGCCCACATAGCAACAAGTCGGGCATGATCAGCGACACCCAGACTGCCGAGTTTACGGCGCGCAAGGCGCAGGCAAGCGCCTGGTTCCGCGCGCTTCAGGAAGACATCATTGCCCGCTTCGAAGCCATCGAGGACGCCGCCCTGCCCCCGCTCTATCACGGAGACGCGGGGCGATTCGCCCTGAAGGACTGGCGCCGGGGCGATGGCAGCGCAGACCTGGGCGGGGGGCGGATGGGCCTGATGCGCGGGAAAGTGTTCGAGAAGGTGGGCGTGCATTTCTCAGAAGTTCACGGCACGTTTTCCGAAGCCTTTGCCGCGCAGATACCGGGGGCGGACAAGTCTGGCGGGCAATTCTGGGCGAGCGGGATTTCGCTGATTGCCCACCCGCTGAACCCGCGCGTGCCGGCCGCGCACATGAATACGCGGATGCTGGTGACCAGCGAGGCCTGGTTTGGCGGCGGCGGCGACCTCACCCCCCTGCTGGCCTATCAGCGCGATCAGGGCTTTGAAGATACGGTGGATTTTCACGCCGCGATGAAGGCGGCCTGCGATACCCATCCCGGCGCCGACTACGCGCATATGAAAGACTATTGCGACACCTACTTCCACCTGCCCCATCGCAGCGAGCCGCGCGGCACCGGCGGCATTTTCTATGACCGGTTCAATACCGGCGACTGGGAAGGCGATTTTGCGTTCACCCAGGAGGTGGGCCGGCAATTTGCCAACATATATCCAACTCTTGTGCGCCGGCGCATGAACGAGGCCTGGAGCGCGCACGAGCGGGAAGCCCAGCTGATCCAGCGCGGGCGGTATGTGGAGTATAACCTGCTCTATGACCGGGGCACGACCTTTGGCCTGAAAACCGGCGGGAATATCGAGAGCATTCTCTCATCCATGCCGCCAATCGTAAAATGGCCCTGAAAGATCAGAGCTTTTCGCAGGACCGGCGGAGCCAGGCGGCGTAGGCTTCCTCGGTGATTTCGCTGGCGGCGAGCGCGAAGGTCTTGACCGTCGCATCTACTTCATCGGCGGTCAGCATCCAGCCATTGATCTCCAGGAAGACGGCAGCGGCGAGGAATCCGGTGCGTTTGTTGCCATCCACGAAGGGATGATTCCGAACGATTCCAAAGGCGTAGGCTGCCGCCAGATCAAACAGATCCGGCGCGCCATAGGCGAACAGGTTTTCCGGGCGGGCAAGCGCACTGTCGAACAGCCCTTCATCGCGGACCCCGGCGGCCCCGCCATGATCCGCGAGGCTTTCGTCATGCAGGATGAAGACTGCTTCCCGGCGGAGCCATTTGGGCGGCGCGTGGTCCGTCATTTGGCGAGTTCACGCAGCGTGTTGCGGTAACGCCGCGCCACAGAGCGGCCGACCTCAACCTGCTCAGCGACAGATTCGTCATAAACATCAAGGCGAAAGCCATCCGGCGTGTCACTGAGAATGACCGTATCGCCCTGGCCGATCTTTTTGCGGGCCAGCGCATCGGCGGGCAGCACGACGCCGAGGGAGTTGCCGATCTTGCGGATTTTCAGCTTGGTCATGGGGGCCTCCTGATGGAATAACATGCGTTATAACATGGGGCGGCTATTCTGGGAACCAAGGGCGGCCAGCGCGGGTTCATCCGGCGGACATTTCCGGACAAACCGGACACGCCCCGCCTCACTTCAGGCGCGAGAGCAGGTCTTCGCGGGAGAGCCGGAAGCCAGACGCGATCCAGGCCTCTTCCAGCGTTTGGAGCCGCTTGCCGACCTCGGGGCCCCTGAGGCCAGCGGCGAGGGCGTCGTCACCCCCGACCGGGAAGACCGGGCGCATCCAGCTGGACTTGTCCGTCAGGATCGGGGCGAGCTTGTCCTCCCCCCCGCTGGCCGCTTCGATCAGGGCGCGGTCGAGCACGGCCTGGGGGGTAAAGCGGTAGAAGGCTTCCCGCCGGGCGCTCTGGCCGAGGCCGAGCATATGGCCGAGGGCCGGATCGGCCCAGGCCTGAAGCCGGGCGGCTTCCTGATTGGAGAGGCGCAGGGCGCTGGCGGCCTCCGACATGTTGCGCGGGCGGCGGGGCAGCATCGCCATCAGGCGCTGCATCGGATCGGCCCGCAGGCCATGGGCAGCCTCGACTTCGACCAGCCCGGGGACAAAGGCCGCTGTGGCGCCGGGCAGGACGATAGCCAGGACGCCGGCCTCTTCCATCGCCATCAGGGCGGTTGACGGATCGGGCGCTGAAAGCGTGCGCTTCAGCTCCTTCCAGATCCGCTCGGCAGCGATTTTCTTCAGCCCCTCCCGCTGCCGCGCACAGGCCGCCTGCCCCGCCGTATCAATTCCGGCGCCATACCAGGCATTGAAGCGGTAAAAGCGCAGAATGCGCAGATAGTCCTCGATCAGGCGCTGATCAGCCTCGCCGATGAAGATGACACGGCCGGCAAGGGCGTCTTCAATCGAGCCAGGCACGACTTCGTAAAGCGTCCCCTCCGGCCCGGCATAGATGGCGTTCATACGGAAATCGCGGCGGGCGGCGTCTTCGGCCCAGTCCTGCGTGAAGGCGACGACAGCGCGGCGGCCATCGGTTTCGACATCCCGGCGCAGGGTGGTGATCTCCACCGGCACGCCCTTATGGAAGGCCGTCACCGTGCCGTGTTCGATACCCGTGGGGATCACGCGGATTTCGGCCGCTTCCAGCGCCGCAACGGTTTCGGGCGGGGTGAGCTGGGTGGCGATATCGACATCATCCGCAGGCAGGCCGCGCAGGGTGTTGCGGACACAGCCGCCGACATAGCGCGACCCATCCTTGCGGGCCGCTTCCAAGGCCGCCATCACGGCCCGGCTTGAGGGCGCCTCCAGCCAGCTTGCCGTAATCCGCTCAGTTTGGGTCATCGGCGGGCGGTGTCTCGGCAGGCGTTGAGGAAGGCGTGAGACGCCCGCGCTGCAGGCCGACATCTTCGGGATGGCGCTCGCACGGATAGGTGCGCTGCGGGATCAGCTGGCCGTTCTCATAGCGCGCCGGTTCCACACACATGTCGCGCTCGCGCGGCTCCAGCGCGATCAGCACGAACCAGGCGATGGTGGCCAGACCAAGACCAATGGCGAACAGCATCTGGATGGGCCATTTGCGCTTGCCCGCTTCCTCAGCCGAACGGGTCGCAAGCGTGTAGATGCCGAACACCAGAAAGGGCAGCGAGAATATAAAGACTTCAAACAGCAGGCGTCCGGCCATGTCGGTGCTTTTCCCCGCAACTCTTTCAAGCCTTACATAAGGCGCTGAAAGGGTTTGAGAAACCCTGAAGGGGGCAGCGCGGCCAGCCTAAAGTACTCAACGGCGCTCAATTTCGTGCCGCGCCGCTTCCACCAGAAAGGCAGACCGGGTCAGGCCGCGCTCGCGGGCAGCCGCGTCGATGGCTTTCAACATGCCTTTGTCGAGGCTGATATTGGCGCTCACCTGCCGGGTTTCGTTTTCGATGAGCGGGACAGAAATAAGATAGCCGCCTTGCAATATCGCCTGCCGGATATCGGGATCTGCAGTCACTTCAGCTGCGGAACGGGCGAGCGGCGCAACGCCGCCTTCCAGATGCAGGGCCAGCGCTTCAATGGCGTTTTTCAGGATGTCTTCTTCGGAGTCGGCAGCGGAGAAGCAGCCGGGAACATCGGGAAAGGTAATGCCGTAGGCAGAGCCTTCCTCTAATTCGACAAGGGCGAGATAGCGCTTCATATGTCTTTCTCCTCTAGCCATCCTGCGGCTCTGGCGATGGCCCGTGCCGTGCCTGTCGGCAGGTCTTTCTTTGGATGCGGCACCGTCAGGGTTTGGCCGTCTTTCGTAAACTGGTGGTGGGAGCCGCTGGTCCGGGCGAGTGTCCAGCCTTCTTTTTGAAGGCGCTGGAGAATTTTCCGGCTGTTGCGCTCTAGCCCCATGCGCAAAATATTGCGCATAGAAAGTCAAAAATCAACACTGTTGCGCAAATATATGCGCAAAGCCGTCAGTCGCTTTCATATAGTGTCTGGTAGAGGCGGCGGATGATGCCGGCGGTGACACCCCAGATACGGTATCCGTTATAGGGCATCTCGTAATATTCCCGGTGGGCGCCCTTATAGAAGGCGGTGCCGGTCAGGTAGTTCTTGGGGTTCATCAGCAGTTCGAGCGGGGTCTCGAAGATGGCGGCGACTTCGCCGGGCTCTGCCACTGGCTGGAAATCAGCCGGCAGCAGTCCGACAACCGGGGTGATGCGGTAGCGCGTGCCGGTGATGTAGGGCGAGGCCTTGCCCAGCACGTCCACATCATTGGGATGGGCACCGACCTCTTCATGGGCTTCGCGCAGGGCGGCGGCGACCTCATCCAGGTCAATCGGGTCCACCTTGCCGCCGGGCAGCGCGACCTGGCCGGCATGGTCTGCCATCGTGGTGGGGCGCAGGGTGAGGAGCGCCGTGGGGCCTTCCCGGCGCGGGATGACACCGAAGAGGACCGCCGCCGGGCGGATGATGGCGACTTCTTCGGGCGTGAGGAAATCCATGTCGCCCATTTCGGTAAGCCGCCCCTGCCCTGCGGGCGGGTCGAGCTTGGCGGTGACGCGCTCTACAAAGTCATCAAGGGTGCGAAAGGACATCGGGGGCCTATGCCGCAGGTCCGAGCGGAAAGAAAACCCCTTTGCTCCAGACGCCCAGCAGATTCTCGTCCTCCGGCGAGGGTTCGGCGAGGTCCACCAGCTCATAGAAAACCGGGCGGGCGAGCTTGGCCTCGAGGCGGCCGCGCACCAGAACATAGGGCGAGGGCTCGCCGGTTTCGGGGTCTGTCTCGACGCGGAGGGGGCGGTCTGGCCCGGCGATGGTTACGTCGCCCACGGTGGTGACAAAGCCGATTTCCTGATCCCGCCCGGGCGCGCCCAGCACATCCATCCGGCCGGCCAGGAAGGGCGCGTCTTCGACATGCACGATCACTTTTTCATGAGGGGTGACGAGGAAAGTCTGCCCGCCGGCATCCTTGCGCAGGATGCGGGCGAAGAGTTTGACCAGGCTGGCGCGCTTGATCTCGCCGCCTTCATGCCACCAGCTGCCATCGGCGCGGATTTCCATGCCGATATCCTTAACCCCGGCAGGATTCCATTTCTCCACAGGGGGTAACTCAGCACCAAACTTGCCTTCCGGCAGGATGGCCTTAAGCGTTTCCTCAACGCTCAGAATTGTGCCGGGACTGGATGTCACATCTTTCTCCGCCAAAATGACGCCTTAGACATAGGGCTGATAGCCAGAGACGTGAAGCCGGAGGCGCCTGAACACATGGCCGATACCACAAACACCGAAACTGCCGTGGCAGATGCAGAGGCTGCTGCCGAAGCCCTTGCCCGCGTGAAAGCTGAAATCGGCAAGGCTGTGTTTGGCCAGGAGAAAGTGGTGGAGCTGTCGCTCGCCGCCGTGCTGGCCGGGGGGCATGCGCTGCTGATCGGCGCGCCGGGCCTGGCCAAGACACGGCTGGTCGAGGCGATGGGCACGGCGCTCGGCCTGGCCAATCAGCGCATCCAGTTCACGCCGGACCTGATGCCGTCCGATATTCTCGGCTCTGAAGTGCTGGACGAAAGCCCGACCGGCGAGCGCAGCTTCCGCTTCATCAAGGGGCCGGTGTTCACCCAGCTTCTGATGGCTGACGAGATCAACCGCGCCTCTCCCCGCACCCAGTCTGCCCTTCTGCAGGCGATGCAGGAGAAACATGTGACGGTGGCCGGCGCCCGGCATGACCTGCCCGCGCCCTTCCATGTGCTGGCCACCCAAAACCCGATCGAGCAGGAGGGCACCTATCCCCTGCCCGAAGCCCAGCTTGACCGGTTCCTGCTGAAAGTGGACGTGGCCTATCCCGACCTCGACACCGAGCGGCGCATCCTGATCGAGACGACGCGCGGGGGCGAGGCGCCGGTGAAGGCGGCGCTGAACGCCGCTGAGCTTCTGAAAATCCAGGCGCTGGTGCGCCAGATGCCGGTGGGCGAGAAGCTGGTGGCGACGATCCTCACCCTCATCCGCGAGGCACGGCCCGAGCAGACCACGGATGCGCGCGTGAAGCGCCTCGTTGACTGGGGCCCATCGCCGCGGGCGGGTCAGGCGCTGATGCTGGCGGCGCGGGCACGGGCCCTGCTGCGCGGGCGGCTGGCGCCGTCGATGGAAGATATTGAAGCCCTCGCCGACCCCTGCCTCGGGCACCGGATGGCGATGCGCTATGACCCGACCGGGGACGCGCCGAAGCTCAGCGAGCTGATCAATGATCTGGTGAGGAAGGCTGCATGAACTTTCGCATACTGGCGGGGGCCGGAACCGGATTGCTCGCGTCTGCCTGCGCAGGCGGGCCGCAGGCCGGGCTGGACGCGGCAGTGATCGCCTGCGGCGATACGCTGGCGCAGAACGCCGCCTATGTGCGCCAGCATGTGGAAGCGCGCGAGGAAAAGCTGAAGGTCATCCGCTTTGCCTCCGAAGAAGCGATGGACGCCTATAATGAGGTGACCGACACTTTCACCGTTCTGGGCATCGACCTGGTGGCCATGCGCAATGTGATCGAGATGGAACGCGGGCTGCCGGACGATACGGCGGAATACACATTCGATCACACTACGGATGAAGAAGCGACCGCGCGGATCGAGGCGGCCAAGGCGTGCGCGGGTCCGCTGCTGGAATGATCCCTGCTTCTGACCTGCGCGCCGAAGCGGAAAGCCTGGCACGGCAGTTGCCGGGCTTGAACTTCAAGGCAGAAGCCTCCGAAGCCGCGCATATCGGCTCGGCCGGGCGGCGGCGTGCGGGCACAGGCGAGAATTTCTGGCAGTATCGCCGCTTTACACAGGAAGATGCGCCGGGGCGCATCCACTGGCGCCGCTCTGCCAAGGGCACGGATCTTTTCGTGCGCGAAAGCGAGCTTGAGACCGCGCGCACGGTGCTGTTCTGGGTGGACGATGCGCCGGGCTTTCGCTGGAAGGGCGCGGGCGACCTGCGCACCAAGGCGGAGGAGGCGACCCTCCTGATGCTGACGATGGCCATTCTCATGTCTAAGGATGGCGAGCGGATTGGCGCGCTGGGCTCTGGCCGAAGCCCCAGCTTTGGCAAGCGGGCGGTGGACCGGCTGCTGGACGATCTTGCGCGTGGCACCAAGGGGCAATTCCCGCCCCCGCCCAAGGCGAGCGCGACGATGGTGGTGGCGTCTGACTTTTATGATCCGCCAGCGGAATGGCAGGCGCGGCTCGGGCCCCTTGCGGGAAGGTGTCCCGAGGGCGTGCTGCTGGCCGTGTCGGCGCCGGTGGAGATTGCGTTTCCCTTTGAGGGGCGCACGAAGCTTTCCCGCCCCGGCACGGGAGAGGAACGCATTCTTGGCCGGGCCGAGACGATGCGCGAGGAATATATGCGCCGTTTCACCGAGCAGCGCGAGGCGCTTGCCGCGCTTGCCGCGCGCATGGGCTGGGGGCTGGTGACGCATGTGACCGGCAGCCCGGCGCTGTCTGGCGCTTCCCGCCTGAAGGCGGAAATCGAACGCTTCGGAGTGGCGCGGTGATGGGTAGGGTGTTTTCTGCCAAAGCCCCCTCTCCCTTGAGGGAGAGGGGGTTGGGGGTGAGGGAGCCGCAACGCTTCCTCCTACCGCATCAGACGCCGTTCCTGCTGACCGGTTCTTGCAAGATCGCGCCACCGCGCCCCCTCACCCCTACCCCTCTCCCCAAGGGGAGAGGGGATGAAGAACAGGTGGGCGCACAATGACCGCCATCGGGCCTTTTCTGCTGGGGGCGCCGCTGGCGCTGTTTGCGCTGCTGGCACTGCCGCTGATCTGGTGGGTGCTGCGGGCAACCCCGCCCGCGCCGAAGGAGGCCGAGCTTCCCTCGCTGCGCCTGCTGGAGGGGGCAGAGCCTGAAGAAGAGACGCCCGCGCGCACGCCCTGGTGGGTGTGGCTGATCCGTACACTGGCGGTGATCGCGGCAATCCTTGGCCTTTCCCAGCCCGTCTGGGCGCCGGGCGCGCGCACCACCGAGGCAGGCGGCGGGCCGCTGTTGATCGTGATCGACAATGGCTGGGCCTCTGCCCCGCGTTGGAGCGAGCTGACCAATGCGGCGAGCGCCACGCTGGACGCGGGCGACCGGGACGGGGCGGTGCACCTCTTGCTGACAGCGCCGCGCCAACTCAACGCCGACCCCGCCGAGCGGCTTTCCCGCGCGGACATGGCCCGGCGCCTTGCGAGCCTCGATCCCCAGCCCTGGGCGACCGACCGGACCGATGCCCTGGCCCGGCTGGACGCCTCGAACCTCACACCGGCACGGATATTCTATGCGAGCGACGGGCTGGAAACCGAAGGGGGCGCGGCCTTTGCTGCGGCCCTGGCCGCGCGCGCGCCGCTGACCGTGTTTGCCGCCCCGCCCGAAGGCCCTGCCGTGATCACCGGGCTTTCGGCGCAGACCGATGCGGTGACCGTGCGCCTGGCGCGGGCCGATGCGCGGGGCAGCGCGCGGGCCTTTGTTTCGGCGCTGACGCAGGACGGCTCCGCGCTCGCCTCCGCCGAGGCGGTGTTTGCCGAGGGCGAACGGGAAGCCGAGGCGCAATTTTCCATTCCGGCCGCAGCACTGGCGCGGATTGCGCGGTTCAATGTGACCGGGCGGGCGGGCGCAGGCACGGTTTGGCTCTGGGATTCGGCGGAGCGGACGCGCCGCGTCGGCATCGTCGACACCGGCACGGCGGCCCAGCCGCTGCTCTCGGACATGCACTATATCCGCAAGGCGCTGGAGCCGTTCGCCTCGATCTCCACCGGAGACATCGAGACGCTGGTGGCGGCAGCGCCCGACGCGATCATTCTTTCCGATGTCGGACAGATTCCGAAGGCCGATACCGAGCGGCTGACAGAGTGGGTAGAGAATGGCGGGGCGCTGATCCGCTTTGCCGGACCGCGCCTGGCCGCGCAGGGGGATGATCTTCTCCCCGTGACGCTGCGCCGGTCTTCCCGTGCCATTGGGGGCGCGCTGGCCTGGGAGGAGCCGCAGGGGCTGGCCCCCTTCCCCGATACTTCGCCCTTTGCCGGCCTGCCCGTGCCCGCCGATGTGCGCGTGCGCCAGCAGGTGCTGGCGCGGCCCGAGCCGGATCTGGCGCGCAAGACCTGGGCGCGGCTCACCGATGGCTCGCCCCTCGTCAGCGCGGACAGCCGGGGCGACGGGACGCTGATCCTCTTCCACATCACCGCCGGGCCGGACTGGGGCGACCTTGCCTATTCCGGCGTGTTCGAACAGATGCTGCGCCGGGCGATTGCGGCAGGCCGGGGCGAGGCGGTGGAAGATGGCGACGGCACCTATATGCCCCAGCTTTCCCTCGACGGATTTGGCCGCCTGACACGGGCGAGCCCCAATGCCGCGCCGGTCAGGGCTTCCGAATTTGCCACGATGAAGCCTTCCGAAATCCACCCGCCGGGGCTTTATCAGGGGCCATCGGGATCGCGCGCGCTGAACATTGGCGCAGGCGCCGCGCCGCGCCTGATGACGCAGTGGCCATCCTCCGCCCGCCTTCTGGGCGACGCCGAAGCCCGCTCCCTGCGCCTGGCCGGGCCGATGCTGGCGATTGCCGCAGGCCTTCTGGCGCTGGACCTTTTCATTGCCTTGTTCGTAGCCGGACGGCTGCGCGGGCTGACCCGCCGGGGCAAGGCGGCGGCCAAGAAAACAGGGGGCGCGGTGGGCGCGCTGATCCTGGCCTTTGCCTTCCTGCCGCAGGAGCCGGCCCACGCCCAGGGCGGCTATGAGCTGTTGCCCGATGGCAGCTATCGCGCGATCCCCTCGCCCTCCACCCGCGTGGTGCCCCTGCCGGCAGGCAAGGCGAGCGAGAAGGAAATCGAAGCGGCCCTGGTAATGCGGTTTGGCTATGTCGAGACCGGCGACCGGGCCCTCAATGAGCGCACGCGCGCGGGCCTGCGCGGGCTGTCCAACATCCTCAACATGCGCACGTCGGTGGAGCCGGCAGAGCCCCATGCGCTGAACCTGGAAACCGACGCGCTGGAGCTTTATCCGCTGATCTTCTTTGTGGTGCCGGAGACTGCCGCGCCGCTGACAGACCGGGCGGTGGCGCGGCTGAACGCCTATCTGCGCGCGGGCGGCGCGCTGGTGATCGACACGCGCGCGGGCGGCGACCCGGCAGCGCAGACGGATGTGTCGCGGCTGGAAACCCTGCTGGCGGGCCTCGACGCGCCGCAACTGCAGACCGTGCCGGACAATCATGTGCTGTCGCGCAGCTTTTATCTGATCAAGGATTATCCTGGCCGGTTTGCCGGACGGCGCCTCTGGATCGAGAAGACGGGCGAGCCCGGCGCCACGCGCGGGGACGGCGTCTCGCGCCTGTTCATCGGCGACGCGGACTGGGTGTCAGCCTGGGCTGTGGACGACAATGGCCGCGACCTCTATTCCGTTGACGGAGGACCGCAGCAGCGCGAGACCGCGCGGCGGTTTGGCGTCAACCTGGTGATGTATGTGCTGACGGGCAGCTATAAGGACGACCAGGTGCATATTCCTGCGCTGCTGGAGCGCCTGGGCGAACAGAATGAAACACCCGAGCCTCTGCTGCCGGGCGGCAATCTGCTGGATGGGGGGCCGCGATGACCGAAGCGGTGCGCCTCAGCCTTGAGCCTTTCCTGGGCTGGCCCCTGATCTGGGCGCTGGTGGCGCTGACGGTTGGGGCGTGGACGGCGTATTTCTTCCTGCGGGGCCGGGCCTGGCTGACGCGGGCGGTGGGCCTGCTGGTGGTTTCTGCCGCGCTGCTCAACCCCACGCTGGTGCATGAGGAGCGCGAGCCCCTGCCCTCGGTGGCGGCGCTGATCCTCGACAAATCCGAGAGCATGCAATTTGGCGAGCGGGACCGGGCGGCGGCGGCCGCCTATGAAGCGCTGAAGGCAAAGCTCGCCGAAGATACGAGCCTGGAAGTGCGCACGCTGGAGACAAGCCCCGGCGATGACGGCACCTATCTCTATGGCGCGCTGGAAGGTCTGATGGCGGATGTTCCGCGCGACCGGATTGCCGGGGCAATCATGGTGACCGACGGCCAGGTGCACGATCTGCCTGATCCGGCGCGCGTGGAGGCGATCATCGGGCCGCTGCACGGCGTGATCGCAGGCGACGAAGACCTTGGCGACCGGCGCATCGAGATCGTCAATGCGCCGAATTTCGGCATCGTGGGCGAGACAGCCACCCTGATGGTGCGCGCCGAAGACCCGCGCGGCGGAACGATGGACCTTGCCGTTTCGCTGAATGGCGGGGCGCCCGAGCGCGTGCGCGTGGAGGCGGGCAAGGAGACGCCCGTGCCGATCGAGATCGAGCGGCGGGGCGAGAACATCGTGGTGATCGAGGCGCCGCCGGGGCCGCAGGAACTGACGCTGGCCAACAACCGCGCGGCCACCTCCATTGCCGGCGTGCGCGACCGGCTGCGCGTTCTGCTGGTGACGGGCAAACCCAACCAGGCGGGGCGCGTGTGGCGCGACCTGCTCAAATCCGATCCGTCCGTAGACCTCGTACATTTCACCATTCTGCGCCCGCCCTTCAAGGTGGACTATGCGCGGCCCGATGAGCTGGCCCTGATCGAGTTCCCAACCGAGGAACTGTTCGAGCAGAAACTGACCGAGTTCGACCTGATCATCTTCGACCAGTATGAGCGCCAGGGCGTGATCACGCAGGCCTATCTCAACAACATGTCGCGTTACGTGGCGGATGGCGGGGCATTGTTGATCGTGGCGGGCGAGCAGTTTGCCGGCCCCGCCAGCCTCGCGCGCTCGCCGCTCGCCTCGGTTCTGCCCGCCTCCCCCACCGGCGTGATCCGCACCGGCGAGTTCGTGCCGCAGCTGACCGGTCCTGGCAAACGCCATGCCGTCACCGCGCCGCTGGACGGGCAGCAATGGGGCGGCTGGATGCGCTATATCGAGGCCAATGCCGTGGGCGGCGATGTGCTGATGAGCGGGCCGGACGGGCGCCCGCTGCTGATCGTTGACCGCGTGTCCAAGGGGCGCGTGGGGATGCTGATGTCGGATCAGATCTGGCTGTGGGCGAGCGGGCATGATGGCGGCGGGCCGTTTGCCGAACTGATCCGCCGGGTGGTCCACTGGATGATGAAGGAGCCGGAGCTGGAAGAACGCCGGCTGGCCCTGACCATCGAGGCGGGCGCGGCGAAGATCGAACTGCGCACGCTGCTGGACGCGGCCCCGCCGCTGGAGGTGCAGACGCCGGAGGGCGAGGTGCTGACCCCGCGCTGGGCCCCGGCCGGCCCCGGCGTCTTCACAGCAGAGGCGCCGGTCGAGGAGCTGGGCATCTACCGCGCGCGCTCCGGAGGGCTGGAGGCAATTGCGCTGAGCGGGCCGGAAAACCCGAAGGAATATGCCAATCTGGAATCGACCACGGCGCTGATCGCCCCTGTGGCGGCGGCAACCGGCGGGGGCGTGTTCCGGCTGAATGATACGGGCACGAACATTCCCGACATTCGCCGCGTGGGCAATCAGAAGACGGCGGCAGGGGCAAACTGGCTGGGCCTGCGCGAACGGGGCGCCTATGCGGTGCGCTCGTCCACCAGCCAGGGGCTGGTGCCGGGTATTCTGGCGGCAGGCCTGCTGGTGATCTTCCTGCTGCTGGCCTGGCGGCGCGAGGGACGCTGACGCACCCCTGTGTCAGGGCGGCGGCGCGGCTTCAGCCTGCTTCATCCGCTGGCGGACCATCCAGATGAGGATCAGCGGCGGAAGGGCGGCCAGCGGGCTGAGCGAAAAGTAAAGCGCAAAGCCGCCCATTGAAGAGCCGGTGACACCCTGCAGCGCGGTGACGCCGAGCCCGGCAAAGCCGCCGAGAAAGCCGCTGAGCAGAGACATCAGCGAAGAGAGCAGCGCGAACTGGGCGGCGGTGGCGATGGGGTTGGTGAGGCGGCTCGCCCAGGCGACGATGGCCGCCATGGCGAGGCCGCCGCTGAACCCCTCCACCACCGTGATGCACGCCCAGATAAGCTTCGAGCCGCCCGACAGGGCAAGGATGCAGAAGCCGAGATTGGATAGCCCCGCCAGGGTAACCCCGATAGCCATGGCCGCGAGCGTGCCGAAGCGCAGGCCTATAAGCCCGGCGGCGACCACCCCGCCCAGCGTCGCCGGGAAGCCGATGGCGGTGCGCATGCCGGCAATTTCGGCGGTGGAGAAACCGAGGTCTATATAGAGCGGGCCGACCATCGGCACGATCAGCCCATCTGGCAGGAAGAACAGCGCGATCAGCGGCAGGAACACATAGAGGTTGCGGCCATGGTCCTGCCAGAAAACCTTCACGGGACGGACGAGCGCGCCGCCAACCGAGGCAAGGCCTGTCAGCGGCTCGAAATTGCGCGGCTTCTGCGGCTCCCGCGCCAGCAGGAGGGCCGAGAGGCCCGCAAAGCCGCCCAGCGAGGCGAAGGCGTAAGCCATCTGCCAGCCAACAATGCCGGAGGCGGCCAGCAGCGGCACATTGCCGAGGAAATAGCCCGAGCGCAGGCCAAGGATATAGGCCGAGGCCATCAGATCCTGCTCTTCATCCTTCGCGCTTTCGATGCGCCAGGCATCCACCGCGATATCCTGCGTGGCGGCGGCAAAGGAGGTGAGCATGGCGAAGCCGGCAAACACCGCCAGCCCGCCGGAAGGGCCGGTGAAAGCCATGCCGAGAATGCCGATTGTAACGAAGATCTGCCCAAGGAGCATCCAGGAGCGGCGATGGCCGAGCCGCTTGCCGAGGAGGGGCAGCCGGATCCAGTCCACAAAGGGCGCCCACAGGAATTTGGCGGAAACAAAGATGCCGACCCAGCCCATGAAGCCGATGGCGGTGAGCGCGATGCCTTCCTGTCGCAGCCAGTAGCCGAGCGTGACGCCGACCATGACGGGCGGCATACCCGTGGCAATGCCGAACACCATCGCGATGGCGACCTTCGGCTGGCGGAGTGATCCCAGAACTTCGCGCAGGCCGGCCTGTGGCCGTACCGGCTCGTCCTGGCCGGTCACAATGTCGGCCATACTTCCTCCCGAAGCGCAGCCGGCCAGCCCCTCGCCTCATGAGCGGGCAAGGTTTTGATGTGCGGTCATTTGCGCTGAGGCGGAGTGTGTCAGCGCCTCCCCCGCCCTGCAAGCAGAAATCAGGCTGCCGTTACGAGACCTTCGAGCAGGCTGGCGTCGCCTGCCAGATCCTTCACCATGACGCGGGACTGGTCCTGGGGGCCTGGGAAAGTCAGGCGGCCGCGCGGCGTGACGGTGAAGCCAACCTTGCCGAAAAGGCTGTGCGCGCCAATGAGGATGGCTGCCGGCCAGCCTGCCTGCTTGCCCGCCTCGAGGGCCGCTTCGGTGATCTTCAGGCTGAGGAAACTGCCGCGATAGGCAGGGTCAACCGCCACCGGGCCATAGAACAGCGCCGGCATCCGCGAGGGCCCGACCACCAGCGGCCAGACGCGGCAGACGCCGATCACCTGACCGTCATCGAGGGCGACACGGTTCACCTCCGGCAGCGAGTGGGAATACTCGCGCAGGCGCTCTGCCGTCTTGGCAAAGTGGCCAGGGCCGAAGGTACGGTCGAAGAGGGCTTCGATCGCTTCGGCATGGAGGCTCGGATTTTCCGGTACAATCTCGATCATGGCGGGGCGCTCTAGGGCGCATTTGCCCGCCCCGCAAGCGCCTTGGTGTGAACGCCCGCCCTGCCCCCATTTACACCGGGCGAAAGCGCGCGTCCGCGTTCTCCAGAAGGGCGTAAGCGACATGCGCCTTCAGGGCTTCGGTCAGGGCCACCGGGTCGCCGGCCAGCACCTCCGGCGGGATCGTCTCGCCAAAGGTCATCCGGAATTGCGAGCCGCGCTTGTTGAGGAGTTCGTTGAAGAGGGTGATGTCGCGCAGCTCGTTGGAGAGATCACAGAAAAGATAATAGAGCGCCGAGTTGCGAGCATCGAGATTGAGCGGGATGACCGGGGCACTCTGCTTGCGGGCAAGGCCGACCACGGTGGGGAACCATTCCTTCTCGATCATTCGGCCATCCTTGCGCAGCGCCAGGCGGCCGGAGGGGAAGATGACGACGCATTTCTCATCGGCAAAGGCGGCGGCAGCGCGCTTCAGGGTTTCGCGCGTCTTGGCGGGCGAGCGCTTCTCCGCCACCCATTCGACCGGGATGATGACATCCTCAAAGCGCGGATTGACCCGGATGGCGTCTGCATTGGCGAAGAAGACGATATCGTCGCGCTTCTGTTTCAGCAGATCCCAGACGGCGATGCCGTCGGCCAGGCCGGTGGGATGATTCGCCGCCACGATGCAGCGGCCCCGCGCAGGCAGGCGGTCCAGGCGATCTGCGGAAATATTGAAGGCGAGTTGTTTTGAAAGCCGGTCAAAACTTTCCCTGCCCGTCAGCTGAACCAGTTCATCGGCCATCCGGCGGGCCTTGCTGTAACCCAGAATGGAATAAAGCAGCGGCCGGGCAACCGGCCAGGCCGGGCTGGCGCGCAGGCGCGGGCACCGCTCCTCGATCAAAACATCGACAATATGCGCGTCACGGCGCTCTGCCTCGGGCAGAAACGCCGATTGCGCAGCGGGAACTGCAGGATGGGAGAGAGGGCCGTCTGTCATTGAGAATGTGCTTCCTTCCACCCCAAATAGGTGTGCGCAAAGCATAGAGCCGGCCGGATAAAACGGAAAGATGGCTGCTTTCCCCTGCGGCCAACCCTAAAATCCATCGGAATTTCAATACTTCGGAAAGTTTCGCTTTACCAAGACGCAAGACGCCCGTGGCATTGTGAACGTCAGACGGGCAGCGGCTTAACACCTCTTACCCCGCTGCCATTCAAAAACATCCAATGGGGTTGAGTTTCATGAAGGTGCTTTGGATCGAAGATCACGAGCCGGTGCGTACGATGCTGGCGCATGCAGCCGACAAGGCTGCGCGCGCGCGTATTCCGGTGGATCTTGTTATGGCGGAAGGCCTGCTGGCGGCTGAGCGCCGCCTGCGCCTTGAGCGCTTTGATCTCGTGATCGTCGATCTGCAGCTGCCGGAAACCGGCGATGATGTGGATATGGCGGTGGCCCGCGTGGCCAATATGGGCAAGCACCGCATTGCGGTGGCCTCTTCCCGGCCGGAACGCGACGAGGTGGTGTCTTCGGCTGTGCGCTGCGGCGCCAATATCCACCCGCAGGCGGTTTTCAAGGCGGGCCTCAACTTCAACCGCTTCATCCAGCGGCCGGAATCCTTCGAGGATTTCCTGCTGGAACTGATGCCCGCCGCCGGCGCGCGCAGCACCGTTCGCGCAGCCTAACACCGCCAGGCGCTTGCCGCCCCAGGGCCAGACTTGCTAAGCCGCCCGAAGGCCCTTCGGGCGGTTTTTACTTCTGAAGGGAAAGACCAAGGCGCATGGCAGACATCTTTTCCTACCCGGCCACGCTGACACTGATCGTGCTCAATGTGTTTGCCAGCCTGATTGCGCTGCGCAACCCCGCCTTCAACGCGCAGAACATCCTGTGGGTGCGCCCGATGCGGGATCAGGGCGAATGGCACCGGCTGATCAGCTCCGGCTTCCTGCATGTGAACGGGTTTCACCTCTTCATCAACATGTATGGCCTCTACATGTTCGGCCCGGTGATCGAGCATGTGCTGGGGGGCGTGAACTTCCTCATCATCTATCTTGCCTCCCTGATCGGCGGCAGCATCTGGGCCTATCTGTGGAACCGGGCCAATCCGGAATACCGCGCAGCGGGCGCCTCGGGCGCGCTTTCGGGCATCATCCTGGCCTTCTGCATGATCGCGCCTTTCTCCACCCTGTTGTTTCTGTTCATCCTTCCGATGTGGGGCATCGTGTTTGGCGTGGCCTTCGTCGTGCTGAGCTATCTCTTCTCGCAGCGGGCCGACCGGATCATCGGCCATGAGGCACATCTGGGCGGGGCGGTGGTGGGCATCGTGACGACGCTGCTGGTGGAGCCGCGGGTGTGGACGTCCTTCCTGGCGCAGCTTGCTGAAAAGTTCGGGTGAGGACAGTTCAGGCGATGGGCGGTGTGCGCGCGAAGTATGAGGCGAAGGTGGCAAGCGGCGCGCTATCGGAGGATCCGGCGCAGGCAGAAGCCGCCGGACTGCTGGATGACCTTGCCCGGCGCCTGGCCGATCAACCAAAACCCGGTTTGTTTTCAAAGCCGAAGCCTGTGCGCGGGGTCTATCTCTGGGGCGGGGTGGGCCGGGGCAAATCCATGCTGATGGACCTGTTCTTCGGCGAGGCCGTGACCCAGCCCAAGCGCCGGGTGCACTTCCATGAGTTCATGGCGCAGGTGCATGAGCGGCTCGGCATCTGGCGCAAGATGACGGACGCGGAGAAGAAACGCTCTCCCTGGCGGGTGAAATCGGCCGGGGATGACCCGATCCCGCCGGTGGCCAAGCAGATTGCGGCGGAAGCCAGGCTGCTGTGTTTTGACGAGTTTCAGGTGACGCAGATTGCCGATGCAATGATCCTGGGGCGGCTGTTCGATCAGCTGTTCCAGCGGGGTGTGACCGTGGTGGCAACCTCCAACCGCCACCCCGACGAGCTTTACAAGGACGGCATCAACCGCCAGCTTTTCCTTCCTTTTATCAAGGAGTTGAAGGATCGCTGCGCGGTGCTGGAGCTGGTCTCGGCGCGCGATTACCGGCTGGACCGGCTGGTGGAAGCGCCCGTCTGGTATGCGCCGCTGAACGGCGCCAGCACTGCCGCGCTGGACAAGGCCTGGGACCGGCTGACGCTGGGAGCCGAGCCGCAGCATTGCGTGCTGACGGTGAAGGGCCGCAAGCTGGAGGTGAGCCGGGAGGCCGCCGGGGTGGCGCGGTTTACCTTCGAGGAGCTGTGCGCGCGGCCGCTGGGCCCGATCGATTATCTGGCCATAGCCGGCACGTTTCATACGGTGATGCTGGAGGGCATTCCCCTGCTCTCCCCGGACAAGCGGAATGAGGCGATGCGGTTCATCAGCCTGATCGATGCCCTGTATGAGGCGAAGGTGAAGCTGGTGGCGAGCGCAGAGGCCGAGCCGGGCGCGCTTTACCCGGAAGGCGACGGATCGTTCGAATTCGAGCGGACGGCGAGCCGGCTTTTCGAGATGCGGTCGAAAGATTATCTGAGCCTCGAGCGCCAGGATGTCGATCTGAGCTGAGATCCCTGAAAAATCAGGACATTTTTTGGATTTTGGGCGCCCACGGCGGGACAGGGCGTGACACCGGATGGACAAATCCAGACACTTCCGGCACGGTGATGGCCACAACTTGCACAGCGCGGACGGTTTCTTACATTCCTTTCAGGACCGGCCCGGACATGCCCGGCCTGGACCTGACAACACGAAGGTGTGAAGCCGGCGGGAAACCCGTGCCCGGCCCTCTTCCACATGCCTGCCTCAATTCCTATTTATGCATCTGCGCGATGAGTGAATTGCGCACGCCTGGAGACGACGCCGCCGCTGAGCGGGGCTAAGGTTTCAAGGTGAGCCCCAAAGACGGGAACAGGCCGCCGCGCCAAGACGGGGCCGGTTCCGAGAAGGAGGAATGAACATGGCAAATGCGAACGCAAAAAGCTCGGTTGCCCTCAGCCCCGAACAGGGCATGAGCCGCTATCTGAGCGAAATCCGCAAATTCCCGATGCTCGAGAAGAATGAGGAATTCATGCTGGCACGCCGGTGGCGCGAGCATGAAGACACCGAAGCGGCCGAGAAGATGGTGACCTCCCACCTGCGCCTCGTGGCGAAGATCGCCATGGGCTATCGCGGCTATGGCCTGCCGATGGCCGAGGTGATTTCCGAAGGTAACGTTGGCCTGATGCAGGCGGTGAAGAAATTCGACCCCGACAAGGGTTTTCGCCTGGCCACCTATGCGATGTGGTGGATCCGCGCGGCCATTCAGGAATACATCCTGCGCAGCTGGAGCCTGGTGAAACTCGGCACCACGGCCGCGCAGAAGAAGCTGTTCTTCAACCTGCGCCGCCTGAAGGGCGAGATGCAGGCGCTGGAAGAAGGCGACCTGAAGCCTGAGCAGGCCCGGCTGATTGCCGAGAAGCTGAACGTCACCGAAGACGAAGTGTATTCGATGAACGGGCGGATGAGCGGGTCTGATGCCTCGCTGAACGTGCCGATGGGCGCAGACGGCGACATGGAATGGCAGGACTGGCTGGCCGATGATGAACCCGGCACGGCCGAAACCTTCGCCAACCGCCAGGAACTCGACGCGCGGATGGACCTGCTGACCCAGGCGATGGAAGACCTTTCCGAGCGCGAGCGTCACATCCTGACCGAGCGGCGCCTGATCGACGAGCCCAAGACGCTGGAAGAGCTGTCGGAGCAGTACAATGTCAGCCGCGAACGTATCCGGCAGATCGAAGTGCGCGCTTTCGAGAAGCTGCAGAAGGCAATGAAGCGCATGGCCAAGGAACAGGGCCTGCCGGTTGGGGCGTAACTCGCGCAGCTCTGGCCTGAAAGTAATGCAAACAAAAACCGCACTCTGAAGGGGTGCGGTTTTTTCTTGACATATATGTCATGATGACATATATGTCGTTCACTCCTTAATCGTTTTTATTATGAAGGAATTTGAAAAGTGCTTTGTGAAGTCCGCATACTGAGGAGATATTCCCGATGGAAGTCAGGAACTATGTCGATGCCGACGGCGATGATCGGTTTTTAGATGATTTGAAGAGCCTGCCCAGAGCAGCACAGATGAGAGTCTGGACCGCAATTGGACGAATGGAACTGGGAAATTTAGGTGATCACAAGCCGCTGGGAGACAGCATCTGGGAGCACAGGATTCATGCAGAAAGCGGTGTCCGGATTTATTTTGGAAAAGTTGGCCAAGAAATCGTTCTTCTTCTGACAACCGGACTGAAGAAAACTCAACCAAAAGATATTGCAGAAGCCAAACGAAGGTGGACTGATCATGAAGAAAGGCAAAATTCCCCCTAGCCGGCCTCATAGCGAAGCGCTGACAGAATTCATGTCTGACATAGACAATGCTATTGGCATGTTCGCCCATGCGCTTGAGCAATTTGCTGATGGGAATGACGATGAAGGAAAAATTGCGCTCAGAGTTCTGGTTAAAGGCCGGATCGGGTTTGAGGCTCTGGCGAACAAAACCGGAATCCCGGCGCGCAGCCTCAACCGTATGCTCTCAAGCGAGGGCAACCCTTCGCTCTCGAACCTCTCCCTGATCATCCGTCAGCTGCACGCCGAGCTTGGCGTTGAACCCAACTGGACCCTCACGGCGGCGGCCTGACGGGCTTTTCCCGGAACCTCCTCCCCTGCTCCGGCGTTGAACGGGACAGGAAAGGAGGGTTCACCCATGTCATTCAAGATTGTCATTCCGGTTCTGGCCGCCGCGCTTGGCGCGGGAAGTTTTGCCTTTGCCGACCCGCCCCACCGGCGCGGGCATGACCTTCCCCCTGGCCTTGCCAAGCAGGGGAAGATACCGCCCGGCCATGCCAAGAAGATGTGGCGCAAGGGCGATCATCTGCCTGCGCATTACCGCGAAGTGTATGTGCGCGATTACCGCTATCATGACCTGCGTGAGCCCCCGCGCGGCTACCGGTGGGTGCATGTGGATGAGGACGCCTATCTCGTTGAGATTGCCAGCGGGCTGATTGCCGAAGTGCTGGTGAACGCGCTGGCTGATTAGCGCGGCCGCTGTCTCGCCCCCTCGCCTTCCGCCCTGCCTCTTTTAAGGCCCCGTCTCTTCTCGCCTCTCCCGGCGGGAACCAGAGGCGGGGTTTTCGCGTTGGGCGATGGAGAGGAGAAAATTTCAATGTCTTTGCGCGCCGTGATCCTTTTGCTGGCGTCCGCCATGGGCGGGGGACTGGCGGCGTTGGCAGACCCGCCGGCAAGCGAGCCATCAGCGCGGGCGCCGTTTGATCTGGCCAACGTTCACCCGTCTCACCCCGGCGACCCGCCCGTGATGGCGCCCGACCGCACGCCGATGTGGGGAAGAGGGCAGATCCTCCCGCCGGAATTTCGCGGCGAGGAATTCCGCGACTGGGAAACTTATCACCTCTCCGCCCCGCCCGAGGGCTATCATTGGGTGCGCGTTAAGCGTGGGGCGTATCGCGTGAAACAGGAAGACGGTTATATCGCCGAGGCGGTGTTTGGTCTGCCTACGGATTGAGGGGCTCCCGGGGCCGCTATTGGGCGCGCGCGTCCTGCATTCTGAAATCATCGACATACCAGGCGCCGCGCTGGCGGACCCAGACGACTTCGGCCGATCGCTGAACATTATTCAGGAAATCCGCCTGGGCGAGGCAGGTGACGAAATCCCCTTCCCGCGCCTCCGTGCCGCGATAGGAATGGGCGGTGCAGCCCGGCTTTGAGATGAAGACGGCGCCGCCGGTTTCAGCGAGGGCCGCATTGAGGCGGGCAAGCGCTTCGGGGGAGAGCTGCGCGCCCTCTGCCAGGCGGGGATCGCCCGCCGGCGCGAAGCCGCGCTCCGCCGTAACCGAGAGAATCAGCGCGCGGGTGGGCTCCACCCGCTCCAGCGAACTGGCGATGAGATCGCCAAACAGCCAGGCGCAGCCGGCAAACATCAAGACCATCAGCCCAAGGACAACCATCGCCGCAATCTTCAACGCCCTGGGAAAGCGCGAGGGCGGCGGGCGCAGGCGATGGAAGACTTCCGGCCTCGGACGGTCTGGCGGGGTCATTCCGGGCCGGCTTCGGGACCGGCCTCGCCCGCCTCGATCCGGTCAAGCTTCTCGGCCTTGTCGATCAGCACGGTATTGTCGGTGAAATGGGTCTGGAAATCGAGGAGTTTCCAGGTCTCATCCTCCCGCACCCAGCGCACGGCGATGGTGACCGGGGATAGCTCTGCTGTGGCAGAAAGCGTGCAGTTGGCGAAGGTGCCCGACTGGGCAGGATCAGAGTTTGCGCTGCTGACGATGTTGCACGCGGCGGGGGTGAACTGGGATACCTTGCCGAACTGTTTCATGAACCGGTTGAGGGAATCGAGGGAGCCTTGATCCACCCCGGCGCGGCGGGCATAGACCGGATCATCCGCAGGCGGCAGACCTTCCGCCATGAAACGCTGGGCGAGCATCTCCGTGGCCGCGTTGCGGGCGGTGACGGCCTTGTAAAGGTCGATGCCGCCCTTGACGCAGCTGCCCAGAACATAGAGGAGCAGCGCGCCCCCGCCGAGTATCCACCATAGCCGGCGCGACTTGCGCGGGGCGGGCGTTTGCTCATAAGGCTGCGTAGTGTCCGGTTCCGACATTTTCCCCGCTCCGTAAGGTTGCCACAGAGACAAGCAGATGAAACCTGATCAGGCAATACGCATTGAGCGCCCCGATGACCCGCGCGTGGAGGCCTATGTCTCGATCCGCGAGCGCGACCTGACGGGCGGGCATGGCGGGCGGTTTATCGCGGAAGGCAAGGTGACGCTGGAAACACTGTTGCGGCGCGGGCGGTTTGAGGTGGAGAGCCTGTTCCTGTGCGAGACGCGGCTGGCGCCGCTCGGCGACATGCTGGCGCATGTGCCTGCGGGGGTGCCGGTCTATGTGGCGGCGCAGGGCGTGATGGATGCGGTGGCCGGATTTGCGATGCACCGGGGGGTGCTGGCATGTGGGCGAAAGGGGGAGAGCGTTCCGCCTGCGGAGTTTCTGACTTCGCGCGCACGCGCGTCTCTATCCTTCGACTTCGCTCAGGATGAGCCCCGCTTTTCAACGTTGTTGCTCCTGTCGGAGCTGTCCAATCATGACAATGTGGGGGCGTGTTTCCGCAATGCGGCGGCGTTTGGGGCAGATGCTGTGCTGCTGGACGCGGCGTCCTGTGATCCGCTTTACCGCAAGGCGATCCGGGTTTCGTCCGGGGCGGCGCTGTGGCTGCCCTTCAGCCAGGGCGGCACGGGCGGCGGACTGATCGAGGCGGCCGAAGCGGCCGATTATGAGGTGTGGGCGCTGACGCCGCGCGCGGATGCAGAGCCCCTGCCCTCGCTGAAAGTGCCCGCGCGGGTGGCGCTGCTGATGGGGGCCGAAGGGCCGGGCCTGCCGGCGGAGATGATCGCGCGGGCACGGCCGGTGCGTATTCCGATGGCGGAGGGGTTTGACAGCGTGAATGTGGCGACGGCGGCGGCGATTGCGCTTAGCGCTGTGTTTGCCGCGCGGGGGTAAAGCTTACCCGCTCTTGTCCTTCGACTTCGCTCAGGATGAGCTCAGGAACGGAGCGCCCCACAAGCAAGGCGCAGCGGCGCTGAGCCCGAAGGGCTCAGCAATAGCCGCGATCCCGGCTCAATCGGCGGCAAGGCCGCCTCTGGCCGGGATGACAGTTTTAAAGGATCAGAAAACCCTTGGCCGTTCGTTGCGGTCTACGTGGAGGCCGCATTCGGTTTTCTGCTGGCCGGCCCAGCGGCCAGAGCGCGGATCGCTGGGATCTGCGGCCGGTTTGGTGCAGGGCCAGCAGCCGATGGAGGGATAGCCCTGCGAGACCAGCGGGTGGCGCGGCAGGTTTTTCTCGGCGAGGTAAGCGTCGACATCGGCCTGCGTCCAGCTGGCGAGCGGGTTCACCTTGTAGCGGCCATCGGCATATTCAAACACCGGCAGGCTCATCCGGGCGCCGCCATGGAAGCGTTTGCGCCCGGTGATCCAGGCGCCGAAGCCTTCCAGCGCCGGCTCCAGCGGACGCACCTTGCGCAGGGCGCAGCAGGCATCGGCATCGGTTTTCCAGAGCATGTTCTTGGGATCGAGCACCTTGCGCTCGGTCTCGTTGGGCGTGATCTCGCGCACGCCGGTGAGGCCGAGGCGTTCGATGACCTCATCCTTATAGTCCAGCGTCTGGGGGAAATGCATGCCGGTGTCGATGAAGACGATCGGCAGGGAGGGGTCTACCTCGGCAATGAGGGAGAGCATGACGACGCTTTCGGCGCCGAAGCTGGACACATAGGTGAGCTCGCCCGGCCATTCGCGGGAAATGGCCGCGCGGAGGATTTCCTGGGCCGACGCCGTGCGCAGCTCTGCATTGAGGCGCGCGAGCCGGGCTGCCGGCTGCTCGGGAATCTCGGTTTCAAATGCCATGGGCCGGGGCCCTTCCTGCGGATCAACTGCGTCTGCGGAAGGCCGGGACCGAAGGGTCTGCTGCGGGCTGGTAGACCACGCTGTATTCGTTCAAGGCTTCCAGCACTTCAGATAGGCCAGCGCGGGCGGTCTCGTAAGCATCGAACCCTGAACGGTGCATGTAGAATATCTGATCCCTCAACACATGGCCGACCGCGCGCAGCTCGCCCGTATACTGGTAGCGGCGGCGCAGGAGCTGGGCATGGCTGTAGCCGCGCCCGTCGGTATATCTGGGAAAATCGATCTCAATGAGGGCGAGTTCCCCTAGGTAAGGCTCCAGATCCTCGGCCTTGTCTGCCGGGGAAAGGCGCACGCCATCGGGCAGCGGGCCGTTTTCCTGGCCCTGTTTGAGGGCGAGGAACCGGCCAAGGCTGACCGAGAAACAGCCCGTTTCCGGCAGCGCTTCGCCCTCGGCGACGAAAACCCAGTCATTGGCGATCTCGGCGCCGTTCTTAATCAGCGGCATAGAGCGCCTCCTGGAAAGGCTGGTGGCCGAGGCGTTCCAGCGTGTCGATGAACTTCTCGTCCTTGGACGCGCGCTGGGCCCGGTAGAACTCCACGACGCGGTGAATGGCGCCGGGCACTTCTTCTGCCTTGAGGCCGGGGCCGACGATATTGCCGAGGGCGGCTTTCTCATCGGCGCGGCCGCCGAGGAGGATCTGGTAGAATTCCTCGCCTTTCTTGTCGACGCCGAGAATGCCGATATGGCCGACATGGTGGTGGCCGCAGGCATTGATGCAGCCTGAGACGTTGATGTGCAGGCGGCCGATATCTTCCTCATAGGCCGGGTCTGCGAAGAGTTTCGAGACTTCCAGCGAGACCGGGATCGAGCGGGCATTGGCGAGGTTGCAATAATCAAGGCCGGGGCAGACGATCATGTCGGTGATGCGGCTTTCATTCGCCGTGCCGAGGCCGGCAGCGTCCAGCGCGGCATAGATTTCCGGCAGATCATCGAGAGCAACATGCGGCAGGATGAGGTTCTGCGCGTGGCTGACGCGGATATCTCCGTGGCCGAACTTTTCGGCGAGGTCTGCGACGAGTTCCATCTGGGTGTCAGTCGCGTCACCCGGCGCGATGCCCTGCGGCTTGAGGCTGACGGTGACGGAGGCATAGCCGGGCGCCTTGTGGGGATGCAGGTTTACCCGCGTCCAGCGCGCGAAGGCCGGATCTGCGGCCTTGGCCGCTTCAAGGCGTTCGGAAACGTCTGGTTTTGCGGCCAGCGCCGGCGGGGCAAAATAGGCATGGATGCGGGCGATTTCGTCCGCCGTCAGCGCAATCTTCTCATGCGGGCGCTGGGCGGCGAACTCTTCCTCGACCTGGCGGATGTATTCGGCTTCGCCAAGCTCGGTGACGAGGATCTTGATACGGGCCTTGTATTTGTTGTCGCGGCGGCCATAGCGGTTATAGACCCGCATGATGGCTTCCAGATAGTCGAGGATCTCGCTTTCCGGCACGAAGGGATTGACCAGCGTGGCGATGACGGGCGTGCGCCCCTGCCCGCCGCCGACCCAGACTTCAAAGCCGGTGACGCCGTCCTTCCGGCGGATATGCAGGCCGACATCATGCACGCGGATGGCGGCGCGGTCATGCTCGGCCGCGGTGACGGCGATCTTGAACTTGCGCGGCAGGGCAGCGAATTCGGGATGGAAGGTGGACCATTGGCGGATGATCTCGCACCAGGGGCGCGGATCGAGCAGCTCATCCTGCGCGGCGCCGGCGAAATGATCCGTGGTCGTATTACGGATGCAGTTGCCCGAGGTCTGGATGGCGTGCATCTCCACCTCGGCGAGCTTTTCCAGCACGTCCGGAATGTCTTTCAGGGCGACCCAGTTGAACTGGATGTTCTGGCGCGTGGTGAAGTGGCCAAAGCCCCGGTCATAGTCGCGGGCCACCTCTGCCAGGCGGCGCAGCTGGCGGGGGGAAAGCTGGCCATAGGGAATGGCGATGCGCAGCATATAAGCGTGAAGCTGGAGGTAGACGCCGTTCTGCAGGCGCAGGGGCTTGAACTCGTCTTCCAGAAGCTCTCCCGAAAGGCGGCGGGCCACCTGCCCCCGGAACTGGGCGACGCGCTCGGCAACGATGCGGGCGTCGAACTGGTCGTATCTGTACATTAGACTAACAACTCCTGCGCATGGGGAATGCCCAGCGCATCTTCGGTGCGGGATACCCAGCGCGCGACTGCCGGGTAAAGTCGGATATCGAAGCCGCCCTCATGCGCCACGCGCGTGTAGGCGACAAGGGCAATATCAGCGATGCTGAGATCATTTCCGGCAAACCAGTCGCGCGCTTCGAGGCGCTGCTGCATCACGCCGAGGGCGTTGTTGCCGCGCACCAGCAAAGCGGGGTCGATCTCGGTGTCGGATTTCTTGAGATAATGTTTCTGGAACCGGCGGACGGCGATGGCGGTTTCATGGGAATATTGTTCCCAGAACAGCCAGCTCATCGCCTCAGCGCGGGCAAAGCGGTCTTCCGGAATGAGGTCCGTGCCTTCGGCGAGATAGAGCATGATAGCGTTGGACTGGGGCAGCACGCGGCCATCGGCCCAGCGCGCCACGGGCACCTGGCCGGCCGGGTTGATGGCCAGGAATTCCGGCGTGCGGGTTTCCCCCTTCACCACATCCACATTCACCCAGGTGTAGGGAATGCCGAGCAGATCGGCGGTCCATTTGGGTTTCAGGCAATTGCCAGAGACGGGGTCTCCATAGAGCGTGAAACCGCCGAGATCAGACGCAGACATGTGGCCCGTGCCCTATGCGTTTTCAGACGCGGCGAGGCCGCCTGCGGAGAACTGCGCGCGCAGCGATTCGCGTAAGGTTTCCCTGCCGGTGATTGCGCCCGTCTCGCTGACTTCCATGAAATAGGGATCGGTGACGGCGCCTTCCTGCTTCAGCGCGGCAGCAAGGGCCGCTTCAGCCGCCTCGCCTGTGAAGACGCCAAGCTGGGTGACATCCTCCGTCCACGACCCATCGGCTTTCAGCCAGACGGTGCGGCCCGTGGCGGTTTCCCAGGCGGTGATGGATTTGGGGGTTTCGGGCTTGAGCTTCGGGCGAACGGAGGTCATGCGGCGGACTCCTTGAAGGTGTGCTGGCGGGCGTCGGGGTTGAACCAGGCAAGGCCGGACGCTTCGGTGACGATGGAGGCGATGCGTCCCTGCTCTGCGGGCAGGCCGGCCACCTCACCGATGATCAGCAGCGCCGGGCCGGCAATGCCTTCTTCCTCGACCAGGAAAGGCAGCTCGGCCAGCGTGCCGAAGACGCGCAGCTCGTCGGGGCGTGTCCCGTTCTCGATGACGGCGACGGGCGTGGTGGGGGCGCGGCCGGCAGCAACGAGTTTTTCGGCAATCGCAGGCGCCGTGTCGACGCCCATGAAGACCACCACGGTCTGGGCCGGGCGCGCGAGGGCCTGCCAGTCAAGATCGGGCACGCCGCCTGCCTTGGCATGGCCGGTCACGAAGGTCAGCGTCTGGGCATGGTCTCGGTGGGTGAGCGGCACGCCGGCAGACGCGGCACATCCGAGGGCGGAGGAAATGCCCGGCACGACATGCACCTCGATGCCTTCGGCGCGGACGGCTTCAAGCTCTTCCCCGCCCCGGCCGAAGATGAACGGATCGCCGCCCTTGAGGCGCACGACGCGCAGACCTTCGCGGGCCGAGGCGATGAGGCGCTCATGGATTTCCGTCTGCGGGACGGAATGATCGCCCTTCGACTTGCCGACGGGCACGCGGGCGGCGTCACGCCGGATAAGGCCGATGATCTCCGGGCTGACGAGGCGGTCATAATAAACCACATCGGCTTCCTGGATGAGGCGCAGGGCTTTCAGCGTGAGGAGTTCCGGATCGCCGGGGCCGGCGCCGACGATATGGACGACGCCGCGCGCGCGGCCGGCGGCGCGGGCCTGCTGGCGCAGCAGGGTTTCGGCGCGCTCAAGGTCTCCGGCGTAGGCAGCCTCGGCGGCGGGGCCGGACAGGGCGCGCTCCCAATAGCGGCGGCGGGCGGATTTGTCGGGGATGGCCTCGCCCACGAAACCGCGCAGGGAGCGGGCAAGCGCGGCAAGGTCTCCGATACGCTGGGGGAGCAGCGCTTCAAGCTTGGCGCGGATCGACTTGGCGAGCACGGGGGCGGCGCCGCCCGAGCCGATGGCGGCGACGATCTCGCCCCGGTCCAGGATCGAGGGGACGGTGAAATCGCAATCCTCTGGCTGGTCGACGACATTGACAGGAATATTGCGGGCGCGGACGGCGGCGAGGGCCTCAGCCCGGTGGGCGGGGTTTTCCTCCGCGATGATGGCGAGGCGGGCGCCTTCGAGGGCAGACGCGATCTGGCTGCGCGGGCGCGTGTCCACCCATTCGTCAAACTCGGCCGTCAGGGCGGCCTCATCGAAGCCGCCAACAAGCACGACCTCTGCGCCCGACGCATGGAAGAGGCGCAGCTTGCGCGCCGCTTCCTCACCGCCGCCAAAGACGGCGATCCGGGCACCTTCAAGGTTAAAGAAGGCCGGGAACTGGCGCATGGGCGCTATCTTTCTTATTAGTGACACTACAAGGACGGATATAGAAAACCTCCTTGACGCCTCGGACGCAACGGGCAACCCCTACAGCGATCATTTAGAGAAACTATTTATGTCCGACGCCTCAGATCGCCTACCCCCGCTCAACGCGCTGCGTGCTTTCGAGGCAGCCGCGCGCCGCCTGTCGTTCACGCAGGCGGCCGAGGAATTGAATGTCACGCCCGGCGCCATTTCGCAGCAGATCCGCCAGCTGGAGGACTTTGCCGGCACGCCGCTGTTCAAGCGTACGGGGCGTTCCGTTCTGCTGACCGATGCCGCGCAGGCGAGCCTGCCGTTGGTGCGCGAGGCGTTCGAGCGGATTGCCGAAGCGGGGCGCGTGATGCAGGCCCCTGCCCGCAAGGGGCGGGTGATGATCTCGTCGGCGCCGTCCTTTGCCGCCAAATGGCTGGCCCCGCGCCTGGAGAGCTTCCACCGCGCCAATGAAGGCATCGAGGCCTGGATTTCGGCGGACATGTCGCTGACCGATTTCAACACCGCGGATGCCGACATCGCCATCCGCTATGGCCGGGGCAATTATGAGGGGCTGAAATCGGAAAAGCTGCTGGACGAGATGGTGCTGCCGGTCTGCTCGCCGCGCCTGCTGGAAGGACCCAACGCCATCCGCAAGCCCGAAGACCTGCGCCACCATACGCTGCTGCATGATGAAAGCTCGGAGAACGACCCCTCCTGCCCGGACTGGGCAAGCTGGCTGCGGGCGCACGGCGTCAGCGGGGTGGATGGCAATCGGGGGCCGCGCTTCAATCAGGGCATTCTGGTGATCGAATCGGCGGCCGCTGGCCGGGGCGTGGCGCTGGCCAAGCAGGCGATTGCGGCGGCAGACCTGGAAGCGGGCCGGCTGGTGGCGCCGTTTGCCGATGGATCGATCCCGATCGATTTCGGCTATTGGCTGGTCTGGCCGAAGGGCCGGCATCTTTCGCCGGATGTGCGCGCCTTCATCAAATGGATCAAGGAAGAAGCCGCCGGCACCGAAGTGGTCGGCGTTTAGGCTTCGTGCCTAGAGGGCGGCGTCCAGTAGCAGGAAAGCGGCGAGGCGCGGGCTGGCATTGCGGCTGGTGCTCTGGGTCTGCTCCAGAGCGGCCAGGGCATCTGTCCGCTCGAAGCGGACGAACTGTTTTGCCATGTCCATCAGGCGCGGATCGCCGCGCAGGCGCTGAACGACGCGGTCAAACTGCTTGCCGCCCTGCTCGATGGTGGCGGCGTGGCGATCCTTCTCGCCGCGCTGGGCAGCTTCGGCGATGCGGCGCTTGGCCTTGGGCTTGAACGCATCCGACAGCGGAATGCCGGAATTCTGCAGGCGCTCCACCACCGCTTCGGCGATGGTTTCCCGGTCTGCCTGGGGCGGAGCCTGATCCTTGCTGATATCCGAAATGATCTCGCGCCAGGGCGCGGGGCCACTGCCATTGCCATTGCCGGAGCTGTGGCCGTTACCGTTATGGCCGTTGTATCCGCCTGCGCCATTGCCATTGGAGGGCGGCGTGGGCGCATAGTCAGAGGCGCGGCGGCGGGGCGTTTCGGGCGGGGCATCATCATGCCGGCGCCGCAGGGAAACCGGCGGGTCCATATCCCGCTCCCGCGCGGGCGGGGCCGGGGATGGGCGGGCCGCGTTGGAGGGGACAGGATCGAGAATATCGTGATCCTCATGGCCGCGCGCAGCGGCGATCATAGCCTCGGCGCTGGCCTCGAAGAGGTCATCGTCCATACTGGGGCGCGGCGGCGTGGCCGGCGGGGTGATCGCGGAATTTCCGTAGGCGGAGGGACGGGCTGACTGGGCCGGGCCATTCTGGAAGGGCTGGGCCTGCTGGAAAGGCTGGGGCGGCGGCGACGCAGAAATCGGTGTGCGGACGGCCGGCGGCGTCAGCGGGGCTGCGGCGGCGGCAGAGCCTGCCGGCATGTACGGCCCGGCCAGACGGTCCAGCGCTTCGCTTTCGAGGCGGGCAGCAAGGCCAGCGGCGCGCAGGGCGTAAGCGGCCTGCTCACCGGTCTCGCGCAGCTTGGTCAGCGAGCGGGCGGCCTCTTCGGCGGCGGCGCGGGTGGCGGCGTTGATCTCGGCATTGGCATGGCGGGCGCCCTCGATGGCGGAGGAAACCGCGTTCTTCAGCGCGTCGCCCGTGGTCGCCGCAGCCGCGGCCGCCACTTCGCTGGCGCGGACGGCCGCATCCACCGTGCGGCGGGAATGTTCGAGCTTGTCTTCGACGCGGCTGATCGAGAAGGTCAGCGCTTCGGTGCGGCCAGAGGCGTCGCGCGCGAGATCATCGAGGGATTCCATCCGGCGGGTGAGTTCCTCGCCGGCATGGTGCATGGCGATCAGGCGCTGCTCCAGGGCAGCATCCGCGCGGCCGACTTCCTCGCTGGCAACACGGGCAGCCGACACCATCAGCTGGGCCTGGCGCGGAATGGCTTCATTCATCGCGGTGACCTGCGCGCGCAGATCCCGGGCCAGGGTTTCGAGGGCATGACGCTCCTCACCCAGACGTTCTGCCAGGTCGCGCGCATTATCTGCCGCCGCATAGGAAACAGATTCGAGCCGCAGCCGCTCGTCCCCGATCTCGCCGGCCATGGCCTTCATGGCGGAGAGAGCGTGGGCCATCGCGTGATCGATTTCGGCGGCGGACTGTTTCATCTGCTCGGCAAAGGTGATGCCCTCATGGCCCGCTTCCCGGGCCGGGGCCATCAGGCGGGCGGCCGCTTCGAGCACCAGCGCATTGGCCGCAGCCGCACGGCGATTGGCGCGCGCCATCTGGCCAGCCGCCACCATCAGCAGCGCCGGGATGATGGCGCCAATGGCGGCCGCGACAATCAGGGCGGGAGGATACTGGCTGACAAAGCCGATACCGCCGAGCCCGATCAGGGCTGCGCCGAGACCTGCGAGCCAGAGAAAAGCCGAGACATAAGCGAGCGTGACCATCCAGCCGCCACCATGTTGCGCAGTTTCAAAATTCTGCGAGGCCTCGTGTCGGACGAGGTCGTCCCGGCCGGACCGGCGCGCAGAGGGGGCTTCCGTCATGTTATATGTATAACCCGCCTTGCGGGTTCCTGCGAGTGCTGATTGCACGCCGACGGACGGCTAATGCCCTGTTTTTTCGAGTCAGGGCAGCAGGGAGAGCGTTACCGATGAGTCACCCTTGTCCTCGGGTGCCTTTTCGGGCGTCTGCGGAGCAAACTGGAGACCGATCAGAGCAAAGATCGCGGCCAGCACAATGTTGCGGACGAAAATCAGAAATTCGGTCATGATCGTAAAACCCAAGGGCGCGCGGCCGTTTTATTCCGTGCGGCGCTATTATCAGAAAGAGACAGCCCCGGCAATCTGCCTGGGTTGAAAGAATCTTTCCCCGGAAGCGAGGTTAACGCCCTGCTAACCGCGCCCGATCAGGCTGACCCGGCCCATAGGAGCCTTTGATGTCCGCTGACAGCCCCCTGCCCGTTCTGGACCTTGCCCATCTGGCCGCGATGACCGGGAATGATACCGGCCTCTCATTGGAGGTGATCGGCATTTTCCGGGAACAGGCCCAGCTCTGGTCGCGCCTGCTGGACCCGATGAGCGAGGCGCGGCAATGGGCCGACGCGGCCCATACGCTGAAGGGCGCAAGCCTGGGCATCGGCGCGCTGAAGCTGGCAGCGGCCTGCGAGCGGGCGGAGAAAGCGGGGCGGGCAGAGACCGCGCCCAGCAAGGCCCATGCCTCGGTGCTGCTCAGCGAGGTGAAGGAAGCCCTTGGCGAGACGCTGGAAGCGGCGGCGCGCGCGGCTTACGATTTGGCCTCTGCAGCCAGGCGCAGCGCGTCGTAGCTTTCAAATTCATAGGCGATGCAGCGGTCGATCAGGGTGCGCCAGACCGGCTCTGCAATCGCCGGAGAAAGGCCGTGTCTTGCGCATTCGGCCCTCACCTTGGCCACAACATCCTCGATCCGCGCCCGGTCATGCACAGCGGCGCGGGCGCCCTTGATGCGGGCGGCGGCATCCATCATCGACTGGCGCTCGGCCAGGATCTCGACCAGCAGGCGGTCGATCCGGTCGACCTCATAGCGGACGTCCGCCATCGTCTCGGCGGTGTCGGATGTGTGCCTGCGCGCGTCGGAGGTATAGGTCGTCATGCGGCCTCTCAGTTCTTTCGCCCTGCCCTATATGGGCATCGGCCCGGCGGCAAGGGAACGGGGCGCTGCGCCGCAGCTCAGGCCTTGAGTTTTGGCAGGCCGGTTTCGGCGCGCAGCCGCGCAATCATGGCAGGCACATTGCGCCCGGCGATATAGCCCCAGGGCGTCTGGAAGGCCGTGGCGCCGATCGCCGAAAGGTGGGGCTTGAGGCGGGCGGTGTCCTTGAACAGGGCGAGCAGCACGGCGAAATTATTGTGCGCAAACCCCGCCTCGGCGAAGGTGAGTTCCGGCCCGGCGGTAAAACGCTGCCGGAAATGATCGTCGAGTCCAGCAATCTCTGCCCGGAAGGCATCAGACTTCACCTTCTCGCGGAAGGCGGCGATTTCGGCCTCATCATCATTCATGGCGGTCTGGTAGAGCCACTCCTCGATCCAGGCGCGGGCCTTCAGCGCCAGGAAGGACGCATTCGGCGCCCCGTCCATGGCATTTTCGGCGGCCGCGTGCATCTCGCCGACGCTGCCATGCCATTTGGGGGCGAGGTAGTTCATCCGGGCAAGCTCGGCCAGCACATTGGCCTCACCGGTGGCGCGCAGATCTGCTGTGGCCGCCTCAAAGCCGCCAGCGGGGGCGCCGGTCAGCATCATGGCGCGGAAGCGGAAGCCATGCAGCGCGCTGTCACCGGGCGTTGCTTCGGCAGCCGCCTCCAGCAGGTCTTCGGCGACAGCGGCCATCTCGGCCATATCCATCACCTGCGTGTCGCTGGTGCGGTCTGCGGTGGCAAAGCCGCGCAGCCGGTGGGCCCAGACATAATGCAGCCCGCCCGCGACGGCATAGAGCGCAGGATGATCGTTCAGCGCCGGCAAGGGCGCCCCGATCTCCGACAACTGGCCGAGGCCATCGAGGAAATGGATACGGTCTGGCGGCGGCAGGCCGGCATAAAGCTCAGCCAGCTCGCGCCCCTTCCCGGCCTCCAGCAAGGCAAGGCCCGGCGCAACATGGCGGTTCCCCTCGGCGAGATCGAAGGCGGCTTGTTTCTTCCCGAACAGTCCGAACACGGCCTAGCTGCCTGGCTGCAGCTTGTCCTGCGTCTTGGTGTCGAAATCGCTGGCGTCATGGCGTTCCCAGAGCTGGGATTCCGGCTTGCCGTAGACGCGGTTCACCATGCGGCCGCGCTGGACGGCGGGGCGTTCGGCGATCTGCTTCGTCCAGCGCTGGACGTTCTTGTAGCTTTCCACATCGAGGAACTCGCCCGCCTCATAGAGGATGCCCTGCGCGAGGGCGCCATACCAGGGCCAGATGGCCATGTCGGCAATCGTGTATTCGTCGCCCGCCATGTATTCATGATGGGCAAGATGGCGGTCCAGCACGTCCATCTGGCGCTTGGTTTCCATCGCATAGCGGTCGATCGCATACTGGATCTTGACCGGGGCGTAGGCATAGAAATGGCCAAAGCCGCCGCCGAGGAAAGGCGCCGAGCCCATCTGCCAGAACAGCCAGCTCAGCGCTTCAGCGCGCTTGGGATAGGATTTGGGCAGGAAGGCGCCGAACTTCTCGGCAAGGTACATCAGGATTGCGCCGGATTCGAAGACGCGCACACCCGCCTCTGTGGACCGGTCAAACAGCGCCGGGATCTTGGAGTTGGGGTTGATGTCGACAAAGCCGGAGGAGAACTGGTCGCCATTGCCGATATTGATCAGCCAGGCGTCATATTCGGCGCCCGAATAGCCCAGCGCCAGCAGTTCCTCGAGCATCACCGTCACCTTGACGCCATTGGGCGTGCCCAGGGAGTAAAGCTGCAGCGGATGCTTGCCGACGGGGAGCTCCTTCTCATGCGTGGGGCCGGCAATCGGGCGGTTGATGTTGGCGAACCGGCCGCCCGCATCCTTGTTCCAGGTCCAGACTTTGGGCGGGATGTAATCTGAATCGCTCATGGCAGTCCTCCGATCGGGGCTTTGTTCTGTTGTTCCAAGGTCATGTTTAAACGGCATTTTACAAGGCCGAAACCTTCAAGCGCGCGATCAACCCTTGCCGGCGCCGGCAAAAGGCAATAGGGGAGGAGCATATCTCGTAACTAACGGAGTTTCGTATGAGCCCTCCCCGCCCGTCCCTAGCGCTCTCGGGCGCGTTCAGTGAAGACCATGCCAAGGCCTATGATACCCAATTCTCCGCGCTCAGCGGAATTCAGGCCTGTATGCACCTTCTGACCGACGCCTATCTCAGCCCGTTGCCGGAAGAGGCACGCATCCTGGTGGCCGGGGCGGGCACGGGCGCCGAAGTGCGCTATCTTGCCCCCCGCCATCCCGGCTGGCGCTTCACGCTGGTGGACCCTTCCGGGCCCATGCTGGCCATCGCCCGCCGCCATGCCGAGGCCGAAGGCTTTGCAGACCGTTGCAGCTTTCACGAGGCGTATGTGTCCGAAACACCGGTGGAGGCGCATGACGGGGCCACCAGCCTGCTTGTCTCCCACTTCCTCACCGGCGCCGCCGCGCGCCAGGCCTATTTCGCAGACATTGCCGCCCGCCTGAAGCCGGGGGCCCGCTTCATCAATGTTGATCTCAGCACGGATGATAACGCGCCCAGCTTTGCAGGCGTCATGGGCCTCTGGATGGATATCTTCCGCCTTGGGGGGCAGACGGAGGAAAACCGGGCCAATTACCTGAACGCCTATGGCAAGCAGTTTGCTGCCCATGGGCCGGAACAGGTCGCCCAAATGATTGAGGCGGGAGGCTTCACGCCCCCCGCCCCGGTATTTCAGGCCGCGCTGATCCGCGGCTGGACGGCGACGCGGTTGTGATCCGCGCCCGGATCATTGCAGGCGAAGCGCGTTGTCAGGGCCACCGCCTTCTCGCCCGTCGCCGTACACTTTCAGGCCCGTGACGGTACCTGATGCGTCAACGCTGAGTTCGATCTCGTCATTCCCGCCGGTGTAGAAAAGCAGGTGATCTGTTTCTGCCGCAAACTCGTAGATGTTGCCGTTCGGATAGCGCACCAACACGTCGGGCGCGTTGACGACGAGTTCGTAGACCTTCCCTTCCCCTGTTGCGAACCGGCCTTCGGCGCGGCCAAGGACCGCTTTGGTAACCTCGATACGGGGCCGCGGCGGCGGCGGCGCAGGCGGCGGCTCGATGGCGGCATCGTTGACGAGGGCGCGGGCGATGGCCATCGGATCGTTGTAAGTGCGGGCATTCATCAGGACGACAGCTGATTTGCCGAGCGCCGGATCAAAAAGCACCGCTGACCGATAGCCAGCCTTGCCGCCGCTATGGCCGATACTACCCATTGTGTTGGTGCCCCAGCCCAGCTTCTCCCGCAGCTGCAGGTCCATCGCCTTGCGCAGCGGATGATCGGAGGGGTCGAGGTAGGCAGCTTCCAGCTTCAGGAGATCGTTGACGGTTGAGCGCAAGGAGCCGGAAGCCTGCAGTGTGCGCATCTCCATCGTCCGCACACGGACGCCGTAGCGGTCATGACCCGGCGCAAGCCGGGCCGCCTGATCGGGCGTCAGGGTGATCGACGTACTGCTCATGCCGAGGGGGTGAAGCACGCGCTGCGTCAGCGCCTCCTCATAAGTAAGACCAAGACGCCCGGCGAGCAGACGACCGAGCAGCGCCACGCCGACATTCGAATAGACGTTCTTTTCGCCCGGAGCATGATCTGGCGTGTAGGCATTCAGGAACGCAAACAAGTCCTGCTCGGAATAGGCCTCGAGGGGGTCCGGCAGGGCATGCAGGTCGATATTGTCCGGCATCGACGGGAGGCCGGAGACATGGTTGGCGAGATCACGCAGAGTGATGGCCCGTCCCCTGCGAGGCATGGAAACGCCATCAGGCAGGTAGCCCCCAGCTGGATCGTCCAGACCCACTTCGCCGCGAACAACCATGTCTGCGAGCAGCAGGCTGGTAAAACCCTTCGTGACCGAACCGATCTGGAACACCGTATCGCCATCCAGAGGCCGTCCGTCCGAGCTGCCACTGGCGCCTGCCGACGCAACATTAGCGCCAGCCTCGTCAATAACCCCGGCAACAATTCCGACACCGCCGGCCTGAAGCTGCGTGCGAAGCAGATCATCCAGACCTTCGCCCCGGAGAACCTTTGCTTCAGTGGGTGCATCTGCGTCAGGCGCAGCAGGCAGGTGCCGGCACGCTGCGATTCCCGTTAACAGAACAGCACAGACAATGCCACACAGCCGAACCCTGCAATAGATACCGCTGGTCAGCTCCTGTTCTTGCCGCAGCACAGACTCAAACCTCCAGCAGCATCCGCTCGGGATCTTCCAGCGCCTCTTTCACGCGGACGAGGAAGGTGACGGCTTCCTTGCCGTCAACGATGCGGTGGTCATAGCTGAGGGCAAGATACATCATCGGCTTGATGACGATCTGGCCGTTGCGGACGATCGGGCGGTCCTCGATGCGGTGCATGCCCAGCACGCCGGACTGCGGCGGGTTGAGGATCGGGGTCGACATCAGGGAGCCGTAGATGCCGCCGTTCGAGATGGTGAAGGTGCCGCCCTGCAGGTCGCCGATGGTGAGGGCGCCGTCGCGGGCCTTCTTGCCGAGATCGGCAATGCCCTTCTCGATTCCGGCCAGCGACATCTCGTCAACACCACGCAGGACGGGCGTGACGAGGCCCTTCTCCGTGCCGACGGCGACGCTGATATCATAGTAGTTCTTGTAGATGATGTCCTGGCCATCAATCTCTGCGTTGACTGCCGGAACTTCCTTCAGCGCGTTGGCCACGGCCTTCACGAAGAAGCTCATGAAGCCGAGCTTGATGCCATGGCGGGCGACGAAGGCGTCCTGGTGTCTCTTGCGCAGGTCCATGATGGCCGACATGTCGACATCGTTAAAGGTCGTCAGCATCGCGGCCGTATCCTGAGCTTCCTTCAGGCGGCGGGCGATGGTCTGACGCAGGCGCGTCATCCGTACACGTTCTTCACGGGGGCCGGTTTCGCGCGGTGGTTTTGCAGCGGTGTCAGGCATGGTCGAGGAGCTTGCTTTCGGTTGATTGACGTAAGCCAGGGCATCAGCCTTGGTGGCGCGGCCATCACGGCCCGTGCCGGGAATGTCGGACGGGCTGACGCCGGCCTCAGTGGAAATGCGGCGCACGGACGGCGCCACCGGACGGTCACCCGTAGCGGCGGGCTGGGCAGCGGCCTTCGGCGCTTCGGTTTTGGCCGGAGCTTCAGCCGCCTTGGCCGGGGCCGCGCCGGACGCGCCGATCCGGGCAATGACGGAACCGGGGGTGACCGAGTCGCCTTCCTTCACCAGCCATTCAAGGATCACGCCGTCAGCCGGGGCGGGAACTTCCAGCGCCACCTTGTCGGTTTCGATCTCGGCGATGGTTTCGTCCTTCTTGACGCTGTCGCCGACCTTCTTGGCGAAGTTGGCGATCGTGCCTTCGGCAACGCTTTCGCCCATCACGGGGACTTTGACATCCGTAGACGCGCCCCCCGAAGCGGCGGCGGCCGGCTTGGTTTCCGCCTTCGGCTCAGCCTTGGCTTCGGCCTTTGCCGGCTCCTTGGCCGGGGCGGGCTTGGACGCGGCGGCGCCGCCCGCATTCAGGCGGCCGAGCACGGCGCCGATATTCACGGTATCGCCCTCTTTGGCGACGATTTCGGAGAGAACGCCGTCTTCGGAAGCGGAAACCTCAACCGACACCTTGTCGGTTTCAAGTTCGACGAGGACTTCGTCCTTCTTCACCGCGTCACCGGCCGCTTTCAGCCATTGGCCGACGGTGGCTTCGGTAACGCTTTCGCCGAGTGTGGGAACAACGATGTCTGTCATGTGTCGTGTCCGTCTCTTTTTATGGATTATCAGGGAGAAACGATCCGGTCATCGACCGGGTCGGGTGAGAGGGCTGTCTTGATCAGGTTGGCCTGTTCGGCCTGGTGCTTGGACAGGAGGCCCGTTGCGGTCGCCGCCGAAGGCGGACGGCCGGCATATTTCGGGCGCGGCTGTTTGTAGCCCGCCTGGGCGGCGCACCATTCGATCTCGTCACGGATGAAGGTCCAGCCACCCATATTGCGCGGCTCTTCCTGACACCAGACAAGCTCTGCCTGCGGGAAGCGCTTCAGCTCAGTGATCAGCGACTTGCGCGGCACCGGATAAAACTGTTCCACGCGCAGCAGGTAGACGTCGTCCTGGCCGGTCGCTTCGCGGGCCTCGAACAGGTCGTAATAGACCTTGCCCGAACACAGCACGACGCGGCGCACCTTGTTGTCCTTCGCCAGTTTCACCTTGCCTTCGCGGCCGGGCGTCTCAGCGTCATCCCAGAGGATGCGGTGGAAGGTCGATTTGGTGTTCATGTCGTCCAGCATCGAGGTGGCCAGCTTGTGGCGCAGCAGCGATTTGGGCGTCATGATGACCAGCGGCTTGCGGAACTCGCGGTGGATCTGGCGGCGCAGGGCGTGGAAATAGTTCGCCGGGGTCGTCAGGTTGCACACCTGCATGTTGTCTTCCGCGCACATCTGCAGGAAGCGCTCGAGGCGAGCCGAGGAATGCTCCGGACCCTGACCTTCATAACCATGCGGCAGAAGCATCACGAGGCCCGACATGCGAAGCCATTTGCGCTCTGCCGAGGAAATGAACTGGTCATAATAGACCTGCGCGCCGTTGGCGAAGTCGCCGAACTGGGCTTCCCAGCAGACCAGCGAATTCGGATCGGTCAGCGAATAGCCATATTCATAGCCCAGCACCGCCTCTTCGGAGAGCAGCGAGTCGATCACCTCATACGGCGCCTGGCCGTCACGGATCTGGTTGAGCAGCGTGACGCGGTCGCCGGTCGTCTGGTCGACGATATGGCTGTGGCGCTGCACGAAGGTGCCGCGGCCGCAATCCTGGCCGGAGAGACGCACCGGGAAGCCTTCGTCGAGCAGGCTGGCGAAGGCCAGATGCTCGGCGCCGCCCCAGTCAATGTCCTTGCCGGTCTCATAGCTTTCGCGGCGGCGGGCGATAACGCGCTCCACCGTCTTGTGAACGTCAACGCTTTCCGGAATGCGGGTGATGGCGTCACCCAGTTCCTTCAGGCGCGTCTTGGACACGCCGGTCTTGCCGCGGCGGTCATCATCCAGCGGCAGGCCGAAACCCGACCACTGACCTTCCAGCCAGTCTGCCTTGTTGGTTTTCAGCGTCTTGCCGGCGTCGAAGGCGCGGTCGAGGAAGTCCTCGAATTCCTTCACCTGCGCATCGACGTCAGCCGCTGTCAGCAGGCCCTCGGCGACGAGGCGCTGGGCATAGATTTCGCGCGTGGACGGACGATCCTTGATGACGCGGTACATGACCGGCTGGGTCATCGTCGGGTCGTCACCCTCATTGTGGCCGAAGCGGCGGTAGCAGAACATGTCGATGACGACATCCTTTGCAAACTTCTGCCGGTATTCGGTGGCCACCTTGGCAGCGTAGACCACGGCCTCCGGATCATCGCCGTTCACATGGAAGATCGGCGCCTGCACCATCAGCGCCACATCCGAGGGATAGGGCGAGGAGCGCGAATACATCGGGCTCGTGGTGAAGCCGATCTGGTTGTTGACGATGAAGTGGATGGTGCCGCCGGTGCGGTAACCCTGCAGGCCCGACAGCGCGAAGCATTCGGCCACAACGCCCTGCCCTGCGAAGGCAGCGTCCCCGTGCAGCAGCAGGGGCAGCTTGTGCGAGCGGTCGAGCTTGCCGGTCTGGCGCGATTCCATGAACTGTTTGGCGCGGGTGCGGCCGAGCACAACCGGGTTGACCGCCTCAAGGTGGGAGGGGTTCGGGTTCATGGTGAGGTGGACGACATTGCCGTCGAACTCACGGTCAGACGAAGCGCCGAGGTGGTATTTCACGTCGCCCGAGCCGAATTCGCCAGCGCCCTGCGTCGAGCCGCCCTGGAATTCGTGGAAGATCTTCTCATAGCCCTTGCCCATGACGGCCGCGAGCATGTTGAGGCGGCCCCGGTGGGGCATGCCGACGACGATCTCGTTCACGCCGAGCGCGCCGCCGCGCTTGATGATCTGCTCCAGCGCCGGAACGGCCGCTTCGCCGCCATCGAGACCGAAACGCTTCGTACCCGGATAGCGCTTGTGCAGGAAGCGCTCGAAGCTTTCCGCCTCGATCAGCTTGCGGAGGATCGCCAGCTTGCCCTCGCGGGTGAAGGCAACGCCCTTGTCGGGGCCTTCGATCCGCTCCTGCAGCCAGGCTTTCTCTTCGGGATCGGAGATGTGCATGAACTCGATGCCGAGCGTCGAGCAATAGGTGCGGCGGAGGATGTCCAGCATCTGCGCCGGGGTGGCGTGTTCGAGGCCGAGATAGCCGTCGATATAGATGCTGCGGTTCATATCCTCCGGGCCAAAGCCGTAGCTGGCCGGGTCAAGCTCAGGCTGGTCGCCGAAGCCGGAGAGGCCGAGCGGGTCGAGCTGAGCGGCGAGGTGTCCGCGAATCCGGTAGGCGCGGATCATCATCAGCGCGTGGATCGAATCGGTCACCGCACGGGTGACTTCCTCGGCGCCCATCGCGGGGCTGGCGGACTTGATCTTCTTTTCGAGCTTGGGCTCGATCAGCGCCCAGTTGCCGTCAAAGGCGGCAATCTGCTCGCTGGCGGCCGGACGCGGCCAGTCCTTGCGTTTCCAGCTGGCGCCCTTCGCGTTCTGGGTGGCGCTTGCAGCTTCATCGCCGAGTTCAGCGAAAAAGGCGCGCCAGCTCTCAGGCACGGAATTGGGGTCTTTGGCGTAAGCCGCCTGCATCTGTTCCAGCCAGTGGGCAGAGCCCCCATACAGGAACGCAGTATCCAGCATTGCCGCATTGCCCGTGCTGCGGGGACCATTCACCGGGCTACCATCGTCGGCCATCTAATGTCCATCCTTCCAGAGTTGCCGCCCCCGGCGACTGATATAGGGACGGACCTTACCCCCTGCCCCTACGTGAAGCAGGTTATGCTGCAACGCCCGCCCCAGGAATACGCCGGAGCGGGCGTCACGAATCTATAACACTATAGGGTCTTTCTAACCCTTTAGCACCTCGACAAGTGTGGTGCCGAGACGGGCCGGGCTGGGGCTGACGCGGATACCCGCAGCTTCCATGGCCGCAATCTTCGACTCCGCATCACCTTTGCCGCCGGACACGATGGCGCCGGCATGGCCCATCGTGCGGCCCGGAGGCGCCGTGCGGCCCGCGATGAAGCCGGCCATCGGCTTCTTGCGGCCCTTCTTGGCCTCGTCGATCAGGAACTGAGCGGCTTCTTCTTCGGCAGAGCCGCCGATTTCGCCGATCATGATGATGGATTGGGTTTCATCGTCTGCCAGGAACATTTCCAGGATGTCGATGAACTCGGTGCCCTTCACCGGGTCGCCGCCGATGCCGACAGCCGTGGTCTGGCCAAGGCCGACATTGGTGGTCTGGAACACGGCTTCATAGGTCAGCGTGCCCGAGCGCGAGACGATGCCGACGGAGCCCTTCTTGAAGATGGAGCCCGGCATGATGCCGATCTTGCACTCATTGGCCGTGATGAGGCCAGGGCAGTTCGGCCCGATGAGGCGCGACTTGGACTTCGCCAGCTTCGCCTTGACGCGGACCATGTCCATCACCGGAACGCCCTCGGTGATGCAGACGATCAGCGGGATCTCTGCGTCGATGGCTTCCTCGATGGCAGCGGCTGCGCCGGCGGGGGGAACATAGACCACAGACGCGGTGGCGCCGGTCTTTTCCTTGCCTTCGGCGACGGAGGCGAAGATCGGGAGTTCCTGGCCGTTATCGGCCTTCCACATCTCGCCACCCTTCTTGGGGTGAATGCCGCCCACCATCTGGGTGCCGTAATAGGCCAGCGCCTGATTGGTGTGGAACGAGCCGGTGTTGCCGGTCATGCCCTGCGTCAGGACTTTCGTGTTCTTGTCGATCAGAATGGACATGGAACTTAACCCCGCACCGCTTTGACAATTTTCTGGGCTGCATCATCGAGATCGTCGGCCGGGATCACGTTCAGGCCGCTCTCGCGGATGATCTTCTTGCCGAGATCGACATTCGTGCCTTCGAGGCGAACCACCAGCGGAACCGCCAGGTTGGTTTCCTTCACGGCTGCGATCACGCCTTCGGCGATGACATCGCATTTCATGATGCCGCCGAAGATGTTCACGAGGATGCCCTTCACGTTGGGGTCCTTCATGATGATCTTGAAGGCGGCTGCCACCTTCTCCTTGCCGGCGCCGCCGCCAACGTCACAGAAGTTGGCCGGCTCTTCGCCATAGAGCTTGATGATGTCCATGGTTGCCATGGCGAGGCCTGCGCCGTTGACCATGCAGCCGATGGTGCCGTCGAGGGCGACATAGGCGAGATCCCATTCCGCCGCTTCGAGCTCTTTGGAGTCCTGCTCAGTCTCATCCTTGAGGGCCGCGATGTCCGGGTGGCGGAACAGCGAGTTGCCGTCGAACGACACTTTCGCGTCGAGAACGCGCAGATGGCCGTTCTTCATGACGATGAGGGGGTTCACTTCCAGCATCGCCATGTCTTTCTCGACAAAGGCTTTGTAGAGGATCGGGAACAGTTTGAGGCCGTCTTCAGCGGCCGAACCGGTCAGCTTCAGGGCTTCGTTGATCTTGGCCGAATCAGCTGCCGTCACGCCGGTCAGCGGATCGATGCCGAGGGTCAGGATTTTCTCGGGCGTTGCGTGGGCAACTTCCTCGATGTCCATGCCGCCTTCGGTGGAGACAACGAACGAAACTTTCGAGGTCGAGCGGTCAACCAGGATCGAGAGGTAGAGTTCTTTCTCGATGTCGGCGCCGTCTTCGATGTAGAGGCGGTTGACCTGCTTGCCGGCAGCAGAGGTCTGGGCGGTGACGAGGTGTTTGCCGAGCATCGCTTCGGCATGTTTTTTCACGTCTTCCTTGTTGAAGGCGAGGCGAACGCCGCCTTTTTCACCGGCTTCCGGCTCGATGAATTTGCCCTTGCCGCGGCCACCTGCGTGGATCTGGCTTTTCACAACCCAGAGCGGGCCGGGGAGCGTGTCGATTGCCTTCTGCACATCGGCGAGCGAAAGCACAGGCACGCCTTCTGCCACAGGCGCCCCGAAGGATTTGAGCAGCGCCTTGGCCTGATATTCATGGATGTTCATGGAGTGGTTTCCCTGTCCGGCCTCACGGCCCGCCAGCATTCCGCCGGTTACCGTTTCCGTTCCTCTTTGACAGGGCGGCTATATACACGCCTGAAATGATGCTGCAACAGGCTGAGTACCAAGTCGCGTACTTAGCTTTGCTCCCCTTCCGTGGGGTCACGGGGCACGATTTCGACACTCGCCAGCGGGCTAGGCAGGATGGGCCCGCGCTCGCCTGCCGGGGGAGACTCGGCCGGAGCGCGCTGGCGCACCCGCACGATCATGTAGACTGCCAGCAGGCCCAGCATCACGCCAGCAAAACCAAAAAGGCCAACCGCCCCCGCCAGCCGCATCACGACGCCGGAAATCAGCGGCCCCGCAATCGACCCGGCAGCCCAGACAAATAACAGCCCCGACATCACCTGCGGCACTTGCCCCGGGGGAGTGCGGTCAATCGCATGGGAGACGCAGATGCCGTAAAAGCAGAGCGCCCCTGCCCCCCAGATGCCGATCAGCACGAGCACGCCGGTTTCGCCGATCACGGCGCCGAATACGGCGATCAGGATGGCCGCTGCCCCGGCGATGCCGGTCAGCCCTGCGACGACCAGCCGCCGGTCGATGATGTCGGAAAGGCGCCCGGCCGGCCATTGCACGATCAGGCCGCCGATCCAGGCAATGGCGATGGCGATGGCCGCCGCTGCCGTGCCGCCGCCAGCGAGGTCGAATTTTTCGAAATAGACCGGCAGCAGTGCCAGCGTGCCGGTATTGACGAGCCCGGCGCCGACCACCCCGACAACTGCGGCGGGCGCAATGGCGAATAGCTGGCCGAGCGGCATGGCTTTCCTGTCTGGCGGCGGGGGCTCTTTCAGCCTGGTCAGGCAGGTGGGCACCAGGGCGAGGGCCAGGAAGAGGCCCGCCCAGATATAAGACCGGCTATCAAGGGGAGAGAGCCCGGCCAGGAAGAACGGCCCGACGATCAGCGAGAGCTTGGCGGCGGTGTGATAAACGCCCATCACATTTCCGCGAGACCGGGCCGGCACCGCCTCTCCCAGCCAGCTTTCGATACTGGTGAACATATAGGCGAAGGCGATGCCCTGCAGCACGCGGATCAGCGCCCAGAAGGGGGCCTCCTGAATCAGGGCCAGGGAAAGGATGCCCGCCGCGCTGACCCCTGCCCCAGCCGCGAAGAGGCGGATATTGCCGACCAGCGCGAGGGCCCGTGGCGAGGTCCATGCGCCCAGCATGAAGCCGGCTGCGTTCATCGCGGCGACAAAGCCGATCAAGGAAGCGTCCACCCCCAGCCGCTCCAGCCCGAGCGGCGTCAGGATGCCGGTCAGCCCGCCCGCCAGCTGCAGGATCATCACCGACAGGATCAGCGCAAGAACAGAGCGTGTGTCGGTCATGGCCTCGTCTCGGCGGGCCGGGCAACGGCGCGCGTCTTACTCTCCGGCTGCTCTCCGGAACGGCGCAACCACTTCATTCACGGTGTCGCCGGTGTCGCTCTTGATGGCAAGACGGACCGTACCGCTTTCCCAGTCAATTTCGATGGCACCGAAATTATTGGGGGCATAGCCTGGCCCGATCTGTGCCCGGTCCACCTCGCCGGAGGTATCCCACATCGAGACATTCATCGAAGACGCCGTGATCTCATAGGCCGGATAGGGCAGCGCCGCCTCATCCTTGTAAAGGAAGGCCGTGTGCCGGTCGCCGGAGACGAACACCACGCCTTCCGCCTCCGTTTCGGCGACAAGGCGGTATAGCCGCTCCTGCTCCGCGGGCAGGCGGGACCAGGCTTCAAAGCCGTGACCATCGGTCGTCATCACCTGAATGGAGGAGACAATGAGGCGCAGGTCAGCCTCTTCCTGAAGCTGGTTTTCCAGCCAGGTCCACTGGTCGTTGCCCAGCATATCCTGCCCTTCTGAAGTGGACGGAACGTACCGCTCCTTGCCCTTCTTGCCCCATTCATCGGTTGGCTCCAGCGGCGAGCGGAAGAAACGGGTGTCCAGCATGATGATCTGGACGCGCTGGCCCTGCGGGCCAAAGCTGCGGGCATAATAGGTGCCGGGCCAAGCGCCGACATCCTCATTCTCCAGGCCCCAGAAGCGCTCATGAATACGCTCGGCCAAGCGGCGGAACGGGAACTCGCGGCCCGCATCATTGGCGCCATAGTCATGATCGTCCCAGGCCACCATCATCGGATGCTTCGCCCGCAGGGCCTGAAATTCAGGGCGCGCGGCCAGATCGCTGAAACTTTCGCGCAGCTCATCCAGGGTCGCCTGATTGTTGACATAGGCGCGCCCGTTCATGTCGCCATAGACATTGTCGCCGATCATCAGGAAGAGATCGGCTTCCTGCGCGGCGACCGTCGACATCGCCGTTCCGTCCGGCGTCTCCTCATTGAAGCAGGAACCGACGAGGAGGCGTGTCAGCACATCCTCGTCGCCAGGCAGGGACAGACCTCTCGGCGCGCGGGGGAAGAAGTCTTCCGGCAGCGTGCGGTAATAGAGTTCCAGGGCCGCTTCGGCGCTGGCCGGAGACAGAAGCTCATCGGGCAGCAAGGCAACCTGGCTCGCCGGTATGCCGGTGGCAGGTGCCGGCGTTTGACACGACGCCAGCGCCAGAATGGCGGCCGGGATGACCGCAAGCGTCCGAAACTGTCCCATATTCTCCTCCTGAAATCCCTCGGAGGAACTGTAACGGCGCTTCGTGACAGGTTTAAAGCGGCGATTGGCTCAGACGGCAAAGAAGAGGTGCCACATCAGCCGTCCGGGCAGAAAGCTGAACAGGCCGGCCACCAGGAGGCCTCCCACGAATATGCCCGTCATTTCTTTCCGGTGTTTGGCGATGTTCTTCCGCCGCGCAGCCGCCAGCCCCATTGGCAGGACGATCATGGTCCAGGCCGAGAGCGCATGAATAAGGCTGAAGCTGCCCGGATTGATGCTCTGCAGGAAGAAGGAGCTGAGGGCAGTCACAGCCATGGCCGCCACCCAGATATAGCCCAGCGTGCGGTGCATGGCCCGCCCCTTCACCCCCGCCAGCAGAACGCAGCCGATGACGAAGGCCAGCGCGGCGCCCACCACATGGGCCTGCAGCACCAGCGGGGATTGCAGCAGCGGGGTCAAATCCACCCGGACCCGGACGGGCCCCTCCCCTTGCAGCATCATGTGGCTGATCACGGCATAGACGCCCACCGCCAGACCGGCGGTGATCTTGTAGGGATGGCGCTGGCGCAGGCGGCGAAGGGGGTTTTCAGTTTTGGGGGCGGCGGCAATCGAGATCATGGGGCTATGCTCCAGAGGCAGGCTGTTTCGGTGGGATCAGAGCCACCCGGCTCGTGCAGCCGGCTCTGATGCCTTCAATCTGCCGCCCCTTGCCCCTGCCGCCAGCGGGAGTGCGTGTCTGGTCTGGAATCCTTCGTGAAATACAGCCAGAACAGCTCACGAAGCGCGAAATGCGAGGGGGTTTTCGTTTGCGAAACGCGGGTGACTGGACGCGGCGCCTCAGGGAGATCGGCATCTATGCCGTGATCGGCGCGTTCCTCACTATCATCAGCCCCTATAACGGCTCCGGAAACCTGCCACTCTGGGGCGCCTACCTTTACTGGACCGGTCTGGTGCTGACCGGCAGCTTCTCCGCCGAGGCCACCCGCACGCTGATGGAGCGCACGGGCTGGAAGTTCGGGGTGCCGGTGATGATGGCGGTGATGTCGGTCACGTCCGCCCTGGCCGTCACCGCCATGATTATTCTGCTGGAAGCCTTGATCTCGGGCCGGTCCATTCCGCCGGGCTACCTGCCGCGCCTGTTTGGCCTCGTCTGGGTGATCGCCGCCGCCGTAACCGCTGTCGGTTTCATGATCGAGCGCACGGTGCTGGCGCCGGTCACCGAACCGGTGAAAGGCACCAGCCCCGAGGAAACCTTTCTGTCCCGCCTGCCGGTGAAATACCGCACCGCGCAGCTCTATGCCGTCAGCGCGGAGGACCATTACCTGCGCATCCACACCAGCCATGGCGAGGAGCTGATCCTGATGCGGCTGGCCGATGCGATGCGGGAGCTGGCCGGGGCAGATGGCCTGCAGGTTCACCGGTCCTGGTGGGTGGCAAAAGACGCCGTGCGCGACACCCGCAAACAGGGCAGCAAGCTGAGCCTCGTGCTTCCTTCGGGCAAGGAAGCGCCCGTCTCCCGAACGTTTCAGGCAGAGGTAAAAGCCGCCGGCCTTTCGGCCTGACGCTACATCGTCACGCCGGTGACAGGCTCAGGCGAAACCAGCAGCTGTTTGACGAACTCGATATGGCTGCGCAGACGGTAGAGATCGTCGGTATAGGAGAGGGGCACCTCCAGCTTGCCCACCTCCACCTGAAGCCGCTCCAACTGCTTTTCAACACTGATCCGGGCCGATCCTTTCGGCAGCGCCCTGCCCTGGGCTTCCAGCTCCCGCAGATCCTTGTACCAGACATAGATCTTCCGGCGCACGCGCCAGCGATAGATCGGCGGGGCGGCGCGCACCAGCGGAAAGGCCAGCGTCAGCAGCGGGATGGCCAGCACCCAGGCGCGGTCAAGGAAATTGGCCACGCTGAACGGGAAATACCGGCGCAGGAAAGACGGGCCATCCTGATAATAACGGGCGACCTGCTTGCTGACCGGCAGGTCCACATTCGTCATGTTCGGAAACTGGCCGCCCTTGTTGAAGAGGCTCGGCTCGGAATGGATCAGCATGGCGGTATCAAGCAGCACCGCCTCGATGGCCGGGTGAATGTCCTTGTGGACCGTCAGCTGCGCGATGGCGGCCACCAGCGGCACGTCTTCGGCGGGGATGTCGGCGCCGACATCGATCACGCCGCGGATGAGCGTGACGGCCGAGAGGGCTTCCTCCCGCCGCGCCAGCGCTTCGGCCCGGTCAAACGGCAACAGCCGCACCTCGCCGGAGCGCATCAGCGCCTGGATGTAGGCGGCGCCGGGAGAGGCAGCAAAGGCGGCCGCGTCAATCTCGCCCGCAAACAGCGCGGCCTGGGAATCGGTGCTGCCGAGCGACTGGCGCGCGGCCTCCGGCCAGACGCCGCCATATTGCTGCTGGATCGAGAGGGCGAGGGCCCGCGTGCCGGAACCTTCCGCTCCGATCGACAGGCGCGCGTCCCGCAGCTCCCCGAAACTCTGCGCGGGATGATCGGCGCGGAGAAACACCCAGAAGGGTTCTTCAAAGATGCCGCCCGCCGAGCGCAGAAGCTCGGCATCCTTGGACGTGGCCAGGCCGCCCTGGACGATGGCGACATCCACCTCCCCGGCTTCCAGCATCCGCAGATTGTCGATGGAGCCCTGCGTATCGACGAGGTGAACCTCAATCCCCTGCTCTTCGAGCAGGCGCTGATACCTTTCGGCATAGGCATAGTAGGCCCCGCCCGGCGCGCCGGCGGCAAAGCGGATGGATTTGGGCGGGGCGGGGTCCATGGCCGACAGCGCCCAGATGAACCCGATCAGTGCCACGGCAATCAACGGGCCGTAGATTTTCCAGAAGTCCTTGCCCGGCATTCGTCGTCCTGTCCCGCTCATGCTGACACCCCTGTTCCAGCCGGGGCCATTAGAACCGGCAACGCCGCAAGCGCAACTGCCGAAGCGGCCGGACCCGCAACCTCAGGCCTTGTGATAAGGCGTTCCGGCGAGGATCGTCATCGCGCGGTAGATCTGCTCGGCCAGCATGGCGCGCACCAGCCGGTGGGGCCAGGTCTGAACACCGAAGGCCAGCGTTTGCGGCGCAGCGGCGCGCACGTCTGCCGAGTAGCCTTCAGCCCCGCCGATCAGGAAACAGGTGTCGCGCATCCCGTCATCGCGCCAGCGGGAAAGGCGGGCAGCAAAGGCATCGGAGGTGAGGTTCTCTCCGCCCTCATCCAGGCGGATGATGCGGGCGCCTTCCGGGATACGGGCAAGCAGGCGGCCGCCCTCGGCCTCCATGCCGCCGCCGCTGGCCACCTCGGCCTCCTCCGGCCCCTTGAAGCCAAGACCGCGCGCCATGGCAGCGGCCCGGCGGAGATAGTCATCGGTGAGATCACGCTCGGGCCCGTCCTTCAGACGGCCGACGCCGAGTATCTGAAGGCGCATGCCTCAGGTCGCGCTGGCGCGGTGGGCCGACTTGTCGGAAACCCAGATCTTCTCGAGATTGTAGAATTCGCGAACTTCAGGACGGAAGAGATGGACGATCACGTCGCCGGTATCGATCAGCACCCAGTCGGCATTGGGCATACCCTCAACGCTGGGCTTGCGCCCGGTGAGCTTTTTTACTTCTTCAGCGACATGGCTTGCCAGCGCCGCCACATGGCGGCCCGAGCGGCCAGACGCGATGATCATGAAGTCGGCGAGAGAGGATTTACCCTGAAGGTCGACCAGGATCAGGTCTTCGGCTTTGTCGTCTTCAAGGGCTTTGCAGAGCGCATCGGCGACCGATCTGATCTCTTCGATCGTGACGCTTTTCGGCGGCTGTGCGCGGGAGGGGGCGGATGACAGGGCGGGGGCTCCTTTGGCTGAGAATGTCCTGAAACTACCATGCCGGGCGGGTTTCAACCAGCAAAAAGCCCATCAAGGCCGTTCAGGGCAGCCAATCCCCCGTCTGCCTGTTCCCGCAGCCTTAGAGACCTCGTTCAGCAGGGATACAGGGAATTAAATATAGTTTGCCGGAAAATCGCCGTATCTTTCGGCAATGTAATCGGAAAATTCCGCCGCCAGTATCAGGACACCCCATTATGCGCGCCCCTTTTCTTCTTCTTCCGCTGATTGCCCTTCTGCCGCTTTCCAATTGCGCGGTAGCCGCTGTCGGGGCGGTGGGCGCGGCCGGCTTTGCCGCCTCCAAGGACCAGACGGTGGGGCAGACGATTGATGACATCGGCGCCTCCAACGAGATCAAGGCGCGGCTGTTGTCGGAAAGCTCCAGCCGGTTCGGCGAAGTGGCCGTGGAAGTTTCCGGCGGCCTGGTGCTGCTGACCGGCCGGGTTTTCTCGGCCGAGGACCGCACCCGGGCCGAAGGGATCGCCTGGACATCGGTTTACACTCAGGACGTTGCCAATGAGCTGGCCATCGAACAGCCGGGCGGCTTCTTCGCCAATGTCGCCGATGAAATCATCAGCGCCCGTGTGCGCTCGCGCCTGATTGGCTCCAGCTCGGTGAAAAGCATCAACATCAATGTGGAGACCTATAACGGCGTCGTCTATCTGATGGGCATTGCCCGCACGGCTGAAGAACTGCGCCGGGCCGCCGAGGAAGCCAGCGTCGTGGGCGGGGTGAAGCAGGTGGTTTCGTATGTGCGGCTGACCGAGGACAATCGCCGCCCTGCCGCCCCGACGACGCAGATGCCGGTTTCTCCTTCCCCCTCTTACCAACCGGCGCCTGACACGTCATATGACAGCCAGCCGCTGCCCGAACTTCGCGGCGTAAATTATTAAGCCGGAAGCGGGCGGGGGCTGAGCCTCCGCCCCCGCCTTCCGGAAACGCCGGAAGGAACTGACGCTTGACGCTTCGCATTGCCATCCAGATGGACCCGCTGGAACGGGTCAACATCGACGGGGATACAACCTTTGCCCTGGCCGAAGCGGCGCAGGCGCGCGGCGCCGAGATATTCGTTTATGGCCCCGGCGACCTTTCCTTCCGCGAAGGCCGGGTGACCGCCTGGGCCCGGCCGGCACAGGTTCAGCGCGTGCGCGAGACGCCGGGTATTTTCGGGCCGGCCCAGACCCTGGATATTGCCCGGGATGTGGACGTGGTGCTGATGCGCCAGGACCCGCCCTTCGACATGGCCTACATCACCGCCTGCCATCTTCTGGAGATCGTCGCCAACCAGACGCTGGTGCTGAATGATCCGGCCGGGGTGCGCTCCAGCCCGGAGAAGATTTTCCCGCTGCTGTTCCCGGAAATCATGCCGCCGACGCTGGTGAGCCGTGACCGGCAGGTGATCGACGCCTTCCGCGAGGAATACCGGGACATCATCGTCAAACCGCTTTTCGGCCATGGCGGCGCCGGCGTCTTCCGCCTGCAATATGAGGATTCCAATCTGGATTCCCTGCTGGAACTGTTCTTTTCCCGCTCGCCCGAACCGGTGATGGTGCAGGCTTTCCTGCCCGCCGTCTCCGAAGGCGACAAGCGCATCATTCTGATCGATGGAGACCCGGTGGGCGCGATCAACCGGCGGCCAAAAGCCGGACAGGTGCGGTCAAACCTGGTCGTGGGCGGCACTGCGGAAGCCACGGAGCTTTCCGGCGCCGACCGGAATATCTGCGAAGCCATCGGGCCGGAGCTGCGCCGCCGGGGCCTGATGCTGACCGGGATTGATGTGATCGGGGGCCGCCTCACCGAGGTCAACGTCACTTCGCCAACCGGCGTGCAGGCGCTCAAGCGGCTGTCAGGCATTGATGCGGCTGCCAAATTCTGGGACGTTGTGCAGGCAAAGCTTGCTGTGGGCTGAAGCCTGCGCCATTTACGGAGAATGTTCATGAAACCGCTGACCGCTGCGCTTCTCTTCTCCTTCGCCTTTACCGGCGCTGCCTGCTCGGACCCGGCAAAGTCCACCGCAGAGGCCGCACCGGCGGCGCCGGTGGAAGGGGAAACACTTCCCATCGACACCTCGACGGCAAGCGCCGGGGGCGAACTCAGCGGCACGCTGAACCTGAATATCGGACCGCAACAGGACAGCGGCACGCGCCTTCTGGGATCAGGCGGCCTCGGCGGCTCCGGACAGAGCAGCGGCGTGCTGGGCGCTGGCGGACTTGGCGGCGGCAATTTTGGCGAGAGCCTGGACCTCGGCATCAATCTTGATGATCTCGAAGATCCCGCTGCGCCGCTGACCAATCCCGCCCTGCCGGCCAAACCTTCCGATGAAGACGAGATCGTCCGCCTGCCCAACTGAGCGCAGCTGGCGCTAACCGCCCCGGCTGAGTTCCTTCAGGCGATAGACAAGCTGCAGGGCCTCGCGCGGCGTGAGGTTGTCAGGGTCTGCTGCGGCAAGCGCCTCAATCACGGCGGAACTTTCCTCTGAAAACTCCGGAGCCGGATCTTCGGCAACCATGGCAAAGAGCGGCAGGCTTTCTGCCGCAGCCGGGCCTGCCTCCAGTTTCTTGAGGATCTGGCCTGCGCGCGTCACCGCCGAGCGGGGCAAACCCGCCAGCCGCGCCACCTGCACGCCGTAGGAGCGGTCAGCGGGGCCGGGCTGAACCTCATGCAGGAAGATCAGGTCCTGCTTCCACTCACGCGCCTTGAGGGACGCATTTGCCGCTGCCGGCAGACGGCCGGCCAGATCTGTCAGCTCGTGGTAGTGGGTGGCGAAGATGGCGCGGCATCTGTTCGTATCGTGAAGGTGTTCGGCTGCCGCCCAGGCAATGGCAAGGCCATCCCAGGTGGCCGTGCCCCGGCCCACCTCATCCAGAATGACAAAGCTTTCCGGCGTGGCCTGATTGAGGATCGCGGCGGTTTCCACCATCTCGACCATGAAGGTTGACCGGCCACGGGCGAGATCATCCGAAGCGCCCACGCGGGAGAATACCCGGTCTGCGAGCCCCAGCCGCAAGGAGGCGGCTGGCACGAACGCTCCGGCCTGCGCCAGGATCACCGCCAGGGCAGACTGGCGCAGATAGGTGGATTTACCAGCCATGTTCGGGCCGGTGACCAGAAGGAAACGGGCGCCTTCCGTGCCGTCCGCATCCAGAACAAGATCATTCGCGGTAAAGCCCTTGCCTTCCCGGCGCAGCGCCGCCTCCACCACGGGGTGGCGCAGGCCCTTCGCCTCGAATACCGGGCGCGGATCAAGCTGCGGGCGCACGGCGCCAATCTCTGCGGCCCAGACGGCATGGCTGGCGGCAACATCGAGTTCGGCCAGGGCGGCCGCGATGATCGCCAGGGGCCCGGCGAGGTCCTCCGTCTTGCCGCAGAAGGCGTCAAAGATTGCAATTTCGCGCGCCTTGGCTTCGTCTTCTGCCCGGCTGATACGGCCAGCCAGATCGGCAAGTTCATGCGTGGAGAAGCGCACGGCGCCCGCCATTGTCTGGCGATGGATGAAGTCTGACGAGAGCGGCGCCCGCAACATCGGATCCGCCTTGGCCGCCGGCACCTCGATGAAATAGCCCAGCACATTGTTGAACTTGACCTTCAGGGCAGAAATGCCCGTCTGATCGGCATACTTCGCCTGAAGCTCGGCAATCACGCGGCGGCTGCCATCCCTCAGGGCACGGACTTCATCGAGGCCCGCATCCCAGCCTTCAGCGACGAAGCCGCCATCGCGCGCCAGCATCGGGGGCGCTTCGGTCAGCGCGCGCAGCAGGTCTTCGGCAAAGGCACGCACGGAGGGCGCCCCGGCAAGACCCAGCGTTTCGGCCACATCTGCCAGGCGAGGCGGCAGCCCCTGCCCGAGAACCGCAGCAGCCTCTGCCCCGGAAAGCACTGCTTTGGAAATCGCCAGAAGATCACGCGGCCCGCCGCGCCCGAGGCTGAGGCGCATCACGGCGCGTTCAAGATCGGGCGCCGCTTTCAGCCGGCCACGGACATCTTCAAGCAGGCCCGCATCGCCCAGCAGGTGGGAGACGGCATCATAGCGCGCGGTGATTTCCGCAATGCTTCGGGAAGGGCGCGCGAGCCGCGCCGCCAACAGACGCGCGCCCGGCGCAGTTACCGTCCGGTCAATCACCGCCAGCAGCGTGCCCTCGCGCCCGCCGCTGATGCTGCGGTCAATCTCGAGGCTGGCGCGGGTGGCCGGGTCGATCAGCAGGAGGCCGCCTGCGTCGGGGCGGCGTGGGGCGCGCAGGCGGATCGGCGCGCCGGCCTGGGTGAGCTTCACATAGTCAAGCAGCAGGCCCGCGGCGGCGAGTTCCACCCGGCTGAACTCTCCCAGAGAGTCCAGCGCGGCGATGCCGAACACGTCCTTGAGCAGGGCTTCGCCCGTTTTGGCGCTGGCCGCGCGGCCGGGACGTTCCGTAATCGGCGCGCTCAGAAATCCGCGCGCTTCCTGGATGAGCGGGCGATCAGCATCCTCCTGCGCAATCACCAGCTCGCTGAGCGGCCAGGCGAGCAGCGCTTCGCCGAGCCGCGCGGCCGGGATCGCTGCAAGGTCAAACGCGCCGGTGGAGACATCGCACACGGCAAGGGCCGCCTCCCCCGTGCCTGCAAAGGCAATCGCCGCCAGCGCCTGGCCCTGGCGGGCGGGCAGCAGGGCGTCCTCGGTCAGCGTGCCCGGCGTCACGATCCGGACGACGCCGCGCTGGACGATGGATTTGGAGCCGCGCTTCTTGGCCTCTGCCGGGGTCTCGATCTGCTCGCACACCGCCACCCGGCAGCCGCCCTTGATCAGGCGGGCGAGATAGCCTTCGGCTGCGTGATAGGGGACGCCTGCCATCGGAATGGGCTTGCCGTCATGTTCGCCCCGCGCGGTCAGCGTGATGTCCAGGATGCGCGCTGCCTCTACGGCATCGTTGAAGAACAGCTCATAGAAATCGCCCATGCGGAAGAACAAGAGCGCATCGGGATGTTCTGCCTTGATCGACAGATACTGGGCCATGAAAGGCGTCGGTTCCGTGGCGGCGGGGGGGCGGGCGGTGTCTGGCATGGCGCGGCAAGCTAGCCCGCATCCGGCAGATTCGCAAAGCAGTGCGGCACCTGCGCACGCCATTTCACTGTTGGCAGGGCGTCCGGCGCGGCCTAGACGGGAATTGATAGCGACAACAACAACAAAACAACCGTCCGAGCGAACCTGAGATGACCATGCAGCGCCCGAGCTTCACTGACCAGGAAGCCCTTGATTTCCACTCACAGCCGACCGCCGGCAAGATTTCCATGGTGCCGACAAAACCCATGGGAACCCAGCGCGACCTCTCGCTCGCCTACAGCCCCGGCGTGGCCATCCCCGTGCTGGCCATCGCGGAAAATGCCGACAGGGCTTATGATTACACCTCCAAGGGCAACCTTGTGGCGGTTATCTCCAACGGCACGGCGATCCTCGGGCTCGGCAATCTGGGGCCGATGGCCTCAAAGCCGGTGATGGAAGGAAAGTCTGTTCTTTTCAAACGCTTCGCCGACATCGACAGCTTTGATGTCGAAGTTGACACAACCGATGTCGAAGACTTCATCCGCACGGTGCGCAATATCGGCGCCACCTGGGGCGGCATCAACCTGGAGGACATCTCCTCCCCTGCCTGCTTCATCATCGAGAGCCGCCTGCGCGACGAACTCGACATCCCGGTCTTCCATGACGACCAGCACGGCACCGCCATCATTGCCGCTGCCGGCCTGATCAACGCCTGCCACATTACCGGCCGCGAGCTGAAAGATGTGAAGGTGGCCGTTTCCGGCGCAGGCGCCGCTGGCCTGTCGGTCGCCGGCCTCATCCGCCATCTGGGCGTGAAGCGCGAGAACATTCTGATCTGTGACACTGGCGGTGTGGTCTATGAGGGCCGCACCGAAAAGATGGACCAGTTCAAATCTGCCTTCGCGGTCAAGACAGCCAAGCGCACCCTCGCTGAAGCGATGGACGGGGCCGATGTGTTCCTCGGCCTCTCGGTCAAAGGCGCGGTGACCAAGGAAATGGTCAAGTCGATGGCGAAAGATCCCATCATCTTCGCCATGGCCAACCCCGATCCGGAAATCACACCGGAAGAGATCAAATCCGTCCGCAGCGATGCCATCATCGCCACGGGCCGGTCGGACTATCCCAACCAGGTCAACAACGTTCTGGGCTTCCCCTACATTTTCCGCGGCGCCCTGGATGTGCGCGCCCGCGGCATCAATGAGGAGATGAAGGTCGCGTGCGCCCGCGCGCTGGCCGAGCTTGCCCGCGAGGACGTGCCCGATGAAGTGGCCGCCGCCTATCACGGCGCCCGGCCCAGCTTTGGCCGGGAATATATCATTCCCAGCCCGTTCGACCCGCGCCTGATCAGCTTCATTCCGCCCTTCGTGGCGCAGGCCGCCATGGACACCGGCGTCGCCCGCAAGCCGATTGCCGACATGGACGCCTACCGGCGCAGCCTTGTGCGCCGCGCGGATCCGTCTGCCGCCTTCCTGCAGGGCGTGCAGGCCCGCGCCCGCGAAACACAGCGCCGCATCGTGTTCGCCGAAGGCGAAGAGCCCGCCGTCGTGCGCGCTGCCTTCAGCTTCAAGAACCAGGGCCTTGGCCATCCGATCCTGATCGGCCGCGAAGCCCAGGTGGAGCGCGCGATGGAGCAGATGGGCATCCCCCTCGGCTCGCTCGACATCATCAATGCGCGCCTGTCAGACAAGAACCCGATCTATGTGGACATGCTGTATGCACGCCTGCAGCGGCAGGGCTATCTCAAGCGCGATGTCCAGCGCCTGGTGAACCAGGACCGGAACATCTTCGGCAGCTGCATGCTGAAGAATGGCGATGCTGACGGCATGGTGACGGGCGTGACCCGCAATTATGACGCCGCCCTGAAAGACGCGATGCTGGTGCTCGACCCGATCAGCGGCCAGGCCCTTATCGGCATGTCGATGGTGATCAATCTCGGCAAGACGATCTTCATTGCCGACACCAGCGTGCATGAACTGCCCGACGGCCCCACACTGGCGAACATCGCCATGGAGGCAGCCCGCGCCGTGCGCGGCCTCGGCTTCACCCCGCGTGTCGCTTTCCTCTCCTACTCCACCTTCGGCAATCCGATGGGCGAGCGCGGAGACCGTGTGCGGGAGGCCGTTGCCCTTCTTGATCAATGCGCGGACGTTGATTTCGAATATGAGGGCGACGTCAACGCCGATGTGGCGATGAACCCGCATCACCGGCTGATCTACCCCTTCTCGCGCCTCAGCGGGCCGGCCAATGTGCTGGTCATGCCGGCGATCCATTCGGCATCCATCGCAACCAACCTTCTGGAAGCGATGAGCCGGGCCACCGTGATCGGGCCGATGCTGTTCGGCCTGGAAAAGCCGGTGCAGATCGCCTCGCTCGGCGCGACGGTCGGCGACATTGTCGACCTTGCCACCATTGCCGCCTACGACACCGACCGCGTCTAGGCGACCCGGACAATCAAGACCTTCAGGCTCCGGCTGCGTCCTGCGTGGCCGGAGTTTTCTGTCTGGCGATGCGCAGCCATTCCAGCAGCGAAAGGACAACCGCCACCCCGCCAAGCCAGAAGGTTACAATGAACACGGTATAATATCCGTGGACCTCGATCATCTCACCCAGCCAGGGCCGGCCCAGCGTGCCGATCAGCATGGTGAGCGAGCCCAGCAGCGCATATTGCACAGCGGCAAAGCGCGGGTTCACGACCGAGGTGAGATAGGCCACGACGGCAACACTGGCAAAACCACCCGCGATGTTTTCCCCGCCGATGGCCAGCATCAGCCGCGCCATGCGGGCGCCAGCCTCAGCGCCCTGGCCTTCGGGAGAAATCGAGGCCGCCCAGCCGGCGAACATCCGGATCGGATCGGCAAGCCGCGTCCATTCCAGAAAGGCGTCAATCGCCATGCCGCCCCGCGCAAGGTCTGCGAAGAGGAGGTTGGTGGCGGCCGCCAGGATGGCGCCGATCACCAGAACCGGCATCCGGCCGATGAGGCTGATCACCACCACACCGATCGCGGCGCCCGCCATGGTCATCAGCACACCGAAGAATTTCGACGCCACGGCCACATCCGCCATCGTGTGGCCGATCGCGCCATACTCGTCGCCAAGATAGAAGGGATAGGCAAAGGCGCCCCAGACGGCATCGGCAAACCGGTAGGTCAGCGCCAGAAGCAGCACCAGCAGCGCGCCCCAGCCGAGGCGCCCGATCATTTCCATCAACGGATCAAAGATTGCGCGGAAGAGAGAATTCAGCACGCGGGCGGCCTGGCCATCCTCAGGCCGGTTCGGCAAGGTGGCGCCCGGCGTGCGGCCATATTTCCAGAGCAGCACGGCGGCCAGCGTGGCGGGCAGCATCACCGTCAGCATCACAATCACCGGCCCCTGCTCGCGCACAAAGGCGCTGCCACTGGGCGGGGGAACCTGCGTCAGCGAGGCGAAGACATGCCAGGCAATCATGGCAATCGCGACGGCCCAGCCAATGGCCACCGCCAGCGTGAAACCGCGCAGGGCTTGCAGCGGAATGATGGACTGATAGCTCTCGCGCGCCTCTGCAGGTTTGCTGGACATTTCCGGTTCGGGCGCGATGAACGTGCCTGAAATGGCCAGAACCATCATCAGCGCGATCAATCCGTACACCATCTGCCAGCCGATGAATTCGGCCAGCAGCAGCGCCATGAACCCCGTTACAAACGTGGAGGCGCGATAGCCGAACTGGTAGAGCGCGGCCATCAGATCCTTGTCTTCCTCGCTGCGCGCGACCTCGATGCGCCAGGCATCAAGCACCGTATCGTGCGTGGCCGACAGCAGCGCTACGCCGAGGGCGACGAGGGCGATCAGGCCGATCTGGCTGGCCGGATTGGAAAAGGGAAGGATCAGCAGCAGAACCGCAATCGGCAGCTGCAGGGAAATCAGCCAGGTGCGCCGGGGGCCCAGGAAAGGCTTGGGATGGCGCGCCACCTGAAAGGCCGGTGACCAGAGATATTTGAACGCATAGCCCAGCGTGATGAGGGAGAGTGTGCCAATGGTCGAGGGGGTTACCCCCTCCACCGTGAGCCAGGCATTCAGCGTACCGAGTACCGCCCCGAAGGGCAGGCCGGCGGCCAGCGACAGGAGCAGCATCGCTGCCATGCGCCGGTCGTTCAGTGCCCGCAGCGCGCGGATGAAGCGCGGCGTCTTGTCGGCCTCTGCGGCCTGCACGGCCTCTGTCATGCCGCCCCCGCTACGGCGCCGGAGCGGCCTGTCCAGCGCAGAGCCAGGCGGCGCAGAGCTTCGGCGTCGAGCGGCTTGGCCGCCACACCATCGGCGCCCGCCTCCCGCGCCCGGCGTTCGATGTCGGGATTGATCTCGGCGGAAACGGCAATGATCGGCGCGGGAAAGCCCTCGGCCCGCAGGCGGCGCATCGCCTCGAACCCATCCATGACCGGCATCCGCAGATCCATCAGCACCAAATCCGGCTCCATCCTTGCGGCAGCTTCCAGCGCTTCGCTGCCTGTTGCCGCAACTGTTACGGTAAATCCGGCCGATTCCAAGGCACGGCGCGCAATCAGGGCGTTTACAGGATTGTCATCTGCGATCAGCACGCGGCCTGCCCCGGCGATCGCTTCCTGCTCTTCCACCGCATCGGCGCCGGAACGCGCCAGCAGGATGCGCTCTGCCACCGAGCCCATGCGCAGCGGGCGGACGAGCCAACCAACACAGCCAAGGGCGCGGAAACGGGCGATGGCCCCGCGATCCTCCGGGCGCAGAACAACCAGCGAAGCCGTGCGCCGCGCGAGGGCTGCCACCACCCCCTCGGGCAGGTCCGCCCCGACGAGCAGGACATCAATTCCCGCCGGTATCTGCGCCGCGCCGGTATCGACAAGGAAGACGTCCGCGCCCATCGCCCCCAGGCTGGCGCAGAGGGCCAGGCTGGTCGCCGGCGGCAGGCCGGCCAGACCGACCCGGCCGCCAATCATCGGCAGGGGCTCTGCCGGCGCCGCCCCGGAGCGCTGCAATGGCAGGAACACGCTGAACCGCGCGCCCTCCCCCAGCGCGGAGGCAACTTCAACACGCCCACCCAGCAGATCTGTCAGGCGTTTGACAATGGCCAGGCCGAGGCCAACACCGCCATCCCGGTAAGCATCCCCGGCGGCGGTCTGGCGGAAGGCTTCGAACAGGCGCGCCTGATCGGCCGGCAGAATACCCGGCCCGGTGTCGCGGATATGAAAGGCGAGCCCTTCCGGCACGATCTCGGCATCCACCAGCACCGCGCCGCGCGTGGTGAATTTCAGCGCATTGCCGACCAGGTTGAACAGGATCTGCCGGATGCGGCCCGCATCGCCCAGAAACCCTGGCATCGGCGAGGGCAGAGACCGCACCGCCAGATCCAGCCCCCCCGCATGAGCGCGGGGACTGAGCAGTTCCACCACCTCCCCGCAGAGACGCGCGGGGCAGAACGCCTCCGCCTCGATCTCGACGGCCGAAGCGTCCAGCCGCGCATAGTCGAGCACATTGTTCAGGAGGTCGAGCAGCCGCGCGCCGGAAAGCCGGATTGTCTCGGCATATTCGCGCTGCGCCGGGGAAAGCTCTGTCTCCAGCAGCAGGGAAACCGTGCCCAGGATACCGTTGAGCGGCGTGCGGATTTCATGGCTCGCGGTGGCGAGGAAGGTCTGTTCGGGCGTCTCGGCGCCGCCGGGGCGGGTGGAATCCTGGGTCATGGGCCGGTAGCCTAGCTGAAAGCCTTAAGCAGAGGCTTAACCGGCTCCGTCTGTGAAAACCCATCTGGCGAGCGCGCCGGCCCCCGGCTGGGAGGTTTCTGCGGCCGGGCGGTGCCGGTAGCTGAGCGCTTCGGCGAGGTGTACGCGGCGTACGCCATCCGCCCCGTCCAGATCGGCAATGGTGCGCGCTACTTTCAGGACACGGGTATAGCCCCGCGCCGTCAGCCGCAGCTTTTCCGCCGCTTCTGAGAGAAGCGCGGCGCCCGCTGCGTCCGGCGTCACCGCCCTATCCAGGGCCCCGGCCGGGATATCAGCGTTGACCGGCCGCAGCGCCTCCCCGCCCAGCGTGCTGAGCCGCTCAGCCTGCACAGCCCGGGCCTGCGCCACACGCGCGCGCACCTCGGCCGAGCCTTCGGACGGCGCCGGCAGGGCAAGGTCCATCGCCGTCACGGGCGGCGTTTCATAGAAAAGGTCCACCCGGTCGAGGAAAGGCCCGGAAATCCGCGCCTGATAGTCGGCTGCGCAGCGGGGCCCGCGCGAACAGGCCGCCGCGCCGGGCCCGCCGCCGCAGCGGCAGGGGTTCATCGCCGCGATCAGCTGGAACCGCGCCGGATAGCGCACATGGCGGTTGGCCCGGGCGATCATCGCCTCGCCCGCCTCGAGCGGCTGGCGCAGGCTGTCGAGCACCTGGGAGGAAAACTCCGGCAGCTCGTCCAGGAACAACACGCCATGATGGGCAAGTGATACTTCCCCCGGCTTGGCACGGATGCCCCCGCCGACCAGCGCGGCCATTGAGGCTGAATGATGCGGCGCGCGGAACGGCCGCGCACGTGACAGCGCCCCGCGCTGCAGAAGGCCCGCAATCGACTGGATCTGCGAAACCTCCAGCAGCTCGCGCGCCGAAAGGGGCGGCAGCAGTCCCGGCAGGCGCTGGGCCAGCATCGACTTGCCCGACCCCGGCGGGCCGCAGAAAAGCAGATTATGTCCCCCCGCTGCGGCAATCTCCAGCACGCGCTTGGCCCCCTCCTGCCCTTTCACATCGCGCAGGTCCGGACCGGAGATGTCCTCCTCCAGCTCTCCCTTTTCGGGCGGGCGGAGCACCGCGCGGCCAGAGAAATGATTGACGAGGGCGATCAGGCTGGGCGCGGGCAGAATGTCTCCGCCCGACCAGGCCGCCTCTGCCCCGCCCGCTGCGGGACAGATGAGGCTGAGCCCCATCGCTTCGGCGGCCATGGCAGCGGGCAGCACGCCCGCCGTTACCCCAAGCCGGCCATCCAGTGACAACTCTCCCATTGCCGCGTAGCGCGCCAGTTGATCCTGCGGGATCACCCCCAGGATCGCGAGCAGGGCAAGCGCAATGGCGAGATCATAATGGCTGCCCTCCTTCGGAAGGTCGGCCGGGGCAAGATTGACGATCACCCGCTTGGGCGGCAGCGCCAGGCCGAGCGCCATCAGCGCCGCGCGCACCCGCTCCCGGCTTTCGCCCACGGCCTTGTCCGGAAGGCCGACAACATGAAAGGCCGGATTGCCACCCACGAGCTGAACCTGCACATCCACCGGCTGGGCCTCAACGCCCTCGAATGCAAAGGTTGTAACCCGGCAGACCATCCCGCGCCCCTTCTCCCAACTTGGCAAAAGGTTAACATGGTCCCGCGAACAAAGAAAGAACAAATTTAGCCTGCGAGCGCAGCGCCCTCAACCGCGCCGAGCGCGGCGCGCAGCACATCCAGCCCGGCGCCTTTCTTGACGCCCTGCTCGGACAGAATGCGCCGCCATTGGCGCGCGCCCGGCTGGCCGGCAAACAGGCCGAGCATATGCCGGGTCATCGCATGCAGGCTGACGCCCTCGGCAAGGCGCGCGGCAATATAGGGCTCATAGGCGCGCACAGCGTCGCCCGGCGCGATGGCCTCGCCCTCGCCGAAAAGGGCCGCATCCACCTCTCCCAGAAGCCCCGGCGTCTGATAAGCGGCCCGGCCGAGCATGACACCGTCAAACTTGGCAACATGATCCCGGCACTGATCAATCGTCGAAATGCCGCCATTGAGGATGATGGCAAGGTCTGGCCGCGCTGCTTTGAGCTCGGACACCAGTCCATAGTCCAGCGGCGGCACTTCCCGGTTCTCCTTCGGGCTCAGCCCTTTCAGCCAGGCCTTGCGCGCATGTACGGTGAACACGGAGCATCCGGCCGCCGAGACCTTGTCCACAAAGGTAAACAGCGTTTCTCGCGCGGGCAGATCATCAATCGCGATGCGGTTTTTAACCGTCACCGGAATTGACACCGCCCTCCGCATCGCCGCCACACAGTCGGCCACCAGATCCGGCTCAGCCATCAGGCAGGCGCCAAAAGCGCCCGATTGGACACGCTCGGACGGGCAGCCGCAATTGAGGTTCACCTCATCATAGCCAAAGCCCTCGGCAATCCGCGCTGCTTCGGCGAGCTTGCCCGGCTCCGATCCGCCCAGTTGCAGCACAAGGGGATGTTCCACCGCGCTATAGCCAATCAGGCGCTCTCTCTGCCCGTGGATCACGGCGTCCGCCGTCACCATCTCCGTCCACAGGAGCGCGCGCTTCGTCAGCGTGCGATGGAACGCCCGGCAATGCCGGTCGGTCCAGTCCATCATCGGAGCGACGGAGAAGCGATAGTCGAGGTCTGCCTGCATGCGGCAGACTTCTGCTATCTCCGGGCCTTGCGCGTCAATGCCCGGCTTTCAGATGGGCTGACTTGATCTTTTTGGCCAGCGACCATTTGTGTACCTCGGTGGGGCCGTCATAGATGCGGAAGGCGCGCACTTCGCGGAAGAGTTGCTCCACGATGGTGTCGCGCGTCACGCCCATGCCGCCCATTACCTGCACACAGCGATCAGCCACGCGGAACAGCGCCTCGGAGACGGCCACCTTCGCCATCGAGCTTTCGACATTGCCATTCTCGCCCGCATCGAGCGCGTCGGCGCACCAGTCGATCATCAGCTCGGCCTGTTTCAGCTCGATCTGGTTTTCCGCCAGCATGAAGCCGACGCCCTCATGGTCGATCAGCAGCTTGCCAAAAGCCTTCCGTGTGCAGGCATACTCTGTCGCGATCTCCTGCGCCCGCGTCGCGACGCCGTGCCAGCGCATGCAGTGGGACAGCCGCGCCGGCGCCAGGCGGATCTGCGCATAGCGGAAGCCTTCGCCTGGATTGCCCAGCATGTCCGCCTGCGGAACACGCAGGTTCTCGATCATTACCTGCGCATGGCCGCCCGGCATGGAGCTGTCGATGGTGTCGAGCAGGCGCTCGATGCGGATCGCCGGGCTCGGCAGGTCCACCAGGAACATGCACGCGCCTTCTTCCGCCTTGGCCATGACGATGCCGACCGAGGCCCCGTCTGCGCCGGTGATGAAGGTCTTGCGGCCATTGATCACCCAGTGATCGCCATCCTTAACAGCGGTCGTCTTCATCATCGAGGGATCAGACCCTGCGCCGTCTTCAGCGGCCGGTTCGGTCATGAAAAAAGCCGAGCGCGCCTCGCCGGAAACGAGCGGCTCCAGGAAACGCGCGCGCTGCGCGTCGGTCGCCACCTTGCCCAGCAGGAACATGTTGCCCTCGTCCGGCGCGCCGGTATTGCACGCCACCGGGCCAAGCGGCGAGAGCCCCGTCTTCTTCAGCACATGCGCCGTCCCGCGCTGCGAAAGGTGGGTATGGCCGGGCAGGATGTGCGGTGTCATCACACCGGCCTCCCGCGCCTTGTCGCGCAGTTCCTTCACCAGTTCCGGCGACGGACCATGTTCTTCTAGGCGCGGATCGCGCTCATACGAAGCCACCACATCGCGCACGAATTTTTCGACACGTTCGCCAATTTCAATGGCCAGGGCCTGATCGGGATAGGACATGGCGGGCGTACTCCTTCTGCCGGTGAATTCCGCGCAGACCTATGCCACTGCCCCGCCCGGCGCGCACCCCGGCGGATCGCCCCTTGCCGCGACGTCACATCGCCTCAGAGCGCGCAATCCGCGTCGGGAACCCCGTCCACACGTGCCCATTGATAGGCGTCCACTATCTCCCCGCGTGGAAGATATGTGATCTCGAACGCCTCCCCCTCCCGGCGGATCAGCAGCGTCAGCTCCATCTCCTGGGCGCCCTGGATGCCATCCTGGGGCACAGGTTTGACGATCTCGTCGCCATTGCGCAGACCCGCCGCTTCCGCCGCCGAGCCTGCCACCAGCCCCCGCACGATCCGCACCGGCTCGGCCAGCACATCCGAAGCAAAGCCAACCTCATAGCGCCGCAGGGGTTTCGTCGTCCGCCGGAAGCACGGCCCGAACGCATCAGACGCAGGCCCGGCAAGCTGCCCCTCCAGAAACGCGCGGAACTCTGCCACGGCATCCGGCCCCAGTGCCTCCTCCAGAACGCTCTCCCACACCGCTGGCGTCAGCGGCGTCCCTTCCTGGCTCAGCTTCAGCATCGTCAGCATAAGGTCATCCATCGATTGCGCCCCGCCGGTTGCCGTCCGCATCGCATGGTCCACCCCGGCAAAATACAGCATCCCCCGGTCATAAGGCAGCGTGCGGATGCGCGTATCGGCCCAGAAGCGCTTGGGCACCTCCGAATTGGGCGCCTCCGCCATCAGGTTTGTGTAATACCGCCCGGCATGAAAGTTCAGATCTTCCAGAAATTCATCCGGCGTAATCATGCCATAGCGCAGCGGCAGGCGCCGCTGATAGAATGTCGCAAGCCCCTCGCCAAACCAGGACGCTTCCAGCCCCGCCGGCGCGTTGAGGAATGGCTGGAAGGTGTGAAACATTTCATGCGCCAGCGTGAACTTCACCTCGGTGGGGTCCGTGCCCGGACCATCCCCCTCCCCAAACGTGGTGACAAAGCTGTGATGGAGGCCAACGCCGCCGCCCGCATTGATCGGGTTGTAGCGCAGGAAAACGCCATACGGCGGCGGGGTTTCCTGCCCGAAGAATTCCGAATAATGCGTATAGAGATCGCCCGTCCACTCCATCAGCGCCTCTGCATCAAAGGGCGGCGCGCCATGCCAGGCAGAGAAAAAGCCTGTCTCCGGGGTCACTTCGGGCGAAGTCTCCAGCTTGCCTGTCATGATATAGATCCGCGTCAGGCGCGAGACAGGCGCCTCTCCAGCCGCCACCCTGCCCTCGCCAAAGGAGGTCAGCCCCCGCGCGCCTTCGGGCATGGCGGAAAGATCCCAATCCAGGGTCACGTCAAACACGCTCTCCCCCGGCGGCAGCAGCAGGAAAACCGATCCTGCCGCAGAGGTCGCCCCGCCATCAGCGCTGAAGGCCAGCGGCGGCGCCGGCCCGCGCGGGGGCAGCGTCGCATCGGCAGGCACGGCATAAGTCACCATCAGTGGCCCGGCCACATCGCGCGCGGCAAACCATTCGCGCGTTCCTTCCGGCGCACGCCCCTTCACGCGGCTCATCAGGCTCACCGGCCCATCGGCATCGCTGGCATAAACCGGCCCCACCCCGGAAGCGGCCGTGTCGACATTGGCAACCACATAGGGGATCTGCAGCAGTGTCTCGCCCGCCGGTGCGTCTGCCTCTTCCAGGCGCAGCACCACGCGAATTTCACCCACGCCCTCGCCTTCCGGCTGCGGCGCCAACAGAAGGTCCAGCGCAGGGGCCTGCGCGCTTGCCATCCCCGCCAGCAGCGCCATCAGGCCGATCCCCACACATCCCTTAAAACCCGCCATGCCACGCTCCTGAAACTGGTTTCGTCTGATGCCACTACACATCGCTCAAGTCAGGCAATCCTGCCTCGATCTGCCGGCCACACCGCAGATTGTGCATGGACTATGCAGGAACACGGCGCCCGTCTGCATGGGAATTTCGGGGGATAGCCACCACCTCAATCCACAGGGGTTTCCTCGTCACCACAGGCTTTTGCGAGTTCTCTATCCGGCGGGCCACGCAATGCCCTCAGACTTGGCGCCATGATCAAAGGCCGCGTTCTCCTCGCACAACCCTGCCGCGCCCAGCCACCCCGCGGCGCGTGGAAACTGCTGCGCGGTCTCCTCCTTATGCTGACAGGCGCGCTCTGGAGTGTGCAACATCTTGCGCCCAGCCGGATGAGGGCCGGCGCCCTGCGCAACCTTGCCCGCCATATCGGCGCGCTTGAACATGGCCTGCGCTGCCTGCTGCTGCTGATGCGCGCGGCGCCTGCTCCTCGGGTAAAACTGCCTGAAGGGCTTGCCCGCTGCCAGCCGCGCCGCACTGGCCGGCGCAAATCCCACCGTTTTTCGCTCAGCCCCGGCACGCTCGCCAAAGGCTTTGCCCGCCATGGGCGGGAAATTTCAGGCTTGGCACCAAAGCCCTGCGCCCCGCCACCCACTTCCCGGCCGCCGCGCGGCCCAACGGCCTCAGCGCCGATTGCCGATCCGGCCGATTTGCTGCGCGCCCGTCTCGCCGCCCTCCGCGCCGTCTTTGCAGACCCGCACGGCCATGCCGCAAAGCTCTCGGCCATCCTGAGCGCTCGCGGTTTCCGCCTGCGCGCCCTCAAGGCGCTGATCCCGGCGGTAGCGCTCTGTGTACGGATGAACCATCCCGCGCGCGCTGAAGGCATTGGCCTTCCTGCCACCACCCCCAACACATCCTGACACGTCCCGTTTCGGGTTCAATCCAGCCTCTGCCGGCCACGGGAACCCCGTGCTCCGGGCAAAGCTGCTGGCAGAAATGCAGTTCAGCGGCCTAAATCTCGCCGATCCGGTCTTCCGAATGCATCACACGTTTCAGCGCCTCGCGCGCCGCCTCCAACTCGCCCTGCCGCGCCACCAGGTCTGCCTTGCGCCGGTCGATCTCGGCGATCATCCGCTCCACCGCGCCATGCCGGCGCGCCAGGCTCGCCCCGTCATATTCTTCCCCCGTCCGGTCCAGCGCCTTGAGGTTCTCGCCGATCCCGGCAATCTCCGCCTCGATCCGGCGCACCTCCATCTGCAGGCTCAGCATGTCCTGCTCGGCCTTCTGCCGCTTGATGCCCACCAGGGTCTGAAGCTGGGCGGCCTGCTTGCGGGGAATGGGGGTCATACGCCGCTCCTTAGCCGGTCAACAAACTGGATGGCAGCGGCAACGGCCGCAAAGTGTTCGGGCAGAATTTCCTCGTCCACCTCCACCATCGAATAGATCGAGCGGGTCGCGGGCGGATCACTGTAGATCGGGATATTGCTCTCGATCGCCAGTTCCCGGATCTTCAGCGCCAGATGGTCCACGCCCTTGGCCACACAGATGGGCGCCTTCTTGCTGTCGGGATCCCATTTTAGCGCCACGGCATAATGGGTCGGGTTCACCATAACCACCGTTGCCGTCTTCACATTCTGCATCATCTGGCCGCGCGAAATCTTGGTGGCCCGTTCGCGGCGCTGCTGGCGCATATAGGGATCGCCCTCGCTCTGCTTGAGCTCTTTCTTCATGTCCTCGCGCGACATGCGCAGCTTGTTGGCATGAATGCGCCATTGCAGCGGCAGATCGAGCGCGGCCAGCACGAACTGGAAGGCGAAGAAGTAAAGGATCAGCCGCAGGGCCTGATTGAACGTGAACTGATAGAAATCAGCCGTATCCACCGCCGCAGCGCCATAATAGTCCCGCGCAAACTGATACAGGAACAGCGCTCCCAGCCCGCCGGCAAACAGCATCTTCACCGTGTCTTTCATGAAATCGGTGAGGCCCTTGGCGCCATACTTGTTCTTGAGGTTCTCGGCCGGGTTGATCTTTTTTATGTCCGGCATGATTTTCTTGGCGGAGAAGGCAATCGACCGCTGGATGATCAGCGCCAGCAGCACCAGCGCCGCCATCACGATCAGCAACGGCGCCAGCGCGATCAGTACCGTCCCCAGCCACATCCAGGTGGCGCTGCCATCGCCATTGAAGATGTCCTCGGCAAAGGCGTCGCCATGATAGAGGATGCGCGAGAAGTCATCGAACAGGCGCGGGCCAACCACCGAGTTGAGGATCAGCGCCGCCACCAGGATGCCCAGCGTCAGCGCAAAGGCGTTGGCCTCCTTCGACTGGGGAACATTGCCTTCCTGCCGCGCCTCGCGAAGGCGCTGCTCGGAGGCATCAAATTCCTTTTCGCCGCTCTCGTTATCCTGCTCGGCCATCGCTCTGTCCTACAGCCAACCGATAACCTGAAGCGCGCGGTCTTTCCAGATGATCAGCATGCCGGAAATCGAGATCGCCAGCAGCATCACCCCTGCCCCCACCATGAAGGGCGCGCCGACAAAGGCCACCATCAGCGACGGCAGCGCCTTGTTTATGAAACCCAGGCATATGTTGTAGAAGAGGTTTGCCGCCACAAATGGCCAGGCCAGCATCAGGGCGAAACTCAAGGCAGAATAGAAACTGCCATAGATCATCCCCCAGCTCACCTGCGCCACTTCGCCCAGCGGGATCTCGGTGTAAAGCCGCATCAGCCCGTCCACGACGGCAATATGGTAGTTCGCCGTCAGCAGGATCACCGTGCCAGCCATCGACAGCATGTTGGAGGTCACCGTCTGCGCCTCATGTTCAAGCGCCACGCCGAGAAACTGCGCCAGCCCGATCGACTGCGCGATCACCGTTCCGGCAATCGTCAGCATCCAGACTGAAAGGCGCAGCAGCGCGCCAAGCCCCAGGCCGATGATCACTTCGCTGCCCAGCAGCTGCAAAAGGTCTGCGAGCTTTTGCGCGTCTGGCGCCGGCACGGCGCCAGTCGAGGCAATCGCCGCCGAGAGGCCCAGCAGAACGAATAGCCGCGTGCGCGCGGACATCACCTGGTCGCCAATGCCCGGCATCAGAAAGACGACGAAGGAGAGGCGCGCCACAACCGTCAGGAACAGCACGATCCACGGGCTCGCCTGCCCCAGATAGGGGGCGAGCACTTCCATCAGGCGACGCCGATGATGTACGGCTTGCTCTTGGCGTTGATCTCTTCATAGGCAACCACGGCATTGCGGATGCCCTTGCTCGCCAGAACGGTCTGCAGGAAGCGCCGCCGGCGGGATGAGGTCGCCACCGCCGCGACGATCCCCTTCTGGGCTGTCTCGTTGAGTTTTGCCTGCACCGAATTGATCAGTTCCCCAAACACTTCCGGGGGCAGCGCGATATCTGATCCGCCATTCTCGTTATTCACTTCATACTCGGCAAATTTCTGCTCCCAGCTGGTCGACAGCTGGATCAGCGGCAAGCGGCCCTGATCGTCCTGCAGCCGGTCGACAATCTGGAAGGCCAGCCGCTGGCGGACGAGTTCAATAACGCGCGGCAAGGCAAGCCCCTGGGGCTTGGTTTCGGCTACGGTCTCGATGATCAGGAACAGGTTGCGGATCGGCACCCGCTCGGTCAGCAGCATCCGCAGGACCGACAGCAGCAGCTCCGGCGTCACCTTGCCCGGAATGTATTCGTCAAGGAAGCGCTTGTTGGCGCCGGCCCGGTCGATGTCGGAAATGGCCGTCAGCGCCTCCAGCGTTTCCATCATCACCATCCGGGTAAAGACGAGCGAGAAGTTGGACTGGATCACTTCCAGCATATGCGTAGCCAGCACTTCAATCGGCTCGACCACCGGAACGGCGGCGGCAGACAGCTCCTGCTTCTTGGCCGATGGCAACCAGCGGGCGGCCGCCTTGTAGACGGGCTCACGCACCTTCTCCCCCGCCAGATGCGGCAACTGATTGTCTTCGATCAGCGCCAGAACCTGGCCTGGACGCAGGATCCCGGAATCCACCCGCACGCCCTGGATCCGGATCCGGTATTCATTCTTCTTCAGCGTGGGATTATCCGTCATCCGGATCGGCGGCAGCACAAAGCCATATTCTTCGGCGATATAGCGGCGGATCTTGTCGATCCGGCTTTCAAAGCCATTATCACCGACCAGCACCATGTTGACGAGGTCCGGCGCCACTTCGAGGTGGATTTCATCCGCATAGATCGAATCGCCGATCTTGGGCGCCTTGGGCGCGGCGTCTTCTGGCTTGGCCGTCTCAGTGGCCGCCTTCTCATCGGCTGCCTTCTTGATGAAATAGGCGCCCGCTGCAAGGCCGCCGGCGGCCGCAATGAACGGCAGGAAGGGCAAACCCGGCAGCAGGGCGAAGATGGCGAGGATGCCGGCGACAATGTAAAGCGCCGTCGCATTTCCGGCCAGTTGCAGACCAAGCGCGCGGTCGATGGCGCCTTCTTCCCGGCCCTTCGACAGCAGAAGCGCGGCCGCCACAGACACAATGACCGCCGGGATTTGCGAAACCAGGCCATCCCCCACTGTGAGGATGGAGTAGTTGTTGAGCGCCTCAACGATGCTGAGCTGATGGGCCACGACCCCAAAGCCGATACCGGCGATGAGGTTCAGCGCGGTGATCAGCAGGCCGGCAATTGCATCCCCCTTGACGAATTTCGATGCACCGTCCAGCGAGCCGAGAAAGGCGGCTTCTTCCTGTTCCCTCTGACGGCGGATCTTTGCCTCTTCATGCGTGATCGCGCCGACCGCGAGATCGGAGTCGATGGCAAGCTGCTTGCCGGGCATGGCGTCCAGGGCAAAGCGCGCGCCGACTTCGGCCATCCGGCCAGCGCCCTTGGTGATGACCATGAAGTTCACGATCACCAGAACGCCGAACACGACGAGGCCCACAAACAGGTTCCCGCCCATGATGAACATGGCGAAACCTTCGATCACCCCGCCGGCTGCATTGGTGCCGGTATGCCCTTCCCCGATGATCAGCTTGGTCGAGGAAACGTTGAGGGCCAGCCGCAAGACCAGCGATGCCAGCAGAATCGAAGGAAAGGAGGAGAAATCGAGCGGCTTCTCCACGAAGATCACCGTAGTGAAGATCAGGATCGACAGGGCAAAGGACAGCGTCAGGCCAACATCCAGCACCCAGGCCGGCATCGGCAGGACCATCACGAGAATGATGGCCATCAGGCCCATGGCCAGCAGCGCGGTAGGCTTGGTGAAATTCAGAAGGCTCTGTATTGGCATCGGGGCGCGCTATCCGGCTATAATCGGCAACACCCAGTTATTGAACAGATCAAGGACAACCTTGGTCATGTAACCGAGCGAAAGAAAGAAAACGACGAGGACCGCAAGGATCTTCGGAATGAAGGTGAGCGTCATTTCCTGGATGGAGGTGAGCGCCTGGATGAGGCCGATGACGAAGCCGACAATCAGGGTCACCGCCAGGATCGGCAGCCCCATCATGGCGGCGCCCCAGAGATGGGCCCGCAGGACCTCGAATATCTCACCCTCTGACATGTGATGGCCCCCCGCCGATGCTTCAGACCGGCATTCTCAGGAGTTCCTGATAGGCTTCCACCACCTTGTCACGGATCGTGACGACGGCGTCGAGCATCAGCTCGGCATTCGTCAGCGCCTCAACCATCGCATGGGGATCAGCGCCTGAAACAGCCGTCTGGATCGCTGTCTGCTCGGCTTCCTGCATGGTTGTGCGGAAGTCGGCGATGGTTTCGGCAAACTTGCTGCCTGCCGCTTCGGGTGCCTGGCCGGCGGTTTTGGCCCCTTCGGCCGGACGCGGCGTGTTGAGCGCTGTATACGGATTGAACCCCAGAGTTGACATCTACTGCCCTCCTCAACGGCGCAGAATATCCAGCAGCGAACGGTACATGGACCGGGCCTGCTGGAAGGAATTGAGATTAGCTTCATAAGACCGGTTGGCTTCCCGCATGTCGGCCAGCTCGGTCACGATCGAAACGTTGGACATGGTCACATACCCGTCGGCATCAGCCATCGGGTGTGCGGGATTGTAGTCGCGCTTTCCCTCGGCCTCATCCAGCTGCACGCGGGAGGCCAGGAACTGCTCGCCGCTGGTCTGGCGCGTTTCTTCGACCATCAGCAGCTTGCGCTTATAGCCGGGCGTATCGGCGTTGGAGATGTTCTCAGCCGTCACGCCCATGCGGCGGGACTGAAGCTCCATGCCGGAGACGGCCTGTTGCTGAGCGGCTTTAAGCGGATTCATGGTTTACTCCTCCTCAGCGTGACTTGCCCAGCGCGGTGCGCAGGAGATCAATGGATTTGGAATAGACGGTCAGCGCCATATTGTGCTGGCCCATCGCCTCGGTGGAGTTGAAGATCTCCCGCTCGATGCTGACATTGTTCCCGTTCGGATCAGACGGCGCGGCTGAAATGCCGGTCTCGAAGCCGGAGGTCAGCCCCTGGGGGCCACCGGCCGGCATGGTCCGTGCGAGGAAAGCTTCAAAGCTCTCGACCTCGCCCGCCTTGAACCCCGGCACATCGGCATTGGCGACATTCGTGGCGCTGACCTTCTGGCTTTCGGCGGCATGCCGCGCCATCGCGCCATAGATCTGGAAAAGCTGGAGATCCGAAATCATGGGACAATTCACCAAGGTTAACCCTTTGGGAAAATGTTCGCATTAACTAAAGAACAGGTTAACAGAAACGCGGGATTTGTTTACTTGCAGGCATCCATGGCATCGCAGCCGCACCGGCTCTATCGTCTCTGGGGCACCGTCACGGATGTCGCCGCGGGCATGTTGCGCATCGCGGGCGTGAGCGAGCTGGCAGGCGTGGGAAACGAAATTGTCATTGAAAAACAGGGCCAAACGATCCATGGAGAAATTCTGAGCGTTTCGGGCGACAGTGTTTCAGCCCTGCTTTATTCAGCCAGCGACATCCTCCGCATCGGCGATGTGGTGCATATCGAGCAGGAAGCCCGGATCGAGCCGGGTGATCACTGGCTTGGCCAGATCATTAACTATCGCGGCGAAGTGGCAACCCAGCTACCCGCAGGCGCGGGACTTGCGGCCCAAGGGATCAGCCGGCCCCTGCGCGCGCCGGCGCTTCCGGCCCATTTGCGCCGCCGGCTTGGCCCCCGCCTGGCCACGGGATGGATGGTCACTGACACGCTGCTGCCGATCTGCCGGGGGCAGCGGCTCGGCCTCTTCGCCGGATCGGGCGTCGGCAAATCCACTTTCCTGGGGTCCCTCGCCGCCGGGCTCGACGCCGACCGGGTGGTGATCGCCCTGATCGGCGAACGCTCCCGGGAGGTGGGTGAGTTCGTCGAGGTGAACCTGCCGCAGGCTGTCCGCCACAAGACCGTCATCGTCTCGGCCACAGCCAGCGAATCCCCCGGCGCCAAGAAACGCGCCGCCTATTGCGCCATGGCCGCTGCCGAGCATTTCCGCGACCAGGGCCACAGCGTCCTCTTCCTGTTCGACTCGATCACCCGCTTTGCCGAGGCCCATCGCGAAGTGGCGCTGCTGGCCGGGGAGACCCCTGCCCTCAACGCCTTCCCCCCCTCTACCGTGCGCGTGATCGCCGAACTGGCCGAGCGCGCCGGCCCAGGCACCGGCACCAAGGGCGACATTACCGGCATCTTCTCCGTTCTCGTCGCAGGCTCCGACCTTGAGGAACCGGTCGCCGACATGATCCGCGGCATTCTGGACGGTCACATCATCCTCTCCCGGAACATCGCCGAGCGGGGCCGCTATCCGGCCATTGATGTGCTCAAGAGCGTTTCCCGCGCGCTGCCCGCAGCGGCAACTGACTGGGAGAACGATATGTTGCGGGATTACCGCCGGATGGTCGCGCTTTACGATGAAATTGCCCCGATGCTGCGCGCGAGCCTGTTCGAATTCGGGCGCGACCCGGACGCCGACCGCGCCATCGCTCTCTATCCGGCGCTGGACGCATTTGTATCCACACGGAATGGAAACGGAATTGAAGCCGCCTTTGCGGCAATGGCGGACATTCTCAATGCCACTGCCCCGCCCGGCCCAGCGCCGGAGCAAGCCGCGACGCGCCCGCCGCCGCGTCCGCGCAGCTAGACGCGCCTAGAGAAAACTCGAGAGAAAGAGATTCTGGCTGGCATCGCTGCCATACCCATAGCTGCTGCCGCCCAGAAGTATCAGCGCTGCGGAAGCTGGTGTGCTGACCACCGACCCTTCCGTGATGGATTTCATCGCGTGATAACGAACCACGATCTTGTCGACGAGTTCCGGCGAAGAAATCTCCGACAACTTAGAAACACCCAGAACCTTCTTGAGCCCGGCCGTGATAATTTCGGCCTGCCGCTCCACCGACAGGTTGGACATGTCCGATGGCAGATTCAGGGCTGTCTTCAACATCGTATACACGGGAACATCGCCCATGATGCGATAGGCCACCGTGGCGTCGCTGGCGCCGTTGGCCGTCATCTCGCCAATCTCGGCCTGGTAGTTCAGGGATAGGCGCATACTGTCATCGATATCGCCCACAGCCTGTTCGAAGGAGTTGCGCTCGAAACTGACGGCAATTGCCGCGATCTTCTCTGCACTGAGTTCGATCTTGCCATCCACTGGCTTCAGGGCATCTGCAAGTGCGGTATACTTCGAATTGTTCAGCCGCTGAAGGAAGGTGCTGTCGGGATTGCCGACTTCTTCGAGCACCTTCTTGATGAAGCCCTTCTTCCATTCCTCACCGGAAAGGTCGAAGGCGGTCATTGTTGCGCGCACCAGCCGCGTATCTTTCAGGAAATCCTCAACCGAAACCGGCTGGGCAAACTTCTCGATCAGATAGTCGCGCTCGTTGCGGACCTGCGGAGATTTTGTGTAGCTCTGCAGCTGCTTGTCATAGGTGGCCTGGAGGAACTGCCATCCTCCGATCCCTGACAATGGAACGACCGGCTGAAATGCCATATCAGGCGACCTTGCTTTCCCTGCGCATGTCGAGAAGCTGTTCTTCCAGCGCCAGAACCTGACGCAGATGGCACAGCGCCGAATAATAATTGCCACGGCTGAGCATGGATCTCAGCACCGGGATGAGATCTGCGTTGAGCGGCTTGAAGATGTCGAGCAGCTGAATGCACGCTTCATCCAGAGCAGGCAGCGTATCTTCCTCTTTCAGGTCGCCGGTGATCAGCAGCTGGATGGCGTAATAGACACGCTTGACCGGCGTATTGACCTCGCTCGGATGCATGGCATCGCGCACGCGCAGCACGCGGGCGTCGCCTTCAACCACGCGGATGCGGGCGGGTTTATCGCCGTTCTCAAGGGTGGCGCCGTTGATGATGAAGCGTTCACCGGGCGCAATTTTCAGAACCAGTCCAGACATCAGATAACCTCCTGCTCTACTGATGAGGCCGAGCCATCCAGGCCGGCCAGGATTGTCCGGTTCACCTCGATGATGTCGGCAAGGCCAGCGGCCCCGGCGAGAACCTGCATCGAGGTGCGGCGGACAAATTCGGAAAGCGAGAAGAGACCCGCCTTGGTCTCTTTCGGAAGGGCGTTCTCAGGGCTGAGAACATCCGCGGCGATGATCGACCAGAGCTGGAGATTGCGATGGATCGCATCGCCCCATTCGCCGGGATTTTCGCCATTATTGTCGTGAACTGTCTGAAGCGCCTGGGTGATCTGTTCGAAGACAGCGATTTCAAGCGCACGACCGGTCGCAGTCCTCTGCGTAACCTGGCCATAGGCCTTATATGCCAAAGCCTGCAAGATGCCCCTCCTGGGTATCTGATGAATAGCCCCGGACGCCGAAACGCCCGGGACGATTGGTTGCCGAATTCATGGCTCCGGCCACCGAAGCGGCCGGAACTGAAAGGTCTGTTAGCGGAAGAGCGACAGCAGGGTCTGCGGCGCCTGGTTCGCAATCGACAGCGCCTGAACGCCGAGCTGTTGCTGAACCTGAAGGGCCTGCAGTTTTGCCGAAGCAGCTTCCATGTCCGTGTCGGTGAGGCTGCCGATACCGGTGGTCATGGAGTCGATCAGGGTCTGAACGAACTCGGACTGGCCAGTGATGCGGTTCTGGGAAGAACCGAAGGCAGCCGCCGCATCGATTGCGGTGTTGAGCAGGGTTTCGATCGTCGTCAGAGCGGCGGTTGCACCGGCCGTACTGGTGACGTCGATCGTGTTGAGATCGCCAAGACCACCTGCCGACACACCAGCCGTACCGCCCGTTGCCGTCGCAGCGGTAACGCTGAGCGCAGCAGCGGAGTTGTTGGTGATCTGAATTTCATCGCCGCTGCGGACAACGGAGTAGTTCGTCTCACCGGTGGCAGCGAAGAAGTTCGAGATCTGGTTGGCGAGGCTTGCAGCAACCGATTCGGCGCTGTCCGAGGCGCTGGCGACGTATTCGAAGCTGCGCTGACCCAGCGTGTTGTTGGTTGCCGTGTCGCTGAGCGTCAGGCGATAGCTGTTGCCATCTGCAACCGAGGCAACCGTGATGGTTTGCGTTGCGCCACCAGCGACAGAAGCAGCCGTACCAGCAGCGGTGCCGCCGTTGTTCAGGATGGTGGTGTTGGTGACAGCCGTGCCGCCGAAGGTTGCGGCAGAACCGGTGTTGGCCACCGAGAGATCCTGGCGGGCAACCGTGATGTAGGATGCCGACACGGAACCCGAGGACGAACGGTCAAGCGACGACAGGACGTTCACGTCTTCCGTGGACGAGCCGTTGATCAGGTTGAGGCCGTTGAACTGGGCGGCGCTGACATAACCTTCGATCAGCGAGATTTTCTCGGCGATGTCGGTCTGATATTTTGCGCGGTCAACGTTCTCGCCCTGGGCCTGAACGATCAGGGTTTTGATGTCCTGAAGGGCCTCGGTCACTTTTTCAGCGGCCGAACGCGCCGTGCCGACCGTCGACGAACCAAGGTTCAGCGAGTCGGTGATGGCTTTGAAGGAGGCAACGTCGGTCGACATGACCGTCGAGACAGCCCAGATCGCAGCGTTGTCTTTTGCTGTCGAGATTTTCTTGCCGGTGGCGATTTCGCTCTGAACGGTTTCGAGATTGCGGTTGATGTTACGCAGGGTCTCGAGGGCGACCATCGAGCTGTTGTTGGTCAGGATGCTAGACATCTATCTATCCATTCTTGTGTGCCACAATTTTTGTATAGTGGCTTGCTTGTTGAAAAAACGCGTCGTCCTGACGTTGGAGCCGCAGCCCCGAACTTTCGTAGTTCCACACCTGAAGTCTTAGAGCAGAGCAATAAATGTAGAGTTAATCGGCTCAAACCCTTTTGAGGTATTGCCCGGTCGCATTCGAGAAGGCGATCTGGCGCCCGCCCTGCTGGTAGGAACCGACAAACACATCATCGGCCGGGCGCTCGAATCTTGCGATCAAGCTGCGCACGCCGTTGCGGACTGCATTGAGCAGCTGCGCGTTTTCTTCCGACAGCTGAAGAACGTCCTGAACAAGCAGCCGGGTGGCGGCCGATACGGCGACCCGCCCGCGCCCCCTGATGGCGCCTTCGAACGCTTCCAGAGCGGCAAGCTTCTCGCCGCTGAGATCGGCGGCTTCCCGCACGCGGCCGGCCATCAGGAGGTCTCGCTCCGCAATCAGAATGTCTTCAAGATCGAGAGCGGTGCTCTGGATTTGCGCTTCGCTCATCCCTGGGTATCCTTCATGAGGGTGTCAGAGGGGGCCTGCACGGAAGTGATTTCGTCCACCTTGCGGGCAAGGCCCAGCGGATGGGTCTCGGCAAGATCTGCGGCAATCGCTTCAACGACATATCTGGAAAAGGCAGAGGCGGCTTCGCCCCCACCCAGGGTGAGGGATTTTTCAAGGCCCGCATGGCTCAGCATCTCGGCCCAGAGCATCTGTTCGAATCGCTTGCCGATCTCGGAGCGGTCTTCACCTGACGGCGAAACAGACTTCCCCTCCCCCGCCGTCCCCGTCAGAGGGGCCGTGGTGACCCAGCCCCCTGATCCGGGCCGTTTAATTGGAGACTCTGTTCGCCTTTCTTTCTGGTTGGGGGTGGGTGGTCAAGGCCCGCTGAGCGGAGCT